>NZ_DBHKYV010000013.1:0-161831 GCF_057315035.1 Cupriavidus sp. | reverse complement strand
CCGCGCACGCCGCGCTATCCATCCCCGGACTGAAGTCCGAGGTTTCCCGCGCAGCCTGATGACGGGGAAGCAAACGGAGATCTCAATGGATAGACGACGCTGCATACCATAGCAAATTCGACGCCGGGCGTCGCGCGTACCTGGGGAAAGGTATGACGGACGTTCGACGATCTCAGCAAGGCCAGCCAAGCCTGCAAAGCCTGCGAAGGCTGTCCTGAGGCGAGGCTGGCGTACAAGAATCGTGAGAGGGGGTAGTCATGATGCACGAGCGGTTTCGCGGCCGGCAGGTCAGGCCAATCGTTGGCGGTGGTGGGTTCAATGGCGGCGAGCCGCCCGATGAGGGCGGCACCGAAGGCCGCTTGCGTGCACTCGAGCGCAGCGTTGCCGTTATCAAGGCCAATATCGTGACCAAGGCCGATATCTCCGAAGTGCGCGCCGATATCCACAAGGCCATCGCCGATATCAACAAGGTCATTCTCGAATGCAGCCGCTGGAACCATGCGTCGCTGGTGGCAATGTTTGGCGCCTTTGTACTGGGCGTGATCGGTCTGCTGGTCACGATCTGGAATGTCGGCCAGCCGCAAGCGCCCGCAACCGTGACCCATGGAAGTGCGCCGGTGGTGATCCAGGTTCCCGTAGCCCCGGCGCCGTTGTCGGCGGTGTCGGTGGGGTTGGATGAGTAGCGGGCCAGTGGGACCGATCAAATGGATGAGTATTCCTCGGTAGATACGATTACACCGACGATTGGGGGTTTCTGGATCGGTGTTATCGGTGCCGTCGTCGGCGTCGCAGGACTTGGATTCTCGATCTACAGCTCTGTGGAGAAGGAGCCGAATGTAAGGTTGCTGATCCTCTCGGGATGGACGGCTGCACTGCTGGCATCCGTCACGGCGGGGATCATCGCCTTCAGGCTGGTGAGACTCATTTCCGGTATGAGTCAGAAGATCGCTGCTCTTAGTTCGCGACTTTCCGAATTGCAGGCAGACAAACGATTTTCGCCGCGCAAGCGCGTACGCCTGAGCCCGCACCAATACGCTAATGAGCTACTTCGAGAGCTTCAACTACTATCCGTCGCTCCGCGCACGACCCGCGGAGGTCCTTGGATATGATCGCCTGGACGATGCCTGCAAGAATGACCTTCTTCCAATCTTCACCGCAGGTGCGTGGCCTAAGCAGGAAGGTATCGAGGAATCCATTCAAAGGGTCAGGGCCGCAACCGGGGGCAGGAGTTTCATCCTCGACGTTACGCGCGAACCTTCCCGCATGAATTCTTCAACGCAATCCTTGCTGGAACCTGAGCGGAATTTCGCCGCCTGGCAAAAATTTGTCGCCGGAATACCCAATGTGGTACCTGTGCTTCAAATCACGCCGTCGGCAAAGATCTCCCAAGTCATACATCAGGCACGCGAACTGGAGCAGAGCGGCACCCACCGAGTTGCTTTCCGCATCAGCGGATTCAGCGAGGATGTTGACAAGGTTACTGCTGCGTTATCCGCATTGTCGAAGAGCGAGAACGGGCTGGTGATTATCGATGCGGGCTATATTCGAGAGACTTTCGCCGCCTCTCTGGCTGCATGCGTAACGGCAATAAATAGCATTCGACAGGAAGTGGAGGATGCCATTGTCGCGGTGCTGGCGACCAGCTTCCCTGCGAGTGTGGTGTCGCATATAGATGCAGGTTCAGGTGGGAAGCGCGGCGTGATTAATCTCCTTGAGAGGGTCTTGCATGCCGAAATCGGGCCGGATGCGGCAATCTATGGAGATCACTGCTCGGTTCATGCGCGGACCTACCCAGCGGCCGGTGGTCACTACGTGCCGAGAATCGACTACCCGATGCACGACGCCTGGGCGTTCGAATGTAGACCTGACGCAAATTCTGCCGGCTATGTGGATGCTGCGAAGAGTCTCATTACTGACCACCCGGAAATCAGTCGTGATGCAACCTGGGGCGCCGAGCGTATCGTTGCCGCCGCCGCCGGCGAGATCGATGCCATGCGCACGCCTGCCATGTGGATTGCTGCACGGGTGAACATGCACATTGCAAAGCAGTTCGAACTATCTCGGCAGATATTGGGTACTGACGAGGACAGCCTTATGGAAGATTTTCTGTAGCTCGCCGACGGACACTGCACCGGTACGTTTTGTATGAGCCGGCACTGTTGCCGAACGTCAAGAAAGGCAGACAACAAAAAACCCGGAGAGCGTTAGCTTTCCGGGTTCTCGGCAACGTAAGGCGTTGCGGGCCATGTACTGGTGGGTGGTACAGGGATTGAACCTGTGACCCCTGCCGTGTGAAGGCAGTGCTCTACCGCTGAGCTAACCACCCCTTACTGCTTCGTCACCGTTGTTGCTGATGTCGTGCAGCGGAGAAACGAGATTATGCCGATGGCTCAGTATCTTGTAAAGCCCTTTCTCAAACTTTCTTCAAAATAGTTGTGAGGGCCACGGCACTGGCTGGTCGGCTCGCCGGCCTATTGGACCGTGGCCTCCGCGGGAGCTTCGGTCTTCCATACCGTCTTGCCACCGCTGGCCTTGTCCAGTTCCTTGAGCACGCCCAAATGAGCGGTGACCTCGGCCTCCGTTGCCAGCAGTACTGGCAGCGTGAGGGTGGACAGGTCGGCCATGGCGCGGGTTTCGCCCTGGGTGGTGCTGCCGTCGAGCATGTCGATGACCAGCGAATTCTGGCCGCGCGTCATGGCCAGGTAGACCTCGGCCAGCAGTTCGGCATCGAGCAAGGCGCCGTGCAGCGTACGGTGCGAGTTGCTCACGCCCAGGCGGTCGCACAGGGCGTCGAGGGAATTCCGCTTGCCGGGGAACATCTGGCGCGCTTCGCGCAGTGTGTCGATCACGTTGCCGGCGTGCTTGCGGAACGGCGGCAGGCCGTGAAGCTGGAATTCCATATCGAGGAAACCCAGGTCAAACGCGGCGTTGTGAATGATCAGCTCGGCGTCCTGCACGAAGTCGCGGATCTCGTCGACGACCTCCGCGAACTTCGGCTTGTCGGCCAGGAAGTCGGCGGTGAGGCCGTGAATGGCTACCGCGTCTTCCGGGACGTCGCGCTCCGGATTGATATAAAAGTGCAGGTGGCGGCCGCTCAGGCGGCGGTTCACCAGTTCCACGCAGCCGATTTCGATCAGTCGATCGCCGGTGGCGTGGTTCAGGCCGGTGGTTTCTGTGTCGAGAACGATCTGTCGCATGGGGCGGGATTGTAAACGGTCGCGGCGAACGGCCCGATGCCGGGCCGGAAATCGATCATTTGTTGAGGGATTCCACGCCCCGGTTGGCGAGCCGGTCGGCGCGTTCATTGCCCGGGTGGCCGGCGTGGCCGCGTACCCAGTGCCATTCGATCTGGTGTGGTTGACGGACTTCGTCAAGGATCTGCCAGAGGTCGGCATTCTTGACAGGCTTCTTTTCGGCGGTTTTCCAGCCGCGCGCCTTCCAGCCAGTAATCCACTCGCTGATGCCTTTCTGCACGTATTGCGAGTCGGTATAGATCTTCACGATGCAAGGGCGCTTGAGCGCACGCAGCGCCTCGATCACCGCCATCAGCTCCATGCGGTTGTTGGTGGTCGGGCTTTCCCCGCCAAACAGTTCTTTCTCGTTGCCACCGGCAACGAGTACGGCGCCCCAGCCGCCTGGGCCGGGGTTGCCCTTGCAGGCGCCGTCGGAATAGATTGTGACTTCTTGCATGTACAGGAGGAATGAATGCCTGGCGCTATTCGTCAGGCTTGATCTTGTGAGTCTTGCCGTGCGTGCCCGTGGGTGTTGCCACCGGTGCGGACACTGGCGTCAGGGCAGGCTTGGCGGTCTTCCATGCCGGGCCTACCAGGCGAATGTTCTTGACGCGCTTGACCGCCGAGATCATGTACACCGAGCCGAAGATCGGCCACCAGCGATCGCCGGCCTTTTCCATGAAGGCGGCGCGCTGCAGCCAGCGGTCAGTGCGATAGGGCGGGCAATAGCAGCCGAACCGGCCGCGGATGATCTCGAAGCCCAGCAGCTTGAGCCAGTC
Source organism: Cupriavidus sp. (assembly GCF_057315035.1). Lineage (NCBI taxonomy): Bacteria > Pseudomonadati > Pseudomonadota > Betaproteobacteria > Burkholderiales > Burkholderiaceae > Cupriavidus > Cupriavidus sp. The sequence goes on along the minus strand of NZ_DBHKYV010000013.1, from coordinate 157,819 downwards.
CTTGATGCGCACGAAGCCAACCGTCTGCGCATCGCTGGGCAGGAATGGTGTCGCGCCCAGCCGGTTCAGGCCCTGGCGCGCACCCCACAGGCTCATCGGGTTGAAGCAGGTGACTACCACGCGTCCCTCGGGCATCAGCACGCGCGATACTTCGCGCAATACCTCGTGCGGATCCTCAGAGAACTCAAGGATATGGGGTAGCGTGACAAGGTCGATGCTCTGCGTGTCGAACGGCAATTCGTCGAAGCGGCATAGCAACTGGCGCGCATCGGGATGCGTTGCGCTGGGTCCATGGGGGCCGGCGCGGCCGTCGAGGGCCAGCGCGGAGAACGGCATGCGGTTCTCGCGCAGCGTGTCGATATGGGGCAGGCCCAGTTGCACCGCGTGATAGCCGAATACATCCGCCACCGTCCGGTCGTATTGCTGGGCCTCCCACCGGAGCATGTATTGCCCGGGCGGCGACGCCAGCCATTCTTCCCAATCTATAATCGGTCGGTCGGACATAGGAGCACGCATGTTGAAAGTGGAGCCAATCCCCGCCTTCCAGGACAACTATATCTGGGCCATCCACGACGGGCATAGCGCCGCAGTCGTGGACCCGGGCGAGGCCGAACCGGTCGAGCGCTTCCTGGCGCAACGCGGTCTGGCACTGGGCGCTATTGTAATCACCCATCACCATGGAGATCACCAGGGTGGGGTCACGGACCTGCTCAAAAACCACGTTGTCGGGCCCGACGGCGCACCGCTACCCGTGATCGGGCCGGCTGGCGAACGGATTGGCCATCGCACCCAGGCGGTGCGCGAGGACGACACCGTGACGCTGACGCACCCCGCCGCCTCGTTCCGCGTGCTCGATGTGCCAGGCCATACCGCCGGCCACGTGGCCTACGTGGGCGATCTGCCCGGCACAGGCCATGTCGTGTTCTGTGGCGATACATTGTTCGCCAGTGGCTGCGGCAGGCTGTTCGAGGGTTCGCCGGCGCAGATGCTGTCGTCGCTCGACAAGCTGGCGGCGTTGCCCGGCGATACGCGTGTTTTCTGTGCCCATGAATACACACGCAGCAATGTGCGCTTTGCCCAGGCGGTCGAACCAGGCAATGCCGACCTGGCGGCATGGTCGGCGCGCGTCGATGCGCTTCGCCAGGCAGGCACCCCGACGGTGCCGACCACCGTGGCGCATGAGCGCGCGGTCAATCCATTCCTGCGCTCGCGCGATGCGGCGGTGCGCCAGGCGGTCCAGGGGCAGGGCGGAGACGTCAGCAACGACGCCGCTGCGTTTGGCTCACTGCGCGGCTGGAAAGACAATTTCCGATAAGACATTTCAGACGTTTCTGAGTCGGTGCGGTCGGTGGCGATCCCCGTTGGACGTACCGAAAGATCACCAAATTGCATCATGGGGAAAATCTCATTGACGCGAACCGGCCTTTTCCATAGGATCAGGCCAAATTTTTGGCGTCACTTTCAGAGAACTTAATGCGATTTGGTCGATTTCTGGCGGTAGTTGCGTGTGCCGCGCTGCTTGCAGCATGTGCCGGCACTCCCACGCCGCCTGCCGGTGAAATGGCCGGCACACCGACCGCCCTGGAATCCGGTCCGAAGAAGGACCCGCTCAATACCCTCAACAGCACTGGCCGCGCCGGATCGCTGTCCGGCAGCAACGTCGTCAAGGTCGAACAGTCCGGCGTGGACTGGCTGCGCGGCCCGTCCTCCGATATCTGGGACCGCATCCGCAAGGGTTTTGCGATGCCCGAGCTGGAAGGCACGCTGGTTGATGACCGGACACAATGGTACGCGGCGCGTCCCGACTATATGGAACGGATGGTGGGCCGGTCGAGCCGCTATCTGTACCACATCGTCGAGGAGCTCGAACGGCGCAAGATGCCCACCGAGCTGGCCCTGCTGCCGTTCGTCGAGAGCGCATTCAATCCCCAGGCGGAGTCCACGGCCAAGGCGGCCGGCATGTGGCAGTTCATCCCGAGCACCGGCAAGAGCTACAACCTCAAGCAGAACATGTTCCGCGACGAGCGGCGCGACGTGCTGGCGTCTACCGACGCGGCGCTCGACTACCTGTCGCGGCTCTATGACATGTTCGGCGACTGGCATCTGGCGCTGGCTGCATACAACTGGGGCGAGGGCGCGGTGTCGCGGGCCATTGCACGCAACCAGGCGCGTGGTCTGCCAACCGACTACGCCAGCCTGACCATGCCGAACGAGACGCGCTACTACGTGCCGAAACTGCAGGCGGTGAAGAACATCATCGCCAACCCGGCCGCGTATGGCGTGAAGCTGCCCGAGATTCCCGACCACCCGTACTTCGTCACGGTCACGACCTCGCGCGATATCGACGTGGCGCTGGCGGCCAAGCTGGCCAATATGCCGCTGGATGAATTCAAGGCGCTGAACCCCTCGTTCAACCGGCCGGTGATCCTGGGCGCTGCCAACCCGCAGATCCTGCTGCCGTTCGATAACGCCGAGCGTTTCCAGTACAACCTCAATACCTATCGGGGTGGCTTGTCGAGCTGGGCCGCGGTGACGGTGGATAGCCGCGAACGCGTGGAGGCCCTGGCGGCCCGTCTCAATGTCGATGCCGACACGCTGCGCGAGATCAACCGGATTCCCAAGGGCATGCGCCTGAAGGCCGGCTCGACGGTGATGATCCCGCGTAACGAACGCCATGACCAGGACATCAGCGCTTCGCTGGTGGATACGGCGATGCTGGCCGTGGAACCCGATGTGCCTGACGCCAAGCGCGTGGTGGTGAAGGCGGGGCGCAAGGATACGGTGTCGTCGGTGGCGCGCCGCTATGGCGTGTCGACCCGGCAGGTGCAGTCTTGGAACAGGTTGTCGGGCAGCAAACTGGTGGCCGGACAGAGCCTGGTGCTGATGGTGCGACCGAATTCGGCCGCGGCAGCGCGTGCAGAGCGTGGCGATGACGGCGACGATACGCCGGCACGCGGCACCGCGCATGGCAAGACACGCGGCAAGGCCCAGGTTGCGGCGAAGTCCGAGAAGGCGGAGCCGCGCAAGCGCGTGGTGGTCGAGGCTACGCCGCGCAAGGGCGCCACCAAGTCGACCAGCAAGCCTGCCCCGGCAGCGCCGTCGAAATCCACTGCGTCCGCGAAGTCCACCAAGTCCGGCAAGGCGCATTCGCACTAAGCCACTCGCACTAACCTACTCGCACTGAACAACGCGGATCAGCGATTTTCCGCCCCGGGCACCGGGGCGGAATGTCTGGTTGATCGGAATCAACGACCGAAGCGGCAGGGCGCGGCGACAGTGACACTTTCCATCCGGTGTCACACGTACCCATGTCGATCCTCCGAACCCTCTGCGGGTTGCCGCTCGTCGCGGCATGCCTTGGTGCTGCGTGCGATACCGTGCGTCAGGACGCCGACGCCAAGTATCCCGCTCCGAAGCTGATTGCCCATCGTGGCGGCACCGCCGACCGTCCTGAGAATACCGTTGTCGCCATCGAGTCATCGCTGGCACAACGCGCCGACATGATCTGGCTGTCCGTGCAGTTGAGTGCGGATGGGGAGCCGGTGCTCTACCGGCCTGCCACGCTTGAAGCGCTGACCAACGGTACCGGCAAGGTCGCCGACTGGTCGGCCGCGGCACTCTCGAAGCTCAACGCGGGCTGGACCTTCTCGATAACGAATCCCGATGGCAGCCGGCAATACCCTTATCGCAACCGGGCAGTAGGCATACCCACGCTGCGCGATGCGTTGCGTGCCATCCCCGCCAAGATACCGGTCATGCTCGACATGAAGGCCATGCCGGCCGAGTCGTTGACCCATGCCGTGGCGCAGGTACTGACATCCGAGGAGGCCTGGGGTCGCGTGCTGATCTATTCGACGGAGGCGGATTTCCAGCGCACGTTCGCGGCATGGCCCAAGGCACGCCTGTTCGAATCGCGCGATGTCACGCGCAACCGGCTGGTGACGGCCACGCTCGGCCAGACCTGTGGCGCCGCGCCTGCGTCGGGTGCATGGGCGGGGTTCGAATTGCGACGTAATGTCGAGGTGGTGGAAACCTTTACCCTGGGTGAGGGAAGGTCACCGGTCAATGCCGTGTTCTGGACCAAGGATTCGGTGAACTGTTACCGCGCGAAGCAGCAGGTCAACCTGGTGGCATTTGGTGTCAACGATCTGGCAGCCTATTGCGAGGCCAAACGCCTGGGTCTCGATGCTGTCATGGTAGATTCTCCAGAAAAGATGGCCGGCATTCGGGCCCAGGTGATGCAGAGCCCCGCGTCCTGCGGCAAGTAGCCGCCGCGCCGTGGCGTTCGACCGCGCTCAGGCCTGCCGAAGCCATCCGCACCGCATTCACGATAAACGACAAGCGGAGGAGACACATCATGACGGCAAGCCGTGCGTTGCACGCGCGTTCCCTGTCCGAGAAGGCAGGCTTCTGGGCCGAACAGGCCGCGCGCATCGATTGGGAAACGCCCTTCGAGCGAGTGCTTGACGACACTCACCCGCCGTTCGCGCGCTGGTTCGTTGGCGGGCGTACCAACCTGTGCCACAACGCGATCGATCGTCACCTTGCGGAACGGGCCGACCAGCGTGCGTTGGTCTATGTGTCCACCGAAACCGATACCGAGCGTACCTATACCTATCGGGAACTCCATGATGAAGTGACGCGCATGGCCGCCATCCTGCAAGGGCTGGGCGTGCAACGCGGCGACCGCGTGTTGGTCTACATGCCGATGATCCCCGAGGCCATGTTCGCCATGCTCGCGTGTACGCGTATCGGTGCGGTGCATTCGGTGGTGTTTGGCGGGTTTGCGTCGGTCAGCCTGGCCGCGCGTATCGACGATGCCAGGCCGAAGGTGATTGTGAGCGCCGATGCCGGATCGCGCGCGGGCAAGGTTGTGCCATACAAGCCATTGCTCGACGAGGCGATCAGGCTGGCCGGTCATCATCCCGAGAAAGTCTTGCTGGTGGATCGCAAGCTGGCCGACATGCCGCGTACCGCGGGCCGCGACGAAGACTACGGCGCATGGCGCGACAAGGTGGCCGGCCAGGACGTGCCCTGCGTGTGGCTGGAATCAAGCGAACCGTCGTACGTGCTCTATACCTCGGGCACCACGGGCAAGCCCAAGGGCGTGCAGCGCGACACAGGCGGATACGCGGTGGCGCTGGCCACATCGATGGCGTATATCTTCTGCGGCAAGCCCGGCGATACGATGTTCACGGCGTCGGACGTCGGCTGGGTTGTTGGCCATAGCTATATCGTCTATGCGCCGCTGCTGGCGGGCATGACGACGGTGATGTACGAGGGCACGCCGATCCGCCCCGACGGCGGCATCTTGTGGAAGATCGCGGAACAGCACCGCGTCAATATCATGTTCAGTGCGCCCACGGCCATCCGCGTGCTGAAGAAGCAGGATCCCGAATTGCTCAAGCGGCATGACCTGTCCAGCCTGCGGCTGCTGTTTTTGGCCGGCGAGCCACTAGATGAGCCGACTGCGCGATGGATCCAGGACGGCATTGGCAAGCCTGTGGTGGACAACTACTGGCAAACCGAATCGGGTTGGCCAATCATTGCGATCCAGCGTGGCGTGGAGCCGTTACCGGCAAAGCTTGGTTCGCCCGGGGTACCCGCGTATGGCTATGACCTGCGGATCGTCGACGAGGTCACTGGCGATGAGTGTGCGCCGAACCAGAAGGGTGTGGTTGCCATTGACTATCCGCTGCCGCCTGGCTGTATGACCACGGTTTGGGGCGATGATGACCGGTTCATTCGGACCTACTGGTCGTCGGTGCCGAACCGGCAGTGCTATTCAACCTTCGACTGGGGCGTGCGTGACGATGATGGCTATGTGTTTATCCTCGGGCGTACTGATGACGTGATCAATGTGGCCGGCCATCGGCTCGGTACACGCGAAATCGAGGAGAGCCTGTCGTCGCATCCGGGCGTGGCCGAGGTAGCCGTGGTTGGTGTGCAGGACGCGTTGAAAGGGCAGGTGGCGCTGGCGTTCTGCATTGCACGCGATGCTGGCCGTACCGGTAACGAGTCAGATCGCCTGATCTTCGAAGGCGAACTGATGAAAACCGTGGAACAGCAACTTGGCGCGGTGGCGCGTCCGGCACGCGTGTTCTTTGTCAACGCACTGCCCAAGACCCGATCCGGCAAGTTGCTGCGTCGCGCCATCCAGGCCGTGGCGGAAGGGCGGGATCCGGGCGACCTGACCACCATCGAAGATCCGACCGCGCTGGAACAGGTGAAGGCAGCGCTGGCCTAGCCACTAGCCACCAATCCGCTCGCTCTCTCGCGCTGCGGGAGGGCGAGCAACCCAAAATTCCGCTTGCCAGCGACCTTCATGCGGCCTAATATTTTAAGCATAAAATATTTAACCATGATGTAGAGTGCTGGCGGTCCATTTTTCCGACGGCACGCAGGAGACTGACAGATGCGTGTGCTCTGTATTGGCGGTGGCCCGTCCGGCCTGTACTTCGGCCTGTTGATGAAACTGCAGAATCCGTCACACGAGGTCGTCGTGGTGGAGCGCAACCGCGCCTATGACACGTTTGGCTGGGGTGTGGTGTTTTCCGATGCAACACTCGAGAACCTCAAGCAGGCTGACCCCGTCAGTGCGGCCGAAATCAACGCCGCGTTCAACCATTGGGACGATATCGACATCCATATCGGCGGTCGGACCATCCGTTCCGGCGGCCACGGCTTTATCGGCATCGGCCGCAAACGCCTGCTCAATATCCTGCAGGCGCGCTGCGAGGCGCTGGGCGTAAAGCTGGTGTTCGAGACCGATGTCAGCGATGACCAGGCGCTGGCGCAGCAATACGGCGCCGACCTCGTCATTGCATCCGACGGCATCAATAGCCGTATCCGCACGCGTTATGCCGAATCGTTTGAGCCGGACATCGACACGCGACAATGCCGCTTCGTCTGGCTTGGCACCCACAAGCTGTTCGATGCATTCACCTTCGCGTTCGAAAAGACCGAGCACGGCTGGTTCCAGGCGCATGCCTACCGTTTCGACGACAACACGTCGACGTTTATCGTCGAGGCGCCCGAGGCAGTCTGGCGGGCCGCCGGTATCGAACAGATGAGCCAGGAAGAAGGCGTGGCGTACTGCGAGAAGCTGTTCGCGCGCTATCTTGATGGCCACAGGCTCATCAGCAATGCCACGCACCTGCGCGGCTCGGCGATCTGGATCCGCTTCCCGCGCGTGATCTGCGGGCGCTGGGTGCACTGGAACGCGCTCCCCGACGGGCGACGCGTGCCCGTGGTGCTGATGGGCGATGCCGCCCACACGGCACACTTCTCGATTGGCTCGGGTACCAAACTGGCATTGGAAGACGCGATCGATCTTGCCAATGAGATTAGCGCGAACCGGGCGGCGGGCATCGATGGCTTGCCCGAGGCCCTGTCGCATTACGAGGCCACTCGCAGCGTGGAAGTGCTCAAGATCCAGAACGCCGCGCGCAATTCCACCGAGTGGTTCGAGAACGTCGAGCGTTACGCGGGCCTGGCACCGGAACAGTTTGCCTACTCACTGCTGACCCGTTCCCAGCGGATCTCGCATGAAAACCTGCGGGTGCGCGATGCGGGCTATGTCGACGGCTTCGAGCAATGGCTGGCCGCGCAGGCCGGCGTGCCACAGGAAACCCTGAAGCTGCGTGCAGCGGGTGGCGATGCGGGCTTGCCGCCGATGTTCACGCCGTTCACGCTACGTGGCGTGACACTGAAGAACCGCGTGGTGGTCAGCCCGATGGCCATGTACTCGTCCGTTGATGGCGTGCCCGGCGATTTCCATCTGGTGCACCTCGGATCGCGTGCCATGGGCGGTGCCGGCATGGTGGTTGCCGAGATGACCTGCGTGTCGCCCGACGCGCGCATCACGCCGGGATGTCCCGGACTCTGGAACGACACGCAGCGCGACGCGTGGCAGCGTATCGTTGCCTTCGTGCATGCTAACAGTGACGCGAAGATCGCCATGCAGTTGGGTCACGCGGGCCGCAAGGGTTCGACCCAGCTTGGTTGGGAAAAGATGGACTACCCGCTGGCGGACGGCAACTGGCCGCTGGAATCGGCGTCTGCATTGCCGTACCTGCCGGGCATTTCGCAAGTGCCGCGGGAAATGTCACGGGCCGACATGGACCGCGTACGCGATGACTTCGTGGCCAATGCACGGCGCGCCGCGCAGGCGGGCTTCGACTGGCTCGAACTGCATTGCGCGCATGGTTACCTGCTTTCGAGCTTTATCTCGCCACTGACCAATGTACGGACCGACGAATATGGCGGAACGCTGGCCAATCGGCTGCGCTTTCCGTTGGAAGTGTTTGCCGCCGTTCGTGCAGTCTGGCCGCAGGACAAGCCGATGTCGGTGCGCATCTCCGCGCATGACTGGGTGGATGGCGGTATTACCGCCGACGACGCGGTAGAGATTGCCCGCGCGTTCAAGGCCGCCGGCGCCGACATGATCGACTGCTCGTCGGGCCAGGTCAGTCCGGACCAGGCGCCGGTCTACGGCCGGATGTACCAGACGCCGTTCGCCGACCGCATCCGCAACGAGGCTGGCATTCCGACGATTGCCGTGGGCGCGATCTTCGAAGCCGATCACGTCGACAGCATCGTGGCTGCGGGTCGCGCCGACCTGTGTGCGATAGCACGTCCGCATCTGGCCGATCCGGCGTGGACGCTGCATGAGGCGGCCAGACTCGGCTTTCGCGATGTGGCCTGGCCAAAGCAGTACGTGGCTGGCAAGCGCCAGCTGGAAACCAATCTTGCGCGTGCGGCATCGTTTGCGCAGCAACCGGGGAAATAGCCATGACACTGGCATTGACGGGCCGTCATGCATTGGTGACCGGTGGCGGCCGGGGCATTGGCGCGGCGATAGCGCGTCGGCTGCTGGAAGACGGCGCCAGCGTGACCCTGCTGGGGCGCGACTGCACCGCGCTTGACGCCGCCATGCAGGCGCTGGAACCGCTTGCGGTCGATGGCGCCGCGTTGGGGGTGGCCACTGCCGACATCGCCGATCCCGATGCGGTCACTGGCGCATTCGGACTGGCTACAGACGAGCGCGGGCCAATCACGCTCTTGATCAACAATGCGGGCCAGGCCCACAGCGCGCCATTCGCCAAGACCGACCTGGCGTTGTGGCGACGCATGCTCGACGTGAACCTGACCGGCACGTTCCTGTGCACGCAGGCCGCACTGCCGGCGATGCTCGAACAGGGTTGGGGCCGCATCGTCAATGTGGCCAGCACGGCCGGACTGATCGGTTACGGCTATGTCAGCGCGTATTGCGCGGCCAAGCATGGCGTGATTGGCCTGACGCGTGCGTTGGCGCTGGAACTGGCGACGAAGGGCATTACGGTCAACGCCGTGTGCCCCGGCTACACCGAAACCGACATCGTGCACGCTGCCCTGGCCAATATCGTGGCAAAGACGGGCCGTACCGAAGAACAGGCCCGGGCCGAACTGGCTGCACGCAATCCGCAGAAGCGGCTGGTGCAACCCGACGAGGTGGCCGACGCCGTGGCGTGGCTGTGCCGGCCTGCGGCATCCGCAATCACCGGACAGGCCCTGCCAGTGGCAGGCGGCGAGGTCATGGCAGGTTAAATGCCAAGTGCTCTCGTTTTGCTCCCCTCTCCCGCACGCGGGAGAGGGGCAGGGGGAGAGGGCCAGCCTTTCAAGTTGCGAAAAGGCCAAAAGACAAAGGAGCAAGAAATCAATGAGTGAAATCGCACTGGACATGCGCCACCACAAGCGCCCGTTTGCCGGCTATGAGCCGAAACATTTCCTGTGGTCGGTATCGGCCGACGGCAAGGTGGCCACGCTCACGCTGAACCGGCCCGAGCGCAAGAATCCACTGACCTTTGATTCGTACGCGGAACTGCGCGACCTGTTTCGTGGCTTGTGCCATGCCACCGATATCAAGGCCGTGGTGATTACCGGCGCCGGTGGCAACTACTGCTCGGGTGGCGATGTTCACGAAATCATCGGTCCGCTTACGCGCATGACCATGCCCGAGCTGCTGGATTTCACGCGCATGACCGGCGATCTGGTCAAGGCGATGCGCGCCTGCCCGCAACCGGTGATCAGCGCGATCGATGGCATTTGCGCCGGCGCCGGCGCGATGATGGCGCTGGCATCGGATCTGCGACTGGGCACCGCGCAGGCCAAGACCGCGTTCCTGTTCGTGCGTGTGGGCCTGGCAGGCGCCGACATGGGCGCGTGCACGCTGCTGCCGCGCGTGATTGGCCAGGGACGCGCCAGCGAACTGCTCTACACGGGTCGCTCGATGAGCGCCGAGGAAGGGCTGCAGTGGGGTTTCTTCAATGCGCTGCATGCATCCGACACGGTACTGGCCGAAGCACAGGCACTTGCCGCGCAGATTGCCGCGGGGCCGACGTTCGCGCATGGCATGACCAAGAAGCTGTTGCATCAGGAGTGGAATATGGGTCTGGACGAAGCCATCGAAGCCGAAGCCGAGGCGCAGGCCATCTGCATGCAGACGCGCGATTTCCGGCGTGCCTACGACGCATTCGTCGCGAAGCAGAAGCCTGTTTTCGAAGGCGACTGAGGAGCCCGCATGAGCGACAAATCTTATCTCGATCTGCCTTTCCTCGACGACGCACATCGCCAGCTCGAGCGCGAGCTTGATGCGTGGTGCCAGCAGAACCTGCGCGATATCGATCACCACGACGCCGATGCGGCGTGCCGTGCGCTGGTGCGTCAACTGGGTCGGGCCGGCTGGCTGCGCTACTGCGTGCCTGCGGCATTCGGCGGCGTCTTGCCGGCGCTCGATTCTCGGGCACTGTGCCTGCTGCGCGAAACACTGGCGCGGCACGATGGGCTGGCCGACTTTGCCTTCGCCATGCAGGGGCTTGGCTCGGGGGCCATTACGCTGGCCGGCAGCGATGCGGTGCGCGAGCGCTATCTGCCACGCGTGGCAAACGGTGAGGCACTTGCGGCGTTCGCGTTGTCGGAGCCCGACGCCGGCTCCGATGTCGCGGCACTGCAATGCAGTGCAAGGCTGTCCGACGACGGCAGCCACTACGTGCTCGACGGCACCAAGACGTGGATCTCGAATGGCGGCATTGCCGACTTCTATTGCGTGTTCGCCCGCACCGGCGAGGCGCCCGGCGCGCGTGGCATCACCGCCTTCGTGGTCGATGCCGATACCCCCGGCCTGACGATTGCGGAACGCATCGACGTGATTGCGCCGCATCCGCTGGCCACGCTGCGCTTCGACAACTGCCGCGTGCCGGTTGGCAACCGCCTTGGTGAGGCGGGGCAGGGCTTCAAGGTGGCGATGATGACACTGGACATCTTCCGCGCCTCGGTGGCGGCGGCAGCGCTCGGCTTTGGCCGTGCGGCGCTCGACGATGCTCTGGCACGCGCCACGTCGCGCCCGATGTTCGGCGGCGTGCTGGCCGACCTGCAACTGACGCAGGCCGCGATCGGCGACATGGCCACGGCGATCGACACGGCTGCGCTGCTGACCTATCGCGCCGCGTGGCTGCGCGATGTGAAGCAGTTGCGCACCACCCGCGAGGCGGCGATGGCCAAGATGGTCGCTACCGAAAATGCGCAGCAGGTGATCGACCGCGCCGTGCAGATGTTTGGCGGCCTGGGCGTCAAGGTAGGCACGCGCGTGGAGGGCCTGTACCGCGAGATTCGCTCGTTGCGGATCTATGAGGGTGCCACCGAAGTGCAGAAGCTGATCATCGCGCGCGAAACACTCGCGGCGCGCCAGGCATAACGTCGTATCAGGCAGGATACGAAACAGGAGACAACAATGGTCGCCCCCAATGTCGTCACGTCTCACGTCGACACGTTTGCGCAAGACCGCTTGCCGCCGTTGAAGGCATGGCCGGTGTTCCAGTTCAATGACGATACACGTTACCCGGCGCGGCTCAATGCGGCCGTCGAACTGGTTGACCTGCACCTTGCACAAGGGCATGGCCGACGCGTGGCGGTCCGGCACGAACGCGATGGCCGCATCGAGACCGTGACCTACGCGCAGCTGGCGGCGCTGGTCAATCGCATTGCACATGTGCTGGTCGAGGACATGAAGCTGGTGCCAGGTAACCGCGTGCTGCTGCGCGGGCCGAACAACCTCATGATGGCCGCAAGCTGGCTGGCAACCCTCAAGGCCGGCCTGATCGCGGTGCCGACCATGCCGTTGCTGCGCGCCAAGGAACTGCGCCAGATCATCGACAAGGCGCAGGTCACGGCCGCACTGTGCGATGCCCGCTTGCGTGAGGAACTGGAAACGAACCAGCGCGCCGACAGCGAGCACTTCTGTCCCACGCTGACCACCGTGCGTTACTTCAACGGTACCGGCGCCGATGCGCTGGAGACGGCGCTCGAAACCAAGCCGGAGACTTTCACGGCGTGCGACACGGCCGCCGACGACATCTGCCTGATTGCGTTTACCAGCGGCACCACAGGCCAGCCCAAAGGCACCGTGCACTTCCACCGCGATGTACTGGCGATGTGCGACCTGTTCCCGCGCCACGTGCTCAAGCCCAGGCCCGACGATATTTTCTGCGGCACGCCGCCGCTGGCGTTTACGTTCGGACTCGGCGGCATGCTGTGCTTTCCGTTGCGTATCGGCGCCAGCACCGCGCTGGCCGAGAAGCTCACGCCCGAAACGCTGCTCAAGCTGATTCAGGACCATCGCGCGACGATAGTCTTCACTGCGCCGACGTTCTACCGGCAGATGGCCACGCTGGCGAAGAACTTTGATCTGCGCAGCCTCAGGAAGACTGTCTCGGCCGGCGAGGCGCTGCCCGATGCCACGCGGCAAGCGTGGAAGGCGGCGACCGGCATCGAGATGACCGATGGCCTGGGTGGCACCGAGATGATGCATATCTTTGTCTCCAGCACCGGCGCCGACGTGCGTCCGGGTGCCGTGGGTCGCGTGGTGCCCGGCTACGAGGCGCGCATCGTCGACGACAACATGCAGCAGTTGCCGCCCGGTACGGTGGGCAAGCTGGCGGTGCGCGGCCCTACCGGCTGCCGTTATCTCGACGACCCTCGCCAGGAGGCCTATGTGCGCGACGGCTGGAACCTGCCGGGAGACACCTTCATGGTCGACGAGGATGGTTACTACTTCTACCAGGCGCGTTCGGACGACATGATCATCTCGGCCGGCTACAACATTGCCGGCCCCGAGGTCGAAGGCACGCTGATGAAGCATGAGCATGTGGCCGAATGCGGCGTGGTTGGCTCGCCCGACCCCGAGCGCGGGCAGGTGGTGATGGCCTATGTAGTGCTACGTCCCGGTGTGGAGGCCAGCGATGCCACGCGCACTGCGCTGCAGGATTACTGCAAGCGCGAGATCGCACCGTACAAATATCCGCGCCGCATCGAGTTTGTAAGCACACTGCCGCGCACCGAGACCGGCAAGCTGCAGCGTTTCCGCCTGCGGCAAATGGCCGTTGAAGTTGTGGAGGGCAGGGAAGGCGTGGAGGGTGTGCGGCGATGAGCGAAGTGTTTCGCAACCATGTACGCGTACGGTTCAAGCATTGCGATACCGCGGGCATCGTCTTCTATCCGCGCTACTTCGAGATGCTGAACGATTTCATCGAGGACTGGTTTGCCGAAGCGCTCGACTGGCCGTTCGATGCCATGCATGTGTCCGGCCATGCAGGTATTCCCACCGCGGCGCTGGAATGCCGCTTCGAGGCGCCGAGCCGCCTTGGAGAACGGCTGACGCGCGAACTGCGTGTCACGCACGTTGGCCGCAGCAGTTTCACGGTGGCGATCCGCTTCGTGGGGCCCGACAACGACACGCGCATGGCCATCACGCAACGGCTGGTTTGCGTCGATACGCGCACCATGACTTCGCAACCACTGCCAGGCGCGGTTTGCACCGCGATGGGGCGCTATCTCGACGCGTCTGCCTCTGCCTGACTCATTCGACTCAACCGACTCATTTGACCCTTTTCAAGAATCGACATCATGCTGAACACATTGCAACCGCCCGACTGGGCACCACCCAAGGGTTACGCCAACGGCATCATGGCCGAGATGCAGGTCGGCAGTCGCCTGATCTTTGTCGGCGGCCAGATCGGCTGGAACGGCCAGTGCGAGTTCGAGACCGATGACTTCGCGCTGCAGGTGGCGCAGGCGTTGCGCAATATCGTGGCGGTACTGGCGCAGGGTGGGGCAGGTCCCGAGCACATCGCGCGCATGACCTGGTATGTGAAGGACAAGGCCGAGTACGTGGGCGCCTACAAGGCCATTGGCCAGCACTACCGGGACATTATCGGGCGGCATTTTCCGGCGATGACCGCGGTGGAGGTGGCCGATCTGGTCGAGCCGCGCGCCAAGGTGGAAATAGAGGTGACGGCGGTCGTGCCGCCGGCTGGCTGAAACAGCATTGGGCGCGATGTCGGGCGTAAATCGGGCGGCATGACAAATAAGCCGCCCGGTTGTCGTGTCTATCGTAAGTTATTGAATACTTGAGAAATTGGGTGCGGCGGGATATAATTCGAAAGTTTCGCTTTCAGAACCCTTCACCCTAGCGCCTACCGTATTCCACCTTCCGCCGCCCTGATCGCGCGGGTTTTTCATGCACTGCACAAAAGTGATGAAACAGCCACGCGTTGAGCCGGTCCTTCAATGGGCCGCGCACGGGCACGAGGCGTTGAGCAGGTCGGTCACGGGGTGAGTCCAGCAGGAGCCTACCCGTGTTACCGTCTTTTCCGTCCGCCATCCTCGCGCTTGCAGACGGCACGGTCTTTCGTGGCTATTCCATCGGCGCTTCCGGCCATACGATCGGCGAAGTGGTGTTCAACACCGCTATCACCGGTTATCAGGAAATCCTCACCGACCCGAGCTATTCCCGGCAGATCGTCACGCTGACGTATCCGCATATCGGCAATTACGGCGTCAATCCTGAGGATGTAGAAGCCACGAAAGTCCATGCCGCCGGCCTGATCATCAAGGATCTGCCGCTCCTCGCCTCGAACTTCCGCAAGGAACATACGCTCGCCCACTACCTGAAGCAGGAAAAGGTTGTGGCGATCGCCGGTATCGACACTCGCAAGCTGACCCGTATCCTCCGCGAAAAGGGCGCCCAGAACGGCTGCATCCTGGCCGGCGAGGACAACGTCCAGAAGGCCATCGACCTGGCGCGCTCGTTCCCGGGCCTGGCAGGCATGGACCTGGCAAAGGTCGTGTCGGTCAAGGAACCGTACGAGTGGACCCAGACCGAGTGGAAGCTCGGCGAAGGCTACGGCCGCCAGGACAAGCCGCAGTTCCACGTGGTTGCCTATGACTACGGCGTCAAGTTCAACATCCTGCGCATGCTGGCCGAACGCGGCTGCAAGGTGACCGTGCTGCCGGCGCAAGCCAGTGCGGCCGACGCCCTGGCGCTGAATCCGGATGGCATCTTCCTGTCGAACGGCCCCGGCGACCCCGAGCCGTGCGACTACGCGATTGCCGCCACGCGCGAGTTCATCGCCCGCGGCATTCCCACGTTCGGCATCTGCCTGGGTCACCAGATCATGGCCCTGGCCGTGGGTGCGAAGACGCTCAAGATGAGCACGGGCCACCATGGCGCCAACCATCCGGTCAAGGACCACGATGACGGCCGCGTGGTGATCACGTCGCAGAACCACGGCTTTGCGGTCGATGCGTCGACGCTGCCGGCCAACGCGCGTGTCACGCACACGTCGCTGTTCGACGGCACGCTGCAGGGCTTCGCGCTGACCGACAAGCCGGCCTTCTGCTTCCAGGGTCACCCGGAAGCGTCGCCTGGTCCGCACGACATCGCGTACCTGTTCGACCGCTTCACCAAGCTGATGCAGGACGCCCGCGCCAAGGCAGCTGCCTGAGAACGAGAAACCTGAACAGGATCCGCCCATGAACGCCTTCATGCACGCCAGCCTCGGCGTCACCGATTTCTGGACCTTTGTGCTCGGTACGATCTTCATCGTGTTGCTGCCGGGACCGAATTCGATGTATGTGCTGTCGGTAGCCGCGCAGCGCGGCGTACGCGCCGGCTACAAGGGTGCATGCGGCGTGTTCCTGGGCGACGCGATCCTGATGGTGCTGTCGGCCGCGGGTGTCGCATCGCTGCTGAAAGCCAGCCCGGGGCTGTTCCATGTGGTCAAGTACGTCGGCGCCGCCTACCTGGCGTGGATCGGCTTCCAGATGCTGCGCGGCGCGCTGCGCAACTGGTCGAAGCGTGCCGACGGTGCTGACGTCGCCCCGGCGGCGGTGTCCGTGGATCGCGCGGCGAACCCGTTCACCAAGGCGCTCGTGATCAGCCTGCTGAACCCCAAGGCAATCCTGTTCTTCATCTCGTTCTTCATTCAGTTCGTGGATCCGCAGTTTGCGTATCCCGCGCTGTCGTTCGTGGCGCTGGGCCTGGTCTGCCAGGTCTGCAGCTTTGCCTACCTGACCACGATCATTTTCGTGGGCGCGAAGCTGGCCGATGCGTTCCGTCGCCGACGCCGCCTGTCCGCAGGCATGTCGAGCGGGGTCGGGGCGATGTTCATCGGCTTCGGTGCCAAGCTGGCCACGGCCACACTGGGCTGACCTACCCGGACGCCCACCAACAGATATCCGGCACGGCCCGCACGAAACACGCGGACCGGCCAATAAAGAGAGCGTGCAATGCCAAAACGCACAGACATAAAGAGCATCCTTATCATCGGCGCGGGCCCGATCATCATCGGCCAGGCGTGTGAATTCGACTACTCCGGCGCACAGGCCTGCAAGGCACTGCGCGAAGAGGGCTTCAAGGTCATCCTGGTCAACTCGAACCCGGCGACCATCATGACGGACCCGAACACGGCCGACGTGACCTATATCGAGCCCATCACGTGGGAAGTGGTCGAGCGCATCATCGAGAAGGAACGCCCAGACGCGATCCTGCCGACCATGGGCGGCCAGACCGCGCTGAACTGTGCGCTGGACCTGCATCGCCATGGCGTGCTGGACAAGTACAAGGTCGAGCTGATCGGCGCATCGCCGGAAGCGATCGACAAGGCCGAGGACCGCCAGAAGTTCAAGGACGCGATGACCAAGATCGGTCTCGGTTCGGCGAAGTCCGGCATTGCCCATTCGATGGACGAGGCCGTGGCGGTGCAATCGCGCATTGCCCAGGAAACCGGCTCGGCCGGCTACCCGATCGTGATCCGTCCCTCGTTCACGCTGGGCGGCACGGGCGGCGGCATTGCCTACAACCGCGAAGAGTTCGAGGAAATCTGCAAGCGCGGCCTCGACCTGTCGCCCACGCGCGAGCTGCTGATCGAGGAATCGCTGCTCGGCTGGAAGGAATACGAGATGGAAGTGGTCCGCGACAAGGCGGACAACTGCATCATCATCTGCTCGATCGAAAACCTGGACCCGATGGGCATCCACACCGGTGACTCGATCACCGTGGCCCCGGCCCAGACGCTGACCGACAAGGAATACCAGATCCTGCGTAACGCCTCGCTGGCCGTGCTGCGCGAGATCGGCGTGGACACCGGCGGTTCGAACGTGCAGTTCTCGATCAATCCTGTCGATGGCCGGATGATCGTGATCGAAATGAACCCGCGCGTGTCGCGTTCGTCGGCGCTGGCATCGAAGGCGACGGGCTTCCCGATCGCCAAGGTGGCGGCCAAGCTGGCCGTGGGCTACACGCTGGACGAGCTCAAGAACGAAATCACCGGCGGCCAGACCCCGGCATCGTTCGAGCCGTCGATCGACTACGTGGTGACCAAGGTGCCGCGTTTTGCGTTCGAGAAGTTCCCGCAAGCCGACAGCCACCTGACCACGCAGATGAAGTCGGTGGGCGAGGTGATGGCCATGGGCCGTACGTTCCAGGAATCGTTCCAGAAGGCGCTGCGCGGCCTGGAAGTCGGCGTGGACGGGCTCGACGAGAAGTCGACCGACCGCGACGAGGTGATCGAGGAAATCGGCGAAGCCGGCCCGGACCGCATCTGGTACGTGGGCGATGCGTTCCGCCTGGGCATGTCGCTCGAGGAAGTGCATGCCGAAACCGCTATCGATCCGTGGTTCCTGGCCCAGATCGAGGACATCGTCAAGACCGAAGGCCTGGCGCGCAACCGCACGCTGGACAGCCTGTCGTCCGCCGAACTGCGCTTCCTGAAGCAGAAGGGTTTCTCGGACCGCCGCCTGGCCCGCCTGTTGAAGACCGATGCCAAGGCCGTGCGCGAAGCACGCGTGGCGCAGAACGTGCGCCCGGTGTACAAGCGCGTGGATACCTGCGCCGCCGAATTCGCGACCAACACCGCCTACATGTACGGCACGTATGAAGCCGAGCATGGCGAGTGCGAAGCCGAGCCGACCACCAACAAGAAGATCATGGTGCTGGGCGGTGGCCCGAACCGGATCGGCCAGGGTATCGAGTTCGACTACTGCTGCGTGCACGCCGCGCTGGCACTGCGCGAAGACGGGTACGAGACCATCATGGTCAACTGCAACCCGGAAACCGTGTCGACCGACTACGACACCTCGGATCGCCTGTACTTCGAGCCGCTGACGCTGGAAGACGTGCTGGAAATCGTCGACAAGGAAAAGCCGGTCGGCGTGATCGTCCAGTACGGCGGCCAGACCCCGCTGAAGCTGGCGCTGGACCTGGAAGCCAATGGCGTGCCCATCATCGGCACCAGCCCCGACATGATCGACGCCGCGGAAGACCGCGAGCGTTTCCAGAAGCTGCTGCAGGAGCTGGGCCTGCGCCAGCCGCCGAACCGTACCGCACGCGCCGAAGACGAAGCGCTGCGCCTGGCCGAGGAAATCGGCTATCCGCTGGTGGTGCGCCCGTCGTACGTGCTGGGTGGCCGCGCGATGGAAATCGTGCACGAGCCGCGCGACCTCGAACGCTATATGCGCGAGGCCGTGAAGGTGTCGAACGACTCGCCGGTGCTGCTGGACCGCTTCCTCAATGACGCGATCGAGTGCGACGTGGACGCCCTGTGCGACGGCCAGCGCGTGTTCATCGGCGGCGTGATGGAGCATATCGAGCAGGCTGGCGTGCACTCGGGCGATTCGGCCTGCTCGCTGCCGCCGTACTCGCTGTCGCAGGCGACTGTCGACGAACTGAAGCGCCAGACCGCCGCAATGGCCAAGGCACTGAACGTGGTCGGCCTGATGAACGTGCAGTTCGCCATCCAGCAGAAGGGCGGCGAAGACATCGTCTACGTGCTGGAAGTGAACCCGCGCGCGTCGCGTACCGTGCCGTACGTGTCGAAGGCTACCGGCCTGTCGCTGGCCAAGATCGCCGCGCGTTGCATGGCCGGCCAGTCGCTCGATTCGCAAGGTATCGGCGCCGAAGTCGTGCCGCCGTACTACAGCGTCAAGGAAGCCGTATTCCCGTTCAACAAGTTCCCGGGCGTGGATCCGGTCCTCGGACCTGAAATGCGTTCGACCGGCGAAGTCATGGGCGTGGGCAAGGTGTTCGGCGAGGCGCTGTTCAAGAGCCAGCTGGCCGCCGGTTCGCGTTTGCCGGAAAAGGGCACCGTGTTGATCACCGTCAAGGATAGCGACAAGCCGCGCGCCGTGACCGTGGCCCGCATGCTGCACGACCTCGGCTATCCGATCGTGGCTACGCGCGGTACCGCTTCGGCCATCGAGGCCGCCGGCATTCCGGTCAAGGTGGTCAACAAGGTCAAGGATGGCCGTCCGCATATCGTGGACATGATCAAGAACGGCGAACTGGCACTGGTCTTCACGACGGTGGACGAGACCCGCACGGCAATCGCCGATTCGCGCTCGATCCGTATCGCCGCGCTGGCCGGCCGTGTGCCGTACTACACCACGATTGCCGGCGCCAACGCCGCGGTGGAAGGCCTGAAGCACATGCAGAGCCTGGAGGTCTACGACCTGCAGGGCCTGCACAAGCAACTGGCCTGAGGCTGGCGTGGATGCTGCGGTGCGGGGTGCTTCCCCGTGCCGTCCGGCCGCCGCCGGGTTGAAACCGGCGGCGGTTCTGGCCTAAACTACGTCGCATCCGTACGGCGCGTTCGTACGTCGAAGTCGCCGATCGACCCGGCCTGGTGCCGGTCGATTTCATTCTGAAAGCCGCGGTTGAGCGGAAGTGCTGCCTGGCAGATTGCTGTCGGGGGCATGGTTCCAGCTCCGCTGCGGCTCATTTTTTTGTTGAACGAGACAATGAGCACCATTCCGATTACCAAGCGTGGCGCCGAACTGCTGAGGGAAGAACTGCAGCGCCTCAAGGCCGTTGAACGTCCCGCGGTGATCAATGCCATCTCCGAGGCGCGCGCCCAGGGCGACCTGTCGGAAAACGCCGAATACGATGCCGCCAAGGAAAAGCAGGCGTTTATCGAAGGCCGGATCCAGGAAGTGGAAGCCAAGCTGGGCGCCGCCCAGGTTATCGACCCGACCCAGCTCGACACTGATGGCCGCATCGTGTTTGGCGCCACGGTGGACCTGGAAGACCTGGAATCGGGCAAGCCCGTGAGCTACCAGATCGTCGGCGACGACGAAGCTGACCTCGAGAGCGGCAAGATCTCGGTAAGTTCGCCCATCGCACGTGCGCTGATCGGCAAGTTCGAAGGCGACGTCGCAATCGTGCTGGCCCCGGGTGGCGAGCGCGAATACGAAGTCATCACTGTCCGTTACATCTGAACGGCGGGACAGGCGTGTTTTCGTCTTCCTACTCGAACCTGCCACCCTTGCCGCACCGCATTTTCCTGCTCCTGACCGTAGTCTGGGCGGGTAGCCTGTGGACGGTGGGCTACATGGTGGCGCCGACGTTGTTTGCGGTGCTGCCAAGTCGCGAGACGGCGGGCATGATCGCAGGGCACCTGTTCCGCTACCAGGCGATGCTCGGCGTGACTGTCGGGGTGCTCCAGCTGGTGCTGTGCAATGTGCTGATTCGCCGGGGTGCCGCGCGCTATCGTGCGTTGCGCTGGATCGTGCTGGCCATGCTGGTCTGTGTGCTGGCAGGTTATTTTGGCGTGCAGCCCTTCATGGAAGGGCTCAAGGTCAAGGCCCAGGCGCTGAACCTCGGGGTATCCGAGTCACCGTACAAGAGCCAGTTCGGCATGCTGCACGGGGTGTCGAGCGTGTTCTATCTGATCCAGAGCCTGCTGGCCCTGGTTCTGGTCTGGCGCGCCAGCGCGCCACGTGCGTCCGGGGAATAACGGCAGAACGCGGCGCAAGACTGACGAAGGCAACAAAAAAGGCGGCCGTGGCCGCCTTTGTCATCGATGAGCGGTTCTGCCGCTCAACCGAGAGCCTTTTTCTTCTGGCTGGCCGGGCGAGCGCGAGAGCGCTTGACGTTGCCGCCCTGGGTCACGCGCTCGTTGCCGAGTACCTTGACCGCCGTGCTTTTCGGGCGGCGCTGGCTGGAACCGGTCGGCTTGCGCACCATGACAGTGCGCGGAGCGGCGCCGGAGCCCAGGCGGCGACGAGCGGCCTGGCCGATGTCGTCGGCCTGGTTTTCCTTGAGGGTGGCCGAACCCGGGCGCCAAATGACGAGCAGTTTGCCGATATGCTGGATCGGCGCGGCGTTGAGCTCGTCGCAGATCGATTCATAAATGGCGATGCGTGCCTCGCGTTCGTCGCCGAACACGCGGATCTTGATCAGGTCGTGGGCCGCCAGGCTGCGGTCGATCTCGGCCAGAACCGCGCGGGTCAGGCCTTCCGCACCGATCATGACCACGGGATTGAGGCCGTGGGCGCGCGAGCGCAGGTCGGAGCGTTGTGCGGGAATCAGTTGTAGTGCTGGCATCTGGAAGGCAAAAATCGAATTGGCGCGTATTATCCGCCAAAATGTCACCGGCAGGCGGCAAAGATCACCAAGTAGGGAGAAAAAGCTGTGTATGGTCACAAAACGTGGCTGCATCTCCCTCAAACAGACAAGTCTCAGGAATGGCCAAGGGCAAGAACAAGTTCAACCAGTCGTGGTTGCACGACCATATCAACGATCCGTACGTGAAAATGGCCCAGCGCGAGGGCTATCGCGCCCGTGCGGCCTACAAGCTCAAGGAAATCGACGACCAGGACAAGCTGATCCAGCCGGGACAGGTCATCGTGGACCTGGGTTCGGCGCCGGGCAGCTGGAGCCAGTACGCCCGCAACAAGCTTGCTGCGTCGCCGCGCGCCGTGGACGGCAAGATCGACGGCACCGTGGTGGCCATCGACCTGCTGCCGATGGAGCCGGTGGCCGACGTGACATTCATCCAGGGTGATTTCCGCGAGGAGGCGGTGTTCCGGGAGCTTGAGGCATTGGTGCTCGAAGCGTCGGGAGGCTCGCGGATTGACCTTGTTATCTCGGACATGGCCCCCAATTTGTCCGGTGTGGCGTCGGCCGATGCGGCGCGCATGGAGTATTTGTGCGATCTGGCACTGGAATTTGCCCAAACGCACCTGAAACCCGAGGGATCGCTGCTGGTAAAGTGCTTCCACGGTTCCGGCTACAGCCAGATCGTGGAAAAATTCAAACGTCAGTTCAAGGTGGTGGCGAAACGCAAGCCCAAGGCGTCGCGCGACAAGTCTTCAGAAACCTTCATTCTTGGGCGTTACCTGAAATCAGTGGACTGACGCGGTGCGTGGCAGTGCACGGCCGGCCGCCCCGGGAGCATGGGGAGGTGGCGGTATCGGGGTTTGTGCCGGGTGCTGCCCGGCTTGCCCTATACCGGCAGGCTCGGGCACTATCAGGCCCATAGAATCAGATTTCCCTGTGGGGGCGGGCGCTGCATTACAATGCAAAGCAGCTATCCGTTGGCAAGGCAATTGCAAAGGAGTTCGGCCTTGAATAACAACCTGTTTCAAAAGGCGGCAATCTGGCTCGTTATCGCGCTGGTATTGTTCACCGTCTTCAAGCAGTTCGACAAACCGCGTGCCCAGGACGGGGTCACCTACTCGCAGTTCATGGATGATGCCAAGAACGGCAAGGTGTCGCGCGTCGACGTGCAGGGCCGCAATCTTGTGGTGTCGCCCAAGGAAGGGTCTAAGTACACCATCATCTCGCCGGGCGACATCTGGATGGTCGGCGACCTGATGAAGTACGGCGTCCAGGTGACCGGCAAGGCCGACGACGAACCGAACGTACTGGTACAGGCGCTTTACTACCTCGGACCGACGTTGCTGATCATCGTGTTCTGGTTCTACATGATGCGGCAGATGCAGGGCGGGGGGAAAGGCGGTGCCTTCTCCTTCGGCAAGTCCCGTGCGCGCCTGATCGACGAAAACCAGAACGCCGTGACCTTCACCGACGTGGCCGGTTGCGACGAAGCCAAGGATGAAGTGGTCGAACTGGTCGACTTCCTCAAGGATCCCCAGAAATTCCAGAAGCTTGGCGGCCGTATCCCGCGCGGCGTGTTGCTGGTCGGCCCTCCGGGTACCGGCAAGACGCTGCTGGCACGCGCCATCGCCGGCGAAGCCAAGGTGCCGTTCTTCAGCATCTCGGGCTCGGACTTCGTTGAAATGTTCGTCGGCGTGGGTGCTGCCCGCGTGCGCGACATGTTCGAGAACGCCAAGAAGCAGGCACCCTGCATCGTGTTCATCGACGAAATCGACGCGGTCGGCCGTCATCGCGGTGCCGGCATGGGCGGCGGTAACGACGAGCGTGAGCAGACGCTGAACCAGATGCTGGTCGAGATGGATGGTTTCGAGGCCAACTCGGGCGTGATCGTGATTGCCGCGACCAACCGGTCCGACGTACTGGACAAGGCGCTGCTGCGTCCGGGCCGTTTCGACCGCCAGGTCTACGTGGGCTTGCCGGACATCCGCGGCCGCGAGCAGATCCTGAAGGTCCATATGCGCAAGGTGCCGATTGGCAACGACGTGGACGCATCGGTGATCGCACGTGGTACGCCGGGCTTCTCGGGTGCCGACCTGGCCAACCTGGTCAACGAGGCCGCGCTGTTTGCCGCCCGCCGCAACAAGCGTGTGGTGGACATGCAGGACTTCGAGGACGCCAAGGACAAGATCTACATGGGTCCGGAGCGCAAGTCGACGGTCATGCGCGAGGAAGAGCGCAAGGCCACGGCTTACCACGAGTCCGGCCACGCCGTGGTGGCGAAGCTGCTGCCGAAGGCCGACCCGGTCCACAAGGTCACGATCATGCCGCGTGGCTGGGCGCTGGGCGTGACCTGGCAACTGCCGGAGCATGACAAGTACTCGAAGTACAAGGACAACATGCTTGAGGAAATCGCGATCCTGTTCGGCGGCCGTGCCGCGGAAGAGGTCTTCCTCAATGCCATGAGCACCGGTGCTTCGAATGACTTCGAGCGTGCCACCAAGATTGCCCGCGACATGGTGACGCGTTTCGGCATGAGCGATTCGCTGGGTGCCATGGTCTACGTGGATACCGAGCAGGATGGCATGTTCGGCAAGCTGTCGTCGAAGACCGTTTCGGAGGCCACGCAGCAGAAGGTCGACGGTGAAATCCGCCAGATCATCGACGAGCAATATGCGCTGGCCAAGCGCCTGCTCGAAGAGAATCGCGAGAAGGTCGAGGCAATGACCAACGCGCTGATGGAGTGGGAAACGATCGACGCCGACCAGGTCAACGACATCATGGCCGGCAAGCCGCCGCGCCCGCCGCGGCACCTGCAGGGCCCGAGCGGTGGTGGCAGTACGCCTCCGGGTGGTTCGCCGGTGGCACCGACCAATGCGCCCGCCACGGCGCGTGTCGACGACACGGTGTAATTTGGCGATCGCCGCTGCGTAACAGACTTGACGAGACCGTACTGAACGGTTTCAAACGCGGCGGATTCTGATAGCCTCCGAAGCCGGTGCCCAGTGCACCGGCTTTTTGTTTTTCAGGACGCAGACCTTGTCGACCGAGTTTTTCCAGTGCGGGCGTTATCGCTTCGCCCGCAACGCCCGCCCGCTGGTAATGGGCATTCTCAATGTGACCCCGGATTCGTTCTCGGACGGTGGCCAGCATGCCACGCGCGATATGGCGCTGCGGCATGCGGAGCAGTTGATCGCCGAAGGTGTGGACATCATCGATATCGGTGGCGAGTCGAGCCGTCCGGGCTCCGCGGCGCTGCCGCTGGACCAGGAACTCGATCGCGTGATGCCCGTGGTCGAGGCCTTGGCCGATTGCGGCAAGCCGTTGTCAATTGACACGTACAAGCCCGAGGTCATGCGCGCCGCACTGGCGGGCGGAGCGGATTTGATCAACGATATCTGGGGTTTTCGCATGCCCGGCGCGGTCGAGGCCGTAACGGCCGGGCAGGCCGGCCTGTGCGTCATGCACATGCAGCGCGATCCGCAGACCATGCAGGAAGATCCGCGGTACACCGATGTCGTGGCCGAGGTTGAGGCGTTTCTCAGGGAGCGTGTGTCAACCCTGCGTGCGGCGGGCGTGGACGAAGCGCGGATATCGCTCGATCCAGGCTTTGGCTTTGGCAAGACACCGGATCATAATCTGCGCCTGCTGGGCCAGATGGAGCGGCTGGCTGTCGATGGCCTGCCGATCCTGGCCGGCTTGTCGCGCAAGTCCACACTCGGTGCCATTGTTGGCGGCAAGCCGCCGCAGGGCAGGGTAGCGGCCAGCCTGGCCGCGGCAGTCTGCGCTGCCGAGCGTGGGGCCTTTATCGTGCGCGTGCACGACGTAGAACAAACCGTGGACGCCCTCAAGGTGTGGTGGGCGATTCGCCATGAATCAGTTGCTCCGCAGGGGCAACAGGGAGAATGACCAGATGACACGCAAATATTTCGGGACGGATGGTGTACGGGGTCGGGTTGGCGAAGTGCCGATCACGCCCGATTTCGTGATGCGACTCGGCTATGCCGCCGGCAAGGTGCTGGCCCTGGGGCAGCGGACCTCGCAGGGCAAGCCGACGGTACTGATTGGCAAGGACACCCGGATCTCGGGCTATATGCTCGAAGCCGCGCTCGAGGCCGGTTTCACGGCGGCTGGCGTCAACGTGCAACTGACCGGCCCGTTGCCCACGCCGGCAATTGCCTACCTGACGCGCGCGCTGCGCCTGGCGGCGGGCGTGGTGATTTCCGCCAGCCACAATCCGTACTACGACAACGGCATCAAGTTCTTCTCGGCCTCGGGTGACAAGCTGCCCGATGAAGTCGAGGCGAAGATCGAATCGCTGCTCGACGAGCCGATGACCTGCGTGCGTTCCGAAGAACTGGGCCGCGCCAAGCGCATCGAGGACGCCGCCGGCCGCTACATCGAGTTCTGCAAGAGCACGTTCCCGTATGAGCAGGACCTGCATGGCCTGCGCATCGTGGTGGATAGCGCGCATGGCGCGGCCTACCATATCGCGCCGCACGTGTTTCATGAACTCGGCGCCGAGGTGATCTCGATCGGCAACCAGCCCGATGGCCGCAATATCAACGCCGGCTATGGCGCGACGGCACCGGAGAAGCTGGTGGAAGCCGTGCGCGCACACCGGGCTGACCTCGGTCTGGCCTTCGACGGTGACGCGGACCGCCTGCAGGTGGTGGATGCCCAGGGCCGCCTCTACAACGGTGACGAACTGCTGTACCTGATCGTGCGCGACCGCCTGGCCGCAGGCCAGAAGGTAGAAGGCGCGGTTGGCACGCTGATGACGAACATGGCCGTGGAACTGGCGCTCAAGCGTCAGGGCGTGGATTTCGTGCGCGCCAAGGTCGGTGACCGCTACGTGCTGGAAGAGCTGAACAAGCGTGGCTGGCAGTTGGGTGGCGAAGGTTCCGGACACCTGCTGTGCCTGGACCGCCATACCACGGGCGATGGCATTGTTTCCGCGCTGCAGGTGCTGGCCGCGTTGCGCCGCAGTGGCAAGACGCTGTCGCAATTGCTGGAAGGGGTCAGCCTGTTCCCGCAAACGCTGATCAATGTGCGCGTCGAGAAGGGCTTCGACTGGGAAGGCCATGCGGGACTGAAAGCGGCCCGCGAACAGGTCGAGCCCGAGCTGGAAGGGCGTGGGCGCGTACTGATTCGTGCCTCGGGTACCGAGCCGCTGGTGCGGGTCATGGTGGAGGCGGAGCAGGTTGAAGTTGCCGAGCGCGCCGCCCAGACGCTGGCCAACGCATTGCGCGCCTGATCCTCGCTGTATCGGGTTAGGGATTCGGCGCCCGGACGCCGGACCAAAACGCCACGGCTTGATCGCCGTGGCGTTTTTTTATCCAAATTAAGCAATTAACTACCTTGAGCGATTGGTGTCGGCCAACGACCATGCTGCAGTGGAGTGTTACAGGTGTGATGTGAAGGCGACCAGTGTCGATGTGTCGATTAAAGCACGACAGCGAGACAATCTCGTGACGGGACGTGCATATCGGCCATTTGGCGGAATGTTTGAAGAAGATTTGGCGATGTCATGGAACTGTCATACAGGGAGCATAAAGTTCGCCTTGTCAAAAATTTGTCATTCCCAACCAATGTTCTCTGGAGGACATATGAAGCTGGTCAAGACTGCCGTAGCAGGCATCGTGTCGATTGTGGTGGCGGGTACTGCGTTCGCGGCGGAAATTACCGGTGCAGGCGCCTCTTTCCCGGCGCCCGTGTATTCCAAGTGGGCGGACGCCTACCAAAAAGCAACGGGTAACAAGGTCAACTATCAATCCATCGGTTCGTCGGGCGGCATCAAGCAGATCGGCGCCAAGACCGTTGATTTCGGCGCATCGGACGCCCCGCTGAAGGACGAAGAACTGGCCAAGGGCAACCTGGTTCAGTTCCCGACCGTGATCGGCGGCGTGGTGCCCGTGATCAACCTGCAAGGCGTGAAGCCGGGCGAACTGACCATCACCGGCGAAGTGCTGGCCAACATCTACCTGGGCAAGATCAAGAAGTGGGACGATCCCGCGATCAAGGCCCTGAACCCGAAGGCTCACCTGCCGAGCCAGGACATCCTGCCGGTGCGTCGTGCCGACGGCTCGGGTACCACGTTCATCTTCACGAACTACCTGTCGAAGGTCAGCGCTGACTGGAAGGGCTCGGTTGGCGAAGGCACGACCGTGAACTGGCCTGGTGGCGGCACGGGCGGCAAGGGCAACGAAGGCGTGGCCGCTTTCGTGCAACGTCTGAATGGCGCGATCGGCTACGTCGAGTACGCCTACGCCAAGCAGAACAAGATGACGTACCTGACGATGAAGAACGCGGCCGGTGAAGTGGTGCAGCCGAGCGACGACGCCTTCAAGGCTGCCGCCGCTGGCGCCGACTGGAGCAAGTCGTTCTACCAGATCCTGACCAACCAGTCGGGCAAGGGTGCATGGCCGATCGCCGGTGCCACCTTCATCCTGCTGCACAAGACGCAGGAAAAGCCGGCACAGGGCCAGGAAGTCATGAAGTTCTTCGACTGGGCCTACAAGAGCGGTGGCGCGATGGCCACGGACCTGGACTACGTGCCGCTGCCGGACGCGGTTGTGAACCAGATCCGCGCAACCTGGAAGACCAGCGTCAAGGACGCTTCGGGCAAGGCGCTGTACTGATCTGCCTGAGCTGTTGTGTATTGTCTGTTGTCTGAAGCTTGACCCGACACGCGTCCCGGCTTGCTGTGTGCAAGCCCGGTAACGCGTGACGGGGGCGCGGCGGCCCGCACGCCGCCGCGCTACCCGATCTACCTACGGATTTCCCATCATGGCGACTTCGTCCGATCTTCCAGCCGTCCGGCCTCCCAGCCGTCTTGGCGACATCCTGTTCGGCGGCCTGACCCGCGGCGCTGCCATCGTGACCCTGTTGCTGCTCGGCGGCATCATCGTTTCCCTGGCCATCAGCGCCTGGCCTTCGATCAAGCAGTTCGGCATCTCGTTCCTGTGGGCCTCTGAATGGGATCCACCCGCCGACGTGTACGGCGCGCTCGTGCCGATCTACGGCACGCTGGTGACCTCGCTGATCGCCCTTATCATCGCCGTGCCGGTCAGCTTCGGCATCGCACTGTTTCTTACCGAGCTGTCGCCCGTTTGGCTGCGTCGACCGCTGGGTACCGCCATCGAGCTGCTCGCCGCAGTGCCGTCGATTGTCTACGGTATGTGGGGCCTGCTCGTGTTCGCACCGATCTTCGGTGAATATTTCCAGAAGCCGCTTGCCAATACCGTGGGCCAGGTGCCCGTGATCGGCAAGCTGTTCCAGGGTGCCCCGCTGGGCATCGGCCTGCTGTGTGCGGGTGTGATCCTGGCGATCATGATCATCCCGTACATCGCTTCGGTGATGCGTGACGTGTTTGAAGTCACGCCGGTGCTGCTCAAGGAATCGGCGTATGGCATTGGTTGCACCACGTGGGAAGTGATGTGGCGTGTGGTGCTGCCCTATACGCGCGCTGGTGTAATCGGCGGCGTGATGCTGGGCCTGGGCCGCGCGCTGGGTGAAACCATGGCCGTCACGTTCGTGATCGGCAACACCAACCTGCTCGACAACGTGTCGCTGTTCTCGCCGGGCAACAGCATTACCTCGGCGCTGGCGAATGAATTCGCCGAAGCCGGCGCCGGCCTGCATACCGCCGCGCTGATGGAACTGGGCCTGATCCTGTTCTTCATCACGTTCGTGGTGCTGGCCCTGTCCAAGATCCTGCTGCTGCGACTCGCCAAGAATGAGGGTGGCAAATGAACCAAGCCCAAGCCGTGTCTACTTCGTCCATTCCCGCCGTGCGTCCCGATGCGGACGCCGTGCGCGAGCGCCTGCAGGGCTCGCGTCGCCGCATGAACATGTTCGCGCTGACCGCGTCGCTGGGCGCCATGGTCTTCGGCCTGTTCTGGCTGGCGTGGATTCTCTGGACCACCGTGTCGCTTGGCGTGGGCGGCCTGTCGCTGGACCTGTTCACCCAGATGACGCCGGCGCCGAACACCGCCGGCGGCGGCCTGGCCAACGCCATCTTCGGCAGCTTCGTACTGGTGGGCGTGGCCACGCTGGTCGGTACGCCGCTGGGCATCCTGGCTGGCATCTACCTGGCCGAGTATGGCCAGAAATCGCCGCTGGCCAGCCTGATCCGCTTTATCAACGACATCCTGCTGTCGGCACCGTCGATCGTGATCGGCCTGTTCGTCTACGCGCTGGTGGTGGTTCGCATGGGCCATTTCTCGGGCTGGGCCGGTGTTTGCGCACTGGCGCTGCTGCAGATCCCGATCGTGGTCCGTACCACCGAGAACATGCTGAACCTGGTGCCGAACGCACTGCGTGAAGCCGCGGTGGCGCTGGGCACGCCGAAGTGGAAGATGGTGATGTCGATCACGGTCAAGTCGTCGTATGCGGGCATCGTGACCGGCGTGCTGCTGGCCGTGGCCCGGATTGCCGGCGAAACCGCGCCGCTGCTGTTCACTGCGCTGTCCAACCAGTTCTGGAGCGCGGACCTGAACAAGCCGATGGCCAATCTGCCGGTGACGATCTTCCGCTTCGCCATGAGCCCGTTCACGGAATGGCAGCAACTGGCCTGGGCCGGCGTGTTCCTGATTACTGTCGGTGTGCTTGCGCTGAATATCATCGCGCGCATGCTGTTCAAGAAATAACCGGCGCCACGCGATAACAGCCTGAGCCGAACCAACGAATTCAAGCGAGACATCAGCATGACCTCTACCGTCATCGATATTCCCGATACCGTGCGCGCCAAGATCGACGTCCGGAACCTGAACTTCTACTACAACCAGTTCCACGCGCTCAAGAACATCAACATGTCGATCCCGGACCGCAAGGTCACGGCGTTCATCGGCCCGTCCGGCTGCGGCAAGTCCACGCTGCTGCGCACGTTCAACAAGATGTTCGCGCTGTACCCCGAGCAACGTGCCGAGGGCGAGATCAACATGGACGGCGAGAACCTGCTGGCCAGCAAGCAGGACATCTCGCTGCTGCGCGCCAAGGTTGGCATGGTGTTCCAGAAGCCGACGCCGTTCCCGATGTCGATCTATGACAACATTGCGTTCGGCGTGCGCCTGTTCGAAAAGCTGTCGCGCTCGGAAATGGACGACCGCGTGGAGTGGGCCCTGTCGAAGGCCGCGCTGTGGAACGAAGCCAAGGACAAGCTGCACCAGTCCGGCTATGGCCTGTCTGGCGGCCAGCAACAACGGCTGTGTATCGCGCGCGGCATCGCCATCCGTCCGGAGGTACTGTTGCTGGATGAACCGTGCTCGGCACTGGACCCGATTTCCACGGGCCGCATCGAAGAGCTGATTGCCGAGCTCAAGGACGAGTACACGGTCGTGATCGTGACGCACAACATGCAGCAGGCTGCGCGCTGCTCGGACTACACGGCGTATATGTACCTGGGTGAACTGATCGAATTCGGCGAGACCGAGAAGATCTTCATCAAGCCGCATCGCAAGGAAACCGAAGACTACATCACTGGCCGCTTCGGTTGACAAGCGGCTGCATTGCAGGACTCGACCATCCACGCCTAGCATACGGAAAGCGGCCAGGAGAACACCATGACTGACAAGCACCTGTCGACCCAGTTCGACGCCGACCTCAACGCGATCAACACCAAGCTGCTGCAGATGGGCGGACTGGTGGAATCCCAGATCGAACTGGCCATGCGCGCGCTGGCCGATTTCGATGCCGACCTGGCGGACCAGGTGATCTCCCGCGAGCACCAGCTCAACGCGCTGGAGGTGGAAATCGACGCTGATTGCGGCAATATCATTGCCCGCCGCCAGCCTACCGCGCGCGACCTGCGCCTGGTGATGGCCATCTCGAAGACCATCACGAACCTCGAGCGCGCTGGCGACGAGGCCGAGAAGGTGGCCAAGCGGACCAAGCATATCCTGGAAGACGCCGCGGCCCACAATATCAACTATTCCGAGGTCAAGCTCTCGGGCGAGATGGCCATCACGCTGCTGCGCCAGGCGCTGGACGCATTTGCGCGGCTGGACACCGTGGCTGCCGCCCGCATCGTCAAGGACGACAAGGCCATCGACGATGAATTCCGTGCGTTCGTGCGCAAGCTGATCACGTACATGATGGAAGACCCGCGCACGATCTCGGTGGCGCTGGACTTCCTGTTCATTGCCAAGGCGATCGAGCGTATCGGCGATCACGCCAAGAATATTGCAGAATTCATCATTTACATCGTGAAGGGTACGGATGTCCGTCACGCCTCACGGGAAGACATGGAGCGCGAAGCCCTGAGCTGATAACGCGCCAGCACTGATAAGCGGAGAACTATTACATGCCAAGCAGTATTCTCGTTGTCGAAGACGAACCGGCGATCGCCGAACTGATCGCCGTTAATCTCCAGCACGCGGGGCACTATCCGATTCGCGCGTACAACGCCGAGCAGGCGCTGTCGCTGATGAGCGATGTGTTGCCTGACCTTGTGCTGCTGGACTGGATGCTCCCGGGCAAGTCGGGG
The DNA here is from genome assembly GCF_057315035.1 of Cupriavidus sp. Taxonomy (NCBI): domain Bacteria; kingdom Pseudomonadati; phylum Pseudomonadota; class Betaproteobacteria; order Burkholderiales; family Burkholderiaceae; genus Cupriavidus; species Cupriavidus sp. The sequence goes on along the minus strand of NZ_DBHKYV010000013.1, from coordinate 125,624 downwards.
GCGACCTTCGCCAAGGAGCTTCGTACTAACGATCGCACCAAGCAGATCCCGATCATCATGCTCACCGCGCGCAGCGAAGAGCAGGACAAGGTCATGGGCCTGGAAGCCGGCGCGGACGATTATGTGACCAAGCCGTTCTCGCCCAAGGAACTGCTGGCCCGCATCAAGGCAGTGCTGCGCCGCCGCGCACCGCAGCTGACCGATGACGTGGTTGCCATCAACGGGCTGCGGCTGGATCCGGCCACCCATCGCGTGACGGGGCAGGATGACACTGGTCCGCTCAAGCTGGACCTTGGGCCGACGGAATTCCGGCTGCTGCATTTCCTGATGACGCATCCGGAGCGAGTGCATAGCCGGTCACAATTGCTGGATCAGGTGTGGGGTGACCACGTCTTCGTGGAAGAGCGTACTGTCGACGTGCATATCAAGCGTCTGCGTGCCGCACTGACCCCGGGCGGGTACAGCAACATGATCGAAACAGTGCGCGGCAGCGGCTACCGGCTGGCTCGCTCACCCAGCCATTGATTTCTTCGGCCGGCGGCGGTGCAGCGAGGGCCGCGCCGGCCGATTTGTGGCACACTTCGTCGCAATGCGACTGCCGTCTGAACTTCTACCCCTCGCATGAATGTCATCTGGGCCCGATCCGCGGCCATCCTCGTCAGCCTGGTGGTCATTGCCGCGGGTCTGTACGCCGTGGCCGGCGCCGTACCCGGCCTTCTGTTCCTTTGCGTCTCGCTGTTTCTGCTGCTGGCTTACTACCTGTTCCAGATCAATCGTCTCTGGCGGGTGCTCGATGCGCCGGCCTACGGCGAGATCCCGAGCGCGCTCGGCTTGTGGGGCGAGGTCTATTACCGCCTGCACCGGCTGGTCAAGCGCTGGCGTACCCAGGTGCTGCAGGTTGAACAGCAGCATACGCGGTTTATCCAGGCCATCCAGGCGTCGCCATATGGCGTGCTGATGCTTGACGATGCCGACCAGATCGAATGGTGCAACGGCGTAGCCGAGCAACATTTCGGTTTGAACGCGCGACGCGACGTACGCCAACGCATCACGCACCTGATCCGTCGGCCCGAGTTTGTCCACTACCTGACCCGCGAACGCTACGACGAGCCCCTGATCATGCGCGACATGGGCGAGCACAAGCGCAGTACCACCTCGGTGCAGATCCTGCCCTACGGTGAAAGCCGCAAGCTGGTGCTGACGCAGGACATTACCAAGGTCGAGAATACCGAGGCCATGCGGCGCGACTTCGTGGCCAATGTCTCGCATGAACTGAAGACACCGCTGACGGTGCTGACCGGCTTCCTGGAAACCGTGCGTGATCTGCCGGTGTCCGAGGACGACCGCAAGCGCTATATCGACATGATGCTGGTGCAGTCGATGCGTATGCAGCATATCGTTGAAGACCTGCTGGCGCTGGCCAAGCTCGAATCCGACGCGCAGCCGCCGGCGCTGGACCGTGTCAATGTGGCCGCATTGGCCGCGCATCTGGTGCACGACGCCGAAGCGCTATCCCAGGGGCGCCATGACATTCAGGCCGAGATCGATACGGCGGTGGTCTTGCGCGGCGCCGAGGGCGAATTGCTGTCGGCGCTCGGCAACCTGGTGTCGAACGCCGTACGCTATACGCCCGACGGTGGCCGCATTGCCATTCGCATGACATTCACCGATGGGCATTCCGTGTTTTCGGTCAGCGATACCGGTCTGGGCATTGCGCCCGAACATATCCCGCGCCTGACCGAGCGTTTCTACCGCGTGGACCGCAGCCGCTCGCGCGATACCGGCGGCACCGGCCTGGGCCTGGCCATCGTCAAGCACGTGCTGTCGCGCCACCATGCCGACCTGCGTGTTACCAGCGAAGTAGGGCGCGGCAGCACCTTCCGCATCATCTTCCCGCTCGATCGCAGTGGCTACGAACCCGATGCCGCGCAACCGCTGCCGCAACTGGGCGACGCCCCGCGCCACGCCGCGTAAGCCGAAGTTTTCTCCCCTCTCCCGCACGGCGGGAGAGGGGCCGGGGGAGAGGGCCAGCGGCTCAAGCTGAGACAAGTCGCGAATTGAACCTCACACCCTCTCCCCCAACCCCTCTCCCGCGCGCGGGAGAGGGGAGCAAGGTAAAACTCAAGTCCCGAATTTCAGCAACAGTTCCTGCTGGCTGACCCGCTGCGCCTTTGCGCGCGACGGCCTGCGTACGTACTCGCCGTCCGGCTCCATGATCCATGCCGATGCGTTGTCATGCAGATGCACCTGCAGGCCTTCCTTGATCACGCGTGCTTTCAGCGTGCGATCGAGGATTGGAAACGCAACCTCCACGCGGCGGAACAGGTTGCGGTCCATCCAGTCGGCGCTCGACAGGTACAGCACGTCTTCGCCATCGGCCCGGAAGTAGTAGACGCGGTGATGCTCCAGGAACCGCCCGACAATCGACCGGACCGAGATGTTCTCCGACAGCCCCGGCACGCCCGCGCGCAACGCGCAAACGCCCCGCACGATCAGGTCGATTTTCACGCCGGCTCGCGACGCCTTGTAGAGCTCGTCGATGATGGTCGGTTCCAGCAGCGCGTTCATCTTGGCGATGATGCGCGCGCGTTTGCCGGCGCGGGCATTGCGCGCCTCGGCGCGGATATGCTCGATCAGGTTGCTGTGCATCGTGAACGGCGACTGCCACAAATGGTTCAGCCGGATCGTGCCGGCGGTGCCAGTCAGCAGCTGGAACACGTGATGCACGTCTTCGCACACCTCTTCGTTGGCGGTAAGCAGGCCAAAGTCCGTGTACAGGCGTGCGGTGCGCGGGTGATAGTTGCCGGTGCCAAGATGCACGTAGCGACGCAGTTGCACGTTCTTGGCCTTGGCGCCGGCCAGCTCGCGCCGCACGATCAGCAGCATCTTGGCGTGGCATTTGTGTCCCACCACGCCATAGACCACATGGGCGCCCGCCGATTCGAGCCGCTCCGCCCAGTTGATATTGGTTTCCTCGTCGAAGCGCGCCAGCAGCTCCACCACGACGGTGACTTCCTTGCCATTGCGTGCAGCGGTCATCAGCGCTTCCATGACCGCCGATTCGTTGCCGGTCCGATAGACCGTCTGCTTGATGGCCACCACGTTCGGATCGCTGGCGGCCGCCTGCAACAGGTCGAGCACCGACGCAAAGCTCTCGTACGGATGGTGCAGCAGTACATCGCGCTGCCGGATCGCATCGAACATGTTGGCGCCCGGCGGAAACGCCTTGACCGGGGCGGGAACGTGCGGCGGATATTTGAGCGAGGGGCGATCCACCAGGTCGGGGATCTGCATCAGCCGGACCGGATTGACCGGGCCACTGACGCGGTACAGGTCCTGTTCGCCGAGGCCCGATTCCAGCAACAGACGGCGCGTGAGCGCTGGCGGCGTGTCCGACGAGACTTCCAGGCGAACCGTGTCACCGAAGTGCCGCGTCGGCAGTTCGCCTTGCAACGCTTCGCGCAGATCGGTGATATCGTCCTCGGACACGAACAGGTCCGAGTTGCGCGTGACCCGGAACTGATAGCAACCCAGTACTTCGATGGCCGGGAACAGCTCATGCACGAATGCCTGCATGAACGACGACAGCATCACGAAGCCGTACGGGTAGCCCGACAGCTTCTCGGGCATGCGTACCACGCGCGGCAATGCGCGCGGCGCCTGGACGATCGCCAGGTCGGCATTGCGGCCGAACGCGTCCTTGCCGGACAGTTCGACCACGAAGTTCAGGCTCTTGTTGAGCACGCGCGGGAACGGGTGCGCGGGGTCGAGCGCGATCGGCGTCAGAACCGGCCCCAGTTCGCGTACAAAAAAGTCGCGTGCCCATTCGCGCTGGGCATCGGTCCAGGTGTTGGTCAGGTGAAAGAACACACCTTCTTTTTCGAGCGCGGGGAAAATCACGTTCTGCAGCATGTCATACTGCGAGGCCACCAGGCGCTGCGTGCGCTCGGTGACAAGCTGGTAGGTCTGCTGGAACGAGAGACCGTCGGGCGTCAGGCCCGACGCGTTGTCCCGCATCTGTTCCTTCAGTCCGGCCATGCGGATCTCGAAGAACTCGTCCAGGTTGCTGGAAACGATACAGATGAATTTCAGCCTTTCCAACAACGGAACATTGGGGTCGGCAGCTTGCGCGAGCACGCGCGCATTGAATTCCAGAATGCCCAGCTCGCGGTTCAATAGCGTGCCAGGCGGCGTCGTCGACATGTCTAAAACCTTATTTTGGCGATGTGGCGACTTTTTCATAGAATCGTGTCAGTTTGATGACACTTTGATTTTGTCATGATGCGGACATGACAGAGACATAATCTTACGGGTTTGGGCCACTTTGGCCTATCCCGCGTAACACTAACGCAATGACACAAAATCCCCGCTTGCTGGCCGCCGTCGACATGGGCTCCAACAGCTTCCGCCTGATGATCGGGCGGGTGGATGAAACGCCCACGGCCTCCGGCCCTGCCAGCCAGATATTCCAGGTCGACGCGCTGCGCGAGCCCGTGCGGCTGGCCGCCGGCCTGACCCCGGACAAGTACCTGGACCAGCCCGCGCGTCGGCGCGGCGTTGATGCGCTACGCCGGTTTGGCGACCGCCTGCGCGACTTTGCGCCCGAACAGGTGCGTGCGGTGGCCACCAATACGTTGCGCGTGGCCAAGAACGCGTCTGACTTCCTGATCGAGGCAGAGGCCGCGCTGGGTTTCCCGATAGAAGTGATCGCCGGACGTGAAGAGGCGCGGCTGATCTACCTGGGTGCGTCGCACGATGCGCCAGCCTGCCAGGGCAACCGGCTCGTGGTGGACATCGGGGGCGGTTCCACCGAGTTCATCATTGGCAGCGGCTATCAGTCCAAGCTGATGGAAAGTCTGTACATTGGCTGCGTCTCGCATAGCCGACAGTTCTTCCCGAGCGGCAACGTCGACGAATATGCGATGAAGCAGGCCGAACTGGCGGCGCGCCGTGAGATTCAGGTACTGGTGCGCCAGTACAAGGCGGCGGGATGGCAGCAGGCCGTCGGTTCGTCGGGCACGGCGCGTGCACTGGCCGAGCTGATCGAGCTGAACGGCATGAATGACAATCCGGCCGAGCATGGCATCACGCGCGAAGGCCTCGAACGCCTGAAGCGTGCGCTGGTCAAGGCTGAGAATACCAATCGCGTCAAGCTGACGGGCCTCAAGGCCGACCGCATCCCGGTGCTGCCTGGCGGCCTGTCGATCATGCTCGGCGTGTTCGCCGAACTCGATATCGACCGCATGGACGTGACCGACGGTGCGCTGCGCCTTGGCGTGCTATACGACCTGCTTGGCCGCAGTCACCACGAGGACATGCGCACGGTGACCGTGGACCAGTTCATGCGCCGCTACAGCGTGGACCGTGCGCAAGCCACGCGGGTCGGGCAGGCCGCGCGCCAGTTGCTGGCGCAGTTCCCGGAGCCGCGCAACGAGCGCCGCGATGACAACCTCGCCTTGCTGGGCTGGGCTGCCAACCTCCACGAGATCGGCATGTCGGTCTCACATAGCGGGTATCACAAGCATTCGGCCTATATTTCCACGCACGCCGACATGCCGGGTTTCTCCAAGACCGATCAGGCGCGCCTGGCCACGCTGCTGCTGGGGCATGCGGGCAAATTGGGCAAGCTGTCGGGTAGCGGCAAGTTCGTGGACTGGCGCATGCTGTTCAGCCTGCGGCTGGCCTTTGTTCTGTGCCGCCGCCGCGGCGACATGAAGCTGCCTGAAATCGTGGTCAGGCAGCGCTCCGATGAACTCGATGAAGGGTTCGAGGTGCGCCTGCCGAAATCATGGATCGACGCCAATCCGCTGGTCGAGTACAGCCTCGCGCAGGAAGCCGACGAGTGGGAACGCGTCGGCAAGCGCTACAAGGTCGTGTACGTCTGACAGTTTGGTTTTCTCCCCTCGCCCGCATGGCGGGAGAGGGGCCGGGGGAGAGGGCCAGCGGTTCAAATAGAGGCGGGAGAAAAGCAAAAAAACGGCGACATGCAGATGTCGCCGTTTTTGCTTGCCGGCGGTACTTACCGGTTCAATCCCAGAAAGTGCCGTGCATAGCGTGGATTCATGTCGCGTACGCGCAGCAGCGTCAGGAAGTCGGCGACATTGAAATCGGGGTCCCAGGCGGGCAGGCCGCAGATCTTCGCGCCCAGTCGCAGGTAGCCCTTGATCAGCGCGGGCGGTTCCACGTCCAGCGTCTGGTTCAGATCATCGACTGGCAGCGGCACGCGCGGGAAAGCGTGATATTCGATCGGTGCCAGCGACTTCTCGGCGAACTGGCGATACAGGCTCGCGGCGTAGTGGCCGCCATCGCTCATCGGCACGCTGGCGCAGCCCAGCATCGATTCAAGGTTGTAGCGCTGCAGGTATTCGCCAAGCCCGCCCCACAGCGCCATGATCACGCTACCGGAGCGATAGTCGCGGTGCACGCAGGACCGACCCAGTTCCAGCATCTTCGGGCGCAGATGCGCCAGGCGGACCAGATCGAATTCGGATTCGGCGTAGAGGCAGCCGATGCGCTTGGCCTGGTGCGGCGGCAGTACGCGGTAGGTGCCAACCACCTTCAGCGTCTCCTGGTCGCGTACGATCAGGTGATCGCAGTAGGCGTCGAACATGTCGATGTCGGTCTCGGCGACCGACGATTGCAGGCGTGCGCCCATTTCCTCGGCAAACACCTTGTAGCGCAGGCGCTGTGCCTCGGCTACTTCGTCTTGGTGACGTGCCCACGCCACGCTGAAAGCAGGCGCCGGAGCTTGTGTTTCGGTTTGACGTTGTGTTGGCTGACGAGGAAGACGCCTCCGCGCCGACTGGCCAGTCAGGCCAGTGGGCAAGGAGTCGAACAGCGGCTGGGTAGGCGTCGGAAGGTCTCGCATCAGTGTGTCCTTTCGGTGACGAAACGGCTTCGAAACAATGTAGAGAGGCCGAGTGACAGCGCCGTGAACTGATGGTGACCGTTACGTGACAGCAACATCATTGTCGTGGGCGCAGGCTTGAAAGGTAGGCTGGGCCTGCGCGATCGGACATGGCCGATCGGCGATAAACGACAAATCTATGGCGAAACTGTGACAGCGCGGCGTTGCGCGCGCGCTGTCAGCGATGGCTTCAGGAGGGACTGGACTGCCTGGATTGCCTGGGTTGGTTCAGAGGAGGTCGGGCTGGATCACCGCGCGCAGCACAACCTGTGCTTCGCTTTCGCGGGTGCGTCCCGCCAGCCACCAGATGCCGCTCTTCTTGACGCTCCATGGCATTTCCTGGCCCGCCATCAGCAGGCTGACCAGTTGGCCGATCCAGGGCTGGTGACCCACGATCACGGTGTGCTCATGCCCTTGCGGCCAGTCGATCGCGGCGAGGACCGCGCCAACATCGGCTCCCGGTGCCAGGGCATCGAGGATCTCGACCTTGCCCGAAAGGGTTGACGCGGTTTCGCGCGTGCGCAATGCGGGACTGCAGACCACGCGATAGTCTGCGGGCAGATGGGCGCGCAACCAGGCTGCCGATGCTTCCGCCTGCTTGCGGCCGCGGCGCGTTAGCGGCCGTTGCAGATCCGCGCTGCGCGAGATGCTTAACGCGGCGGGCAGGTCCTCGGCTTCGGCGTGGCGCCACAGAATCAGGTTCATGTCGGGGCAGGGGCTTGGTCGAGCCTTGAGTATGGTGACGCGTGACGCCGGCCGCAAGGTGCAAGTCGGCGCCAAAAAAACAAAACGGGCTATCCGGTGGGCAAGGCCCACGGATAGCCCGTCAGTGTCGACAGCGGCGATGTCATCCGCATGACAGCGGGACATCGCCTGCGCGGCGCAAACTCAGGATTTGTGGCGGAAATTGATGCGGCCCTTGGTCAGGTCGTAAGGCGACATTTCCAGGGTGACGCGATCGCCTGCCAGGATACGGATGCGGTGCTTCTGCATCTTGCCCGAGGCGTATGCCCAGATTTCCACGCCGTTTTCCAGCGTCACGCGATAACGGTTGTCGGGCAGGGCTTCCGACACCACGCCGCCAAATTCAATGAGTTCTTCCTTAGCCAATCTGTTTTCCTTTGTGGCAGCCCTGACGGCTGCATGAGTTAGAGACGATCCTGTGGATGCCAGTGCCAGCTATGCAGGCATTGGCTCCGCCGCCATGGCGGCAGCCGCGCGAGACCATTCCGGCAGGCAAACCGACGGGTTCAGCCGGACAACCCGGCCAAACGGGTCAGGTAAATCGTGGAGGGGCGCGGATGACCCAGACGATTGCCTTGCCGCTTGCGGTCGCGCATGCAACAGGCGCGTCCGTGTGCATCACGGGGACAGGCGGGCAAGGTGTTTCCGGGGACGTCAGCAGATCCAGCTTCCTCATATGGGGCAAGCGGATCGCATTTTCCAGTGCGCCTGGCGGCGCGTACCCGGTTACAGGGCATGCTCAGATACCCCGAACTGACGCGCGATTGTAGCACGTTCATCCCTTGTTCGCAGGCGCAGCATTGGATTCGGCGCAGCAGGGGAAACGACATGTGCTGGCGCAGGCTGGCGTTGTGCGGTGCCGCATGTGCAGGGGAAGAGGCGGGACTGGCGCAGGTTTAGCCGCGCCTTGCACAATCCACCGCAAGGATGAGGGGCGTCACATGGTTTCCGTAACGTGTTTCATGCAGAATTCGCTCCGCCCCGAGCCATATGGGGCGCATCGATTACAAGAAACGGGGAAGCAGGATCATGTGCGCAATCTTTGCCCTGGTGGCATGTGTTGTTCTGGGAGCGCCAGTCGAGTTGTACGGACTGGGCGCCATCTGCGCGGTTTGGGATCTGTTCAGGGCGGCGGACATGCGCAAGCAGATGCGCGTGCTCGAGGCTCATATCGAGGACCTCGAAATGCCGGCCCCTGCGGCGGTACGCCACGACGACCTTGCGCCTCGCGGCCAGGTGATCGCCTGAAGGGAGTCAGGCGGGCCGTACTGGTCCGCCGGAAGAATGCCTGAAAAGAAAAAGGGCTCACGTCTGTCGACGTGAGCCCTTGATCAACTACCTAGAACTACTTGCAAATATGGTCGGAGCGATAGGATTCGAACCTACGACCCTCTGATCCCAAATCAGATGCGCTACCAGGCTGCGCTACGCTCCGAAGACGGCGATTCTAGCGTGAAGCGATCCGCGCAGTCAAATGCGGCGTGAAGATAATTGTTGTGTGGCGAAAGTGGCGTCGCGGGCGCAGGCCAACACCCTGCTTCAGGTGGGAGCGCATTTGGCTTGACTTGGTACGTTGCGCTGACATAATCCGCACACCGCAACGGTCCGACCCGGCGCTTCGCGCCAGGCATTGCAGTGCCCACTTGGACCAGGTCCCGACTATCACAACTATGGTATGCCGGCCCCCGCTAGCGACGCGGGCCGCCGGACACTGCCTGAGCCATGCCTCGCCGGTGCGTCATAGCACCGGGAGCCGGGCAACCGGACCTGCGGAAAACAAAACAAGGACGGCTGTCGCAGGCCGCAATCAGAAGGTGGGCCAGTGCGTGCGGAGCACTGGCGATGCCTTTGTGAACGGGAATGAAGATGTTTCAGTCGCAGGTGGTAGTGCTGATCGCAGGCTTGTTTGCGCTGCAGATGGCAATCGTCTGTGCCGTGTTGCGGCGCTCCGCCGGTATGGAGCGCAGCGGGCTCACTTCGTGGGCACTCGGCGACCTGATCGTGGCGCTGGCGGTGGTGCTATTGGCCGCACACGCCTACCGCCCCGCATGGCCGCTGACCGCGCTGCCTGAGCTGGCGCTGACCGCAGGGCTATCGATGATGGTCTACGGCACGCGCCATTTCGCAGGCAAACCAGGGCGCGGCATCGTGCTGGCAGTGCTGAACCTGCCCGGCATGACTGCGCTGGTGCTGCATGCCAGCAGCGAAATGGCCGGCGTTGTGGCGGGCCTGCAACCGTTTCCGGTGTCGGCCCCCGCCGTGGCGGGTCTCACGCTGGCGGCTTCGGCCATTCAGGTGCTGCTGTTACTCGAACTGATCCGCATTACCGTGCCGCGTCTGCCCGCAAAGCGTGGCACCGGCCGCCTGGCCGCGCTGTGCCTGATTCTCGTGGCGCTCGCCTGCACCGTGATGGCCGGTGCGCAGTCGTGGTTCCTGCTTTCCTCGCTGGTCGATGGCCATCCACCGCAGGCGTTCGAAGAGCAAGGCGGCATCAGCGTCTGGTTCGTGTTTGGTGTCGTGGGGTTGTCGGTCAGCTTTGCGCTGATGGCGCATGACCGCTTGCGCCGGATCATTGAACGACGTGCGCGCCACGACGACCTGACCGGCGTACTGTCTCGCGGGGCTTTCTGGGAAGAACTGGAAGATGCCTGCAAGCTGGCCGAGCGCCAACGCGAGCCAATTTCCGTTGCCTTTATCGACCTCGATCATTTCAAGGCAATCAACGATCTTTACGGCCATCTGGCCGGTGACAGCGTGCTGCGTCATTTTGCCGGGCTGCTGCGCAAGGCGGCGCCAGCACGTGCCGTGATCGGCAGGCTGGGCGGCGAGGAATTTGCGATCGTGATGCCCGACATGACGCTGGAAACCGGCCGCGCCATCAGCCTGCGCCTGAGTGCCCTGGTGCGCGCCACGCCGTGTCCGTCGGAACCCGATGCGATTGCCTATACGGTCAGTATCGGCATGGCCGAGCGCCAGCCGGGCGAGAATGCCGATGCCGTGATGCGCCGCGCCGATCGCGCACTCTATGATGCCAAGCAGATGGGCCGCAACTGCGTGTCGTCCCACGATGCAGGCGAAGGCGTCGGCATGCCACGGCGCCCGCGCGTACGCGAGCGCGAGTCTTCCTGACAGGCACGCCTTCGCGCATTCCGCTTTTGTCCGGGATACGGCGCGCTGCGGTAGAATGCACGCCTTGCCGCAATGGCAAGGACTCAAGATGCGCCGCCCTTAGCTCAGTTGGATAGAGCACTCGCCTTCTAAGCGAGCGGCCAGAGGTTCGAATCCTCTAGGGCGGGCCAACATCCATGCGGGTTTGCGGGTCATCGCGATGCGCACCTCTCCAATCTGCTCGGGGCCGGATCTCCCAGTAGGGTAATGGGAGGGCAATGGCAGGCGCGTTCCGGTACAGGTGGATGACCCGAAGGTCAGATAGGGAACCGCCCCGGAGCCGATCCAGGTGACTACCTGACGTCTGCTTCGCAATCCATTTTGGCCACTCAGAACTACGCAGGCAGGTCACCGAAAATGGCCGATCTCAGCTGAGCAAACTACTCATCCTGCTGATCCCTTTGTGCACTCGAGGATCCATGCGTGCGTCTGCTCAAGCACCTCGTTGGAAAGCGTCGGATCCTGCGCCAGCCGCGCGAGGATTACGGCGCCGACCATTGCCGCATAGCTGCCAATCGCAGTGCGCCGCACTATGGCTTCGTTGGGTTGAGGTGCGCTCGCTGCGAAGCTCTCAATTCGCTTTCGTAGCCCCTCTGCCATCGCAGCGCGTGCTTCTGGCGTCTGCCGTACGGTTTCCGCGCCAAGTGCCGCTATCGGGCAGCCGCCCGCTACATCGTCGCGATGGGCAGGCGACAGATAGCTCTCCGTATAGCGCACGAGGTCGGCGTCCGCGCGCGCGCCTTGCGCAGTCAAATATGTGAGCGTTTGTGCAATCAGGTCGTCCTTTGACTTGAAGTAGCCATAGAAGCCACCGTGCGTGAGCCCAGCGGCCTTCATCACATCAGCGACCGTCACTGCGTCAAAACCCTGCGCGCGGAAGAGGCGGCTCGCGGCGTCCAAAATCGTCTGCCGGTTCTCGGCAACTTGCTCTCGGCTGACTTTCATTTCCCCTCCACACTCTATTCCTTGACATTATACATGTCATCTATCATGATAAATCTAATCATGATGACTGTCATGATTGGTGACTTGGGCGTATCTGAAGGAGCAACAAACGAGATGACCACGAAACCTGCTGTACTCATCACCGGCGCTTCTACCGGCATCGGCGCCATGTACGCCGATCGCTTCGCGAAGCGCGGCCATGATCTTGTCCTCGTTGCGCGTGATCGCAGCCGCATGGAGCATCTTGCCGCGACATTGCAAGCTGAGAATGGTATCGGCGTCGACGTCGTCAAGGCTGACCTCACCAACGCCGCTGAACTCGGTCAGGTGGAGGCACGCCTGCGCGATGACACGAGCATCGGCGTACTTGTGAACAACGCCGGCATGAGTGCGCCTGGCACCTTCGTCGAACAGGCGCCAGACACCGTCGCCGCGATCGTCAATCTGAACACGACCGCACTCGTACGACTCGCTGCAGCGGTCGCACCGCGCTTTGTACAAGCGGGTAAGGGCGCGATCGTGAATATCGCCTCTGTGGTCGGGCTCGCGCCGGAATTCGGTCTGACGGTCTATGGAGCTACGAAGGCGTTCGTGTTGTTTCTTTCACAGGGGTTGCAACTCGAACTCGGACCAAAGGGGGTCTACGTGCAAGCGGTGCTGCCCGCGGCGACGCGTACCGAAATCTGGGCGCGTGCGGGCAAGGACGTCAACGCAATGCCTGGAGTGATGGAAGTTGACGAGCTCGTCGACGCCGCGCTGGTTGGCTTCGATCGCCGCGAACCGATCACGATTCCGCCATTGCCCGACGACGCTCAGTGGGACGCATACCAGGCCGCACGGCAGGCCATGTTGCCAAATTTCGAGCAGGAGCATGCGGCGGGACGCTATCGCAACGTGTAGTGCGCGCGGCCCGGTGGGTCTCGTAGCGACGGCCGTAACAAAGCGGACGCTGGTTGCATCCAGCCAATCCCATCCCCTCCAGGAGTTTTATTGTGAAGACTATTGCCACTAACGACATGAAGCTCGAAGTTGTCGTCATTCCGGTTTCGGATGTGGATCGCGCCAAGCATTTCTATGCCAACCTGGGCTGGAAGCTCGACGCCGATTTCGCCAAGGGTGACGCGTTTCGCGTCCTGCAGTTCACGCCCCCAGGTTCATCGTGTTCGATCCACTTTGGCTCGGGAATCACATCGGCGCTCCCGGGCACTGCGCAGGGACAGTATCTCGCTGTGTCTGACATTGAGGCCGCGCGCACCGAGCTCGTCGGTCTCGGTGTCGACGTTAGCGAAGTGTTCCACCGTGGCGTTGGGGAGCCCCCCCAGAGTGGCACGCATCCGCAGCGGCAGACCTACTCCTCATATGCCACGTTCAACGACCCTGACGGTAACACTTGGCTGTTGCAGGAGGTCACCGCGCGATTGCCGGGGCGCGTGAATGCGGACACGGCGACGTTCGCTTCACCAACGGAACTCGCGGCCGCGTTGCGACGTGCGGCCGCCGCGCATGGGGAGCACGAGAAGCGCAACGGCGGCAAGCACGACGAAGGCTGGCCGGACTGGTACGCCGAGTACATCGTGCGAGAGCAATCTGGCCAGGAACTGCCGTCGTAAGCGACGGCGCCCCTCACCGGGGGCAGGTGGAGCTCATGACTATGACGCCAACCACAGTTGCATCTATACATTAACGCTAACAGAGCGCGTGGCAGACTCGCGCTCGTATTCGGAAGTTCACCATGTTCAACGCATCTTCAGCGCCAATTCGGCGCCGCCTTCCTGCATTGACTGCGGCTGTACTCGGTCTTGTTCTGGCCACTGCCTTCGGTTATGCGCACGCCATCCCGGCTGCAGGTCAATCCGTCGCGGAGCAGCGCGTAACAGCGACAAACGAGTCGATCCGTCCTTTCCCAAAGGTCCATGTTCCGCAGAAGACCATTGACGAGCTTCGTCGGCGGATCGCGACAACGCAATGGCCGGAAAGGGAAACCGTAGCAGATTCTTCGCAAGGCGTGCCACTCGCGACCATGCAGAAACTCGCGCACTACTGGGCGACGGATTATGACTGGCGCAAGGCGGAAGCGAAGCTGAACGCGTTTCCACAGTTTGTCACGACCATCGACGGGGTGGACATCCACTTCATTCATGTTCGCTCGAAAGAGCCCAATGCGCTTCCATTGATCATCAACCATGGCTGGCCAGGCTCCGTACTCGAACAGATCAAGCTAATCGGCTTGCTGACGGATCCGGTCGCGCATGGCGGGAAGGCCGAAGAGGCGTTCGACGTCGTTATCCCGTCAATGCCGGGCTACGGTTTCTCCGGCAAGCCGACGAACACTGGCTGGGGTCCCGAACACATGGCGCGCGCCTGGGCGGAGCTGATGCACCGTCTCGGATATAAGCAATACGTTGCTCAGGGCGGCGACTGGGGCGCGTTTGTCGTTGATCAGATGGGCTTGCAGGCTCCTCCGGGACTGCTCGGCATCCACACCAACATGCCCGCGACGGTTCCAGCCGACGTCGACAAGGCGCTCCAGATCGGCGCTCCCGCGCCTGCCGGTCTGTCAGTGGAGGAAAATCGCGCCTATGAGCAACTTGCGCATACGTTCAAGGTAGTGGACTACGCCAGGATAATGGGATCGCGTCCGCAGACGCTCTATGGCATTGCCGACTCACCCGTCGGCCTCGCCGCCTGGCTTCTCGACCACAATGATGCGGATGGCCAGCCCGCTGCGGCAGTCGCCTCGGCCCTGGACCGGATTAAGAGCGCCACAGGCGAACTGACACGTGACGAGATTCTTGACAACATCACGTTGTACTGGCTGACCAACACCGGAGTCTCTGCATCTCGTCTCTACTGGGAATATAAGGGAGGCTTCTTTAACGCCAAAGGGGTCAAGATCCCGGTGGCCGTGAGCGTGTTCCCCGGCGAGCAGTATCAGGCGCCGCGGAGCTGGACAGAGAAGGCGTACTCCAACCTCATCTACTACCACCAAGTTGAGAAGGGCGGCCACTTCGCTGCATGGGAGCAACCGGTGATCTTCGCCCAGGAACTGAGGGCAGCATTCAGGCCGCTGCGCTGAACTAGTTGACGCCAACGGATTTACTCCAAGGCGTCCACTTCCTGGCTACACGAACTGCTTCGTTTCTCGCTGCAAGATCGGTCCTGTAGAGCGCTCCCTAATTGCGTTGAAGCCCTGGTTCGCAACGAGCCAAGGGGAGCTAACCTGCCCATGGCATTTGACTTCGAGGCTTGGCAACAAATCCCCTTTGTTCGGTCTTCAACCGTGGAAAAATGCAATGAAGAAGGTGGTATCGGAATGAGGTTCAATTTTGACGAGATCATCGACCGGCGTGGTACCAACTCGATGAAGTGGGACCAGGGCGCCCAGCGCCTGACGCGGGAACAATTTGAGGCTGATCCGCTGCCGATGTGGGTTGCGGACATGGATTTCCGGATTGCGCCTGCGATCTCGCAAGCGTTGCACGGGATGATTGACATGGGGGTGTTCGGCTATGGGGGCACCACCGCCGCTTGTGCGGAGGCCGTTATTGACTGGCATGCACGGCGCTTCGGATGGAAGCCAAGCCTGGCGCCCGAACCAGACACCTGCCGAATTCTGATCACCAACGATTCGCATGCGCAATTGAAAAAGACTTCAACCCGTGACTGGACCCCTAATCACAGTCTGAGCGAAACGTCTGGGAGGTAGGGCGGTGCGAGGCCCGGTTGACATTCACCAAGCATGAGATTATTTTCAATTCTTTCTTATAAGTCATGAGCCGCAGCTCAAATGCGGATCTCATCGAAGCATGCCAAAATCCGCGCGAACGCAGGTCCCGACCCTCAGGCAGCTCGAACTGCTGCTGGCGCTGGTCTCGTCGGACGGTATAGCCGGCGCGGGAGCAAAGCTCGGGATGACGCCGTCTGCCACCAGCCACGCCCTGCGCGCACTGGAGGATGCGCTGGGCGTTCAGCTGGTCGAGCGCAATCCCACGGGGGTGTCGCTGACGTTTGCAGGCGAGCAAGTCCTTCCTCACGTCCGTGACGTCTTTGCGTCCATGCAATTGGTCACGGCCACGGCAAAAGCCGGTGCGGAACTGAAGACCGGATTGATTAAGGTCGGATCCTTTGGGGCGAGTGCGACATTGCACGCGCTTCCCAAGCTCCTCGAACGATTCAGAAAGAAGTATCCCGGCGTGAGCGTATCCGTTACGGAACGCCCAGACGAGGAGACGAGCCGGGATCTCATCGAACGACGGATCGAACTGGCGGCCGTCACGCTTCCCAAGAGCGACTTCGAAACGGTGACGTTGGCGGTCGATGAGCTGGTGGCAGTCCTCCCGCAAGGACACCCGCTGGCCCAGAAACGTGAAGTCCAGCTCGCGGAGATCACACTGCACCCGTTCCTCCTGACTCGAGCAGGATCCCAGACCCTGATCCGCCGCTTGTTCACGAGACACAATTGCACCCCGACCATTGTTCATGAGCTACTGCAGATCATGTCGATCCTGGAGTATGTAGCGCGAGGAGAGGGCGTTTCCATCCTTGCCCGGCTTGCGGTGCCTGACGCCTATCCAGGCGTCGTCTACCGTCCCTTGCTACCGCAGACGCGTCGAAGTATCGGCCTCGCCTGCCTTGACCAAAATCGGCTTTCGCCCGCAGCGAAGGCGTTGTGGCAGGAGGCCAAGCGCATCAGCGTCGCCAGGCATTGATCCGGGCTCGGTGAGGCGGCGCCGGTGATCGACGCGACATGAGCCTTTTCTTAGTTGATCATGAACGGAAGCAGAGGGAAAAGTGTGCGCCACTGCCGAAATGCTGAGGGCGTCGGCCGGCTTGCAGAACAATTCAATTGAGGTTGCTTCGAGTTGATTTTTAGAATGGCCGCATGCAAGAACAGGAGACGTCTTCATGCAGCATATCAATGCCTTCTCGAAATCCTTGGCCCTGGCCTTCTTCTCGGTTGAGCACATTGCTCTGCAATGGAGCAAGAGATGATGGCGCATCTGGAAAAATCTGCGCTGGCAGGCGTCAAGGTGCTGGACCTTTCCAGAATCCTCGCCGGTCCAAGCGCTACCCAGCTCCTTGGTGACCTCGGGGCTGATGTCGTCAAGGTGGAGCGCCCAAACGAAGGAGATGACACCCGTAAATGGGGTCCTCCCTACATCCACGACACCGACGGCAACCCCACCAACGAAAGCGCGTATTACCTGAGCGCCAATCGGAACAAGCGCTCGATTGCCATCGATATGGCTACCGAGGAAGGGCGTGCACTGATTCATCAACTCATCGAGCAAGCCGACGTGCTTGTCGAAAACTACAAGGTTGGCGGGCTTGCGCGCCACGGCCTTTCCTACGAGCAACTCAAGGACCGCTACCCTGGGTTGATTTACTGTTCGATCACTGGCTTCGGTCAGACTGGCCCTTATGCCGAGCGCCCGGGGTATGACTTCCTGATCCAGGGTATGGGCGGCATCATGAGCCTGACCGGCGAGCCCGAGGGCCAGCCGATGAAGGTCGGTGTCGGAATAGCCGACGTGATGACCGGCATGTACGCCACAGTCGGCATCCTTGCAGCGCTACATCATCGCGCGGCATCGGGCGAGGGTCAGCACATCGATGTGTCGCTGCTTGACTCCCAGATAGCCTGGCTCGTCAACGGGGCGACAAACTACCTTGCCGATGGCGCGCTGCCTAAACGGCTTGGCAATGGGCATCCGAACATCGTGCCTTACCAAGTCTTCGACACTGCCGATTCGCCGATGATCCTGGCCGTCGGCAACGACGGGCAGTTCGCACGTTTCTGCGAAGTGGCGGGGGTCGCGCACCTGGCCTCGGATCCACGTTTCCAAACCAATTCCGCACGCATAGTCAATCGCATCGATATCTGCGAACTGGTCGCGCAAGCGCTCGAGCAACGGAGTCGCGCCGATTGGCTCGCCGCGCTCGAAGCCGCTGGCGTGCCATGCGGACCCGTCAACAATCTCGAGGATGTCTTCCACGATCCGCACGTAAAGGCGCGCGGCGCTGAAATCAGGATGCCATGCTCGTGGGCGAGGGACGGACACCTTCGGCTTCTTGCGAATCCGTTAAAGCTCTCGACGACGCCAGCGAGCTATCGCAACCCGCCGCCACGCCTGGACGAGCATCGCGACGCGATTCTCAAGGATTGGCTGAACCGCTAAGGAAGTAGAGGAGATGAGTATGTTTGAATTGAGCGCTGAACAGAAAGAACTGCAGTTGGCAGCACGCGATCTCGCACAGAATGTCTTCGCGCCGACCGCTGCGAACACCGATGTGACCGAAGCCTACCCGTGGGCGAACGTTGATCGATTGCTGTCCGAGGGCTTCATGGGAATGACAGTCCCCAAGGAGTTTGGCGGGCAGGGACGCGGCTATCACGACACCGTGATCGTCATCGAGGAGATGGCGAAGGCGTGTGCAACGATGGGCCGTATCACGGTAGAGGCCAATATGGGAGCCATCGGGGCCATCATGCGATATGGCACCGACGAGCAACGCAAGGTTGCCGCGGCTGCCGTGCTCAGTGGCGACAAGCCTGCCATTTGTATCTCCGAGCCCAACGCCGGTAGTGCAGCCAGCGAGATGACGACCCGCGCGGACAAGAAGGGCGACCACTACATCCTCAACGGCGAGAAGTACTGGATCACGGGCGGCGGCGTATCCCGGCTTCACCTGATCTTCGCGCGCGTATTTGACGATGGCGTGGACCAGGGAATCGGCGCGTTCATCTGCATGCGCGACGGCAATTCGCCCGAGGGCCTCGTGATCGGACGTCGGCTGTACGCCATGGGCGTGCGCGGTATTCCCGAAACGCATCTCGAATTCCATGATCTGAAGATCCACAAGTCCATGCTCGTGGTGCCGCCGGGCGGGTTGAAGCGTGGCTTTGCATCGCTGATGAGTGCCTACAACGCACAACGTGTGGGTGCAGGAACTGTTGCACTCGGCATTGCCCAGGGTGCCTTCGAGGAAGGGGTGCATTACGCAAAGTCCCGGGAACAGTTTGGCCGCCCGATCGCGGAGTTCCAGGGCCTCCAATGGATGATCAGTGACATGTCGATCCAGCTCGAAGCCGCCCGACTGCTGCTGCACGCCGCAGCTTGCAGCGGGCCGGAATTCCCGGACATCGCCAAGGCCGCTCGCGCAAAGATCTTCGCTGCCGAGACCGCCAACAAGGTGACCAACGACTCGCTGCAACTGTATGGCTCGTCGGGCTATGGCCGCCACAACCCGATGGAACGACATGTTCGCGACGCCAGAATGTTCACCATCGCCGGCGGTACCGCGCAGATCCTGCGCACGCAGGTGGCCGGCAACATCCTGGGGATGAAGCTGCCGCAGACTCGCGACGGCTACGTCCCGCGGTAGCGGCACGGCCATTCATCGCCACTCCCAAAAAAACCAGACGAGCGGAGCCGGGATGCCGATTGGCAGCCCGGCTCTTGTCCGCCTGACCGCGATTGGCATGGCGAGCCGCGGACGGCGGTCAAGATGGAGGAGAGCAAGTTGAGCACTACACCTAAGCGGCTTCGTATCACACTCAGGCAACTCGAGGTGTTTCTTGCAGTGGCCAAGGAACGTTCGACGCGAGCCGCTGGCGACGTCGTCGCCAGATCCCAGTCGGCCGCAAGCAGCGCGTTGGCGGATCTCGAGGAAGCGTTGGGTTGCAACCTCTTTGATCGGGTCGGACGTCGCCTGATACTCAATGAATACGGACGCAACCTGCTGCCCGTCGCGGCATCTCTGCTAGAGCAGATTGCGGACCTGGAGGACATCCTCCACGCCAAGGTTGCCGGATCGCCGCTGGTGATCGCGGCCAGTATGACTATTGGCGAATATATTCTGCCTGGCCTGATTGCCCGATGGCGCGTGACCCATCCGCGAAATCCAGTGCGCATGCTGGTCACGAATACCGTTGGTGTGTTGGACGCAGTAGCGGAACTCGAAGCAAGCGTCGGATTCATCGAGGGGCCGCAAACGCGCAGCGGACTGTCGTTACGGCCCTGGTTCAGCGATGAGATGGTGATTGTGGCCGCGCCGACGCACGCATTGGCGCAGCGCAAGGCGTCCCATGCCGACCTGCGTGCCGCCAGTTGGGCCATGCGGGAAGTCGGGTCTGGCACGAGGGAGGCCGCGGAGCGATGGCTTACCGAGAACCTGGGCTGCATGCAGATAGACTATGAACTGGGAACGCCTCAGGCGGTTACTGCGCTGGTCATGACCGGGCTTGCCGTGGGCTGCCTGCCGCGCCATGCGGTGGAGCGGTCTGTCGGTGCCGGCGACCTCGCGGTAGTGAAACATGATTTACCGGAAGCGCGGCGACGGCTGACTATTGTCACGCATTCCGCCAAACGTCCTGGTCCGACCTGCGGTGCGTTCATCCAACATTGCCTCAGATCCGCAATCACCGTGACGCCCTCGCCCCAGACCGTCTGTCCGGCCGCGGTGCCTGCGTAACGCGCTGACACCGCGGCCACTTTTACGTGTCGCCACAACTATCGTGCAAGACTGGCCATGTCGGCATCGGCCTCGGCATCGGCCTCGGGGTCAGGTGTTCTCGAACTGGCCGAACGCTTCCATGGCGCGCACGGAATAGACGTAGGCTGCACCGGCGTTCAGTGCAATCGCCGTACCCAGGGCATCGCTAAGTTCCGCCTCGGTTGCACCGGCGGCACGTGCTGCGCTGGCATGGGACGAAATGCAGCCGTCGCATCGCGTGGTGACGGCGACGGCCAATGCGATCAGCTCGCGTGTCTTCGCGTCGAGTGCGCCGGCCCCATTCTGCGCGGCATTTAGCCCCTGGAAGGCGGTGACCAGTTTCGGGTTGGCCTTGGAAAGCGCGCTAGCGGCCGAGCGCAGGTTCTTGAGTTGTTCGATCCAGTTGTTCAGCATGATGATTCCTTGATGTGCTGCTTGTTGAGGGAAGCCGTAGAAGTTGTGTGGGCGAGGTTTCGATCGCCGTGACTTGGATACCTTGTCTTCCCAACGAAGGTGGTCAGCCAGCGGTCTTCGTCGGCTCGTTGGAGTAGCCGGAGATGAAGGTTTTTGTCGCGCCATTGGCAATGTCGAACACGTGCCGGGAGATACGCCCAATGTTGCCGCCGTAGACGTGGATGCTGATTGAGACGCGATCGTCGAATGCGTTGGACACGCGGTGGATGTCGCCCAGTCGCGGTGACACCATATCGATGTCGCCGGGCACCAAGGTGTCCTCGCCAAGCAGGCGCATCGGTTGGCCCGGCTCCGGAACCGAGAAACGCTCGCCGCGTTCGGATCCCCGCATCATTCCGATCAACGCCCATACCGTATGGTTATGGACGGGCGTCTTCTGTCCCGGCCCCCAAACGAAGCTGACTACCGAATAGCGGTCTTCGGGATCGGCATGCAGCAGGTACTGCTGGTAGTACTGCTGATGCGGCTGCGCGCAGCAATCCGGTAGCCAGTCATCATTGGCGATGAGGTCATGCAGCAGTGCCTTGCCCTCTCCAAGGATAGTGGGTTCGGCGCCGGCGGCACGCTCGACGAGCTTGTCGAAGCCGTCGACGAAGCGCAGGAAGCGGGGGGAGGAAATGGTGGTCGTCATGGTGCAGTGCGTGGGCTAGTGTGAGTTACTTTTGGCGAGCGCAGATCAGTCCTGTTTGAGATGCATGGTAGGGAAGCAACACGCGGAATGGAAACGCGAATTTCTGCTTTCCCGATGTGAAAAACCGATCAATGTCGCGAGCTCAAGTGGCTTGGGAAGGCGGATGGGTTGGCCAAACTCGTTGCAGGCCAATGAAATACGGCCCGCTTATGCGGGCCGTTTGGACGCTAGACGTAGCGAATGATTATCGAGCGGTGCGGTCCAGGCGTTTGGATACGACGTCAAGAAGAACGTCGGCCCCTTGTATGAGTTGCTCATCGTCCGTGTGCTCGCGCGGGTTGTGGCTAATCCCGCCGCGGCTTGGCACGAAGATCATTGCTGATGGAGCGATGCGCGCAATCATCTGCGCATCGTGGCCAGCTCCCGAAGTCATCCGCCGGTGGCTAAACTCAAAACGCTTTGCCGACGCCTCGATCTCGTTGGTCAGACCCGCATCAAAGATGACCGGTGAGAACCGCACTAGCTGTTCTGTGGCGATCTTGACGCCTTCCCTTTGCGCTATACCGTCAAGAAAATCCGCGAGAGCCTTCTCGGCGACGCGCAAGCGGTCCTCGTCGGGGTCGCGTAAGTCGACCGTCAACGTGGCCCGGCGGGGGATGACGTTAATGACATTGGGCTCGAATCGCATGCACCCGACGGTCGCAAGCGTCGTTCCGGCAGAGTTTGCTGCCAGGTCTCTAACAAAGGTGACGATCGAGGACGCTACCCAGCCGGCATCATGGCGCAAATGCGTAGGGGTCGTACCAGCATGATTCGCATTACCCTGGATCGTAATCTGCTGCCACGAGATGCCCTGGAGGTTCTCCACCACACCGATAAGTGTGTTCTCCGCCTCCAGAATTGGCCCCTGCTCAATATGCAGTTCCAGGTATTCGTGCGGCACGATTGACCCGGGTTCCATGGTCCCTGCATATCCAATGCGTGCGAGCTCGTCGCCCAACTTCGTACCGTCGGTACCGACTGATTCGAGAGCCTGTTGTAGCGGAAGGCCGCCGGCATATACGAGGGAGCCCATCATGTCGGGCTGGTACCGAATGCCTTCCTCGTTGGTGAATGCAGCGATTGTGATGGAACGCGAAGGCAGGACGTTTGCATCTCTGTACGCGCGGGCAACGGCAAGTCCGGCCAGCACCCCGTAGCATCCGTCCAGAGCGCCGGCATTGGTGACGGTGTCGATGTGCGATCCCATCATCAACGGCGATTGATGGCCATCGTCGTCGGCGGACCGAAGGGTGCCAAAGATATTGCCGATGCGGTCGATTTGAACGTCCAGCTTCAGTTCACGCATCCATTGCACGACGAGGTCCCGGCCTGCCTTCTCACTGTCTGTGAGTGCAATGCGGGTTCGACCACCCACTTCCTCGTCAGCACCGATTTCGCCCAGCTTGCCAATTTGCTGGAGGAGTTTTTTACCGTCCAGCTTCAACAATTGTTGTTTGGAAGAGATCTCGCCCATCACTAGTCACCCCAGTAGCAGTTGACATCGAACGGGCAGGGGCATCCTTATCCGACGATGCGATGACGCAATGTTATTGCAGTCTGTGCGCACGATTAACGCTATTTGGTGGCGCTTGACGCAACGCTGATGCAAGGTGCGATCAGCGAGCGTGTCCATGCGCTGTCGGGACAGCGCGAGAGCGTTCAGTCAGCGCGGGTAGAAGCCGCCCGGGGCCGCACCGCTGACAGACGCGCTTGTACGACCGCGACGAAGAATGCCACCCCATACGGAATGGCGTTGTCATTGAAGTCGTATGCGGAATTGTGAAGTGGCGCTGTCTCACCGTTACCGACATTGACGAAGCAGCCTGGAATTCGTTGAAGTAGCTGACCGAAATCCTCGGAGCCCGCATTTGGGTGTGCGTCGGCGTTCACTGCGCCGGCACCAAACTCGCTGTCGATGATTTCGGTGATCGCGCGGGTGAGTTCGGGGTCGTTGACCGTGGGCACGAACTCACGCGTGTACTTGACCTTGGCCGTGCAGCCATGGGCAAGTGCCACGCTTTCTGAGATACGGCGCATCTCTGCCTCAATCTCGGCGCTGACTGCCGGACTGAATGAACGGCAGTCGCCTGAAATAACCGCCTCGCCGCAGCTCACGTTCCGTGTGCCAGCCACTTTGATGTCGGTGCACGTGACGACCGCCTGCTCACCAGGCGTCAGCGCTCGGGACACGATGGTTTGCAGTGCCGTGATGAGCGCAGCCGCGGCGACAAGCGCGTCGCGGCCCCAGTGGGGACGTGCCGAATGCGCGCTCTTGCCTTCCACCGTGATAGTGAAGTTGTCTTCGGCTGCCTTGAACGCACCGGCACAAGTCTCAAATTTCCCGATGGGGAGGCCGGGCATGTTATGCAGCGCGTATGCCTCTGACGCAGGAAAGCGGTCGAGCAAACCGTCGTCCAACATGGCGAGCATGCCTTTGCCCCATTCCTCGGCCGGCTGAAACACGAAATGCACCGTGCCATCAAATGCCCCACGCTCGGCGAGTCGCTGCGCGGCGCCTAGCAACATCGCCGTGTGTCCGTCATGACCGCATGCGTGCATGAGACCCGACGTCTTGGACACGTATGGTCGCTCGGCATCGGGCGTCTCATGTATCCGCAGCGCATCCATGTCCGCACGTAACAGGATGGACTTCGGCGATTGTCCGCGGCGCAGGCTGCCCACGACACCCGTTCCTCCAACATCCGTAACGACGTCAAGGCCGAATGCTCGAAGTAGAGCGGCTACCTGCCGGGCGGTGCGTGTCTCTTCGAAGCCGAATTCGGGATTGGCGTGGATGTCACGTCGGAAGGCCTGCAGTTCAGGAAACAGTTTGTCGCTCTGAGAGAATAGCTTCATAACCTCGGCTGGAAGGAGTGTGCGTTGTCAATGCGCGTGGGGGACGTCAGGTCTGTCTCGCAGGGCTAGTGCTTGTGCAGGATTTGGCCCAGGAACTTCTGGAGGCGCTCCGACTTGGGCACATCAAACATGGCGTCCGGGCTGCCGGATTCGACAATTTCCCCCTTGTCCATGAACACGACACGGTCTGCGACTTGGCGGGCGAAGCCCATCTCATGCGTGACGCAAATCATCGTCATGCCATCTTTCGCAAGTGCGATCATCGTATCGAGAACCTCCTTGACCATTTCGGGGTCAAGGGCGGAGGTCGGCTCGTCGAACAGCATGATTTTTGGCTTCATGCACAAGGCTCGAGCGATGGCGACGCGTTGCTGCTGACCACCTGAAAGCTGACCTGGGTACTTGTTTGCCTGGTCGGGGATTCGTACTCGCTCGAGATAGGACTTCGCCAACCCGGTAGCCTCGGCCTTCGGCATGCGGCGAATCAGCATCGGAGCAAGCGTACAGTTCTCCAGTACCGTCAGATGCGGGAACAGGTTGAAACTCTGGAAAACCATGCCGACTTCCCGTCGGATGGCATCGAGGTTGTCGATATTCTTGTCCAGGTTGATGCCGTCGACCTGAATTTCACCTTCATGATGTTCCTCCAGGCCGTTGATGCAACGGATAAGCGTCGATTTGCCGGACCCAGAGGGGCCACAAATCACGATGCGTTCGCCTGGCTTGACCTCCAGGCTGACGTTCCTGAGAACGTGCATGGATCCGTACCATTTATTGATCTGCTTCATCGAGACGGCGAATCCGTGGCTGCGGACGGCCGCGTCAACGGTGGGCGTGTCGGTGATGTAAGAGGTGGACGTGGACATGGCAGAATTCCGTATGACGAATGGGCGATTTCGTGCGTGATTCAAACTATCGGCCTAGCGCCGCTTGTGCTGGTTTACCGATGCCTCGACGCGTTGGCTGTACCGTGACATGGCGAAGCAGAAGGTGAAGTAGATCAAGCCCACAAATACGTAGGTCTCAACGGCAAATCCTTGCCATGCAGGTTCTCCCACTGCTGATTGCGAGGCGGCTAGCAGGTCGTAAAGGCCGATGACCAACACCAGGGACGTGTCCTTGAAGAACCCAATCATGTTGTTGACGAGCGGCGGAATGACCAGGCGCAGCGCTTGTGGCAGGACGATCCGCCGGGTTGTTTGCCAGTAGGTAAGACCAAGTGCGTGGGCGGCTTCGTACTGTCCCTTCGGCAACGCCTGCAGCCCGCCGCGTACCACTTCGGCCAGGTAGGCGGCAAAGAAGAGAATGAACGCGATCTGTGCGCGCAAGAGTTTGTCGAGATTCACCCCTTCAGGCATCAGCAGCGGAAACATGACGCTGGCCATGAAGAGCAGCGTAATCAGCGGTACGCCGCGGATGATCTCTACATATCCGACGCTCAGCCATTTGATGACTGGGAGCTTTGACCGCCTACCCAGCGCAACGAGAATGGAGAGCGGAAAAGCAATGGCGACGCCAATCGTCGCGATGATGAGCGTCAGCGCCAGGCCGCCCCAGCGTGACTGCGGAACGAACTCCAGGCCGAACGCGCCGCCCCACATCAGGAATGCAATGGCAGTAATCGTCCCAATCCAGACGATTGCCAACTCCCTACGCCAGAACCGCCGCATCGCTGACACCACAAAGAGCGAGATGAAGAGGGCGATGACGAGAGCGGGCCGCCATTGTTCGTCAAACGGGAAGGTGCCGAATAGAATCAGCCGGTACTTCTCCGTGATGATCGCCCAGCAGGCTCCGCTTCCCTCCAGTGCGCGACAGGCATCCGTCATTGGTCCTTGCGGGCCATGCGGCACGGTCCAGACGGCATTCAACAACGCCCATTTGATGAGCGAAAAGACGCCCTTTACTAGCGTTGCGGCCAGAATCAGGGTCAACAAAACGGACGGCCAGGAGTAAAAAAGGTTACGACGCAACCAGGCAACGGCACCGTCATTGACTGCGGCCGGAGGCGGCCGGACGTCAGTGGCCGACGGATGCACGACGTGTTCGAAAGTGGACATGGTTATCGCTCCACCAGCGCGATGCGCGCGTTATAGATATTCATGACTAGGCTAATCGTGAGACTAATGGTCAGATAGACGCCCATGATGATTCCCACTAGTTCGACCGCTTGCCCGTTCTGGTTCATTGCTGTCGTCGCAATAGAGACGATGTCCTGGTAGCCGATAGCCACAGCTAGCGCCGAACTCTTGGTGAGGTTCAGGTACTGACTGGTCAGTGGAGGAATGATGACGCGCAGCGCTTGCGGAAAGACAATCCAGCGAAGCGTGGCACCTGGGCGCAAAGCCAGTGCGCGCGCGGCCTCGAGTTGCCCTTGTCCTACCGAGAGCAGGCCGGCCCGAACAATTTCGGCGACGAAGGCGGCGTTGTACGTCGCGAGCCCGACGACCAATGCGACAAACTCCGGGGAGACGGTCATGCCACCCCGGAAATTGAATCCCTTGGGACTGGGAATGTCGAAGCTGTAGGTTGCGCCAAGTGCCAAGGAGACCATGAGCGGCAGTGCAATCAGGAGCGCAACCGCGACGGGCCAAACTGTGCGATGGCGGCCATCTTCCAGCCGTTTGCGCGCCGCGATCCTTGCGTAGACGGTGGTCGCCACCACACCGATTGCGAAGGCAATCGAGCCCCAAGTATGTCCTGGCAGCCAGTGGAGGACCGGCACGCTCAGGCCACGGTTTGATAGATAGATGCCATGCAAGGGATTGAGCGCCTGTCGCACCGGCGGCAACGCCTGCAGTAGCGAGTACCAGAAGAACAACTGCAGCAGTAGCGGCAAATTCCGGAAGAACTCGACATACCAGGCCGCTGCCCTGGCCACCAACCAGTTCCTGGACAGTCTGGCCACGCCGATGGTAACGCCGAGGATGGTCGCCAGCAGAATCCCGCAGAAAGCGACGCACAGAGTGTTCAGTGTGCCGACGACAAGCGCCCTGAGATACGTGTCCTCGGGCGCGTATGCAATCAAATGTTCGGCGATAGGCAGACCGGCTTCGCGGTCCAGAAAGCCGAAGCCGGACGCGATATTGCGAACCGCGAGGTTATGGGAAGCATTTCCCGCGAGCCAGGAAAGCGCGCCGAGAACTGCCACAACGGCAACAACCTGCCATCCAATACGTCGGACAACGGTGTTGCTCAGAATGGACCGCGCAGTGGGGCGTGGCGTGTCTTTGGCGAATGTCGTCATAGTAGTGCACCTGAACAATGCTTGGCGGACGGGGCCACTCTTGAGCGGTGCCCGCGTCGAGGAAGCGGAAGCGTGATCGCCACCACCGACAGTCAGGCTGATGTGGTGGCGACAATCGGGACCTAGCGCATCGGAGGCGCGTATTGAACGCCGCCATCCTTAACGAGCTTGTTCAGCCCACGCGGGATGCCAAGGGGCGTGATGTGGCGCTGCCACAATTCGGCGTAGTTGCCCACGGACTTGATGACGTTGACGGCCCAGTTGTTCTCCACGCCGAGCGCCTTGCCCAAGTCGCCGTTTTCACCCATGAACCGCTGGATGGCCGGGTTCTGGTTGTTGCGGAACTTGTCGACGTTGGCGGACGTGATGCCAAATTCCTCGGCGGTCAGCAATGCGATGTGGGTCCAACGCACGAGGTCGAAGAACTTCTGGTCACCCTTGCGGATGAACGGCCCAAGCGGCTCCTTGGAGATGACCTCGGGCAGCAGAACATAGTCGTTGGCTGCAGCGCCCATGGAGATCTTGAAGGATGCAAGCTGGGCGGTATCGTTGGTGTACGCGTCGCATCGTCCGCCCACGAAAGCGTCCCGAATCTGTTCGCTTTTTTCGATCACCAGAGGCTTCAACTCCATCTTGTGCTGGCGAAAGTAGTCGGCAACGTTGGCCTCACCTGCGGAGCCTGGCTGAAAGCAGACGGTTGCGCCGCCGAGATCAAGAGCGCTCTTGACACCGGCCTTCTTTTTCACCAGAAAGCCTTGACCGTCATAGAAGTTCACTACCGGGACTTCGAGGCCGAGGTTTGCTTCGCGGGTGAGCGTCCACGTCGTGTAGCGGATGACAACGTCCACTTCTCCGGATTGCAGGGCGGTAAAGCGGGTCAAACTTGTCAGCGACACAAACCGCACCTTGTCGGGAGTACCAAAGATAGCGGCCGAAAGGGAACGGCAGGTATCCGCATCCAGGCCTTGCATCACCCCTTTGTTGTCGACCAGACTGAAGCCGGCGCGGTCGCCGGCTACTCCGCAGATGAGGTGACCACGCGCCTTGATGGCGCTCAGGGTGCTACCGGGTGCCGTGGCGACTGCGGAAGCGGCTTGTGCCGGAGCAGCCTTGCTCTGGGCCTGTACGGGGCTGGTGGCAATGGCTGACAAGCAAGCGATGGCGATGACCGCGGCTTTCAGCGTCGTGCTGACCCGGCTAGCTTTCTGGCTCGCATTTCTCTGGCTCTTCATGGAAGTCCTTCCTTTCGTCGTGAGAATCACGGCCGGAACAGATGGCGCACTACAGGTGGTTCAGGCCTTGAAAAATCATACGAGTGGGGGTGCGCACGAATGACACAATCTGGCCGTCCCAAACGGGTGGTTATTGCGTTCGTGGAACGTTCACTCCCGGGTTAACCCGGGAAGCGCAAAGATGTTGCACACTGGTGAAACAGAAATCACCGATCTGGAACGCGCCGCACAAGATATGAGCGCCCAGGATGCGTGTGCAGAACGTCAGAGAGGGGGGGGCTGTAAGGGACAACGCGCACCTGGGCTGCCCTGTCGTACCGACGCAGGTGTACCGGCAGAAGGTGGCATGCTGACGCGGGATAGCCTCGTCAGCACATGTAGGATGGTGGGGCGGTGTCGAGAAACGTGTGGTGGTTCGCGCGCTATCGGACGATTAATGCCTGCCGTGCAACCTCGGCAAAGTACTTGGCGCCGGTCGACAGGATGTCATCGTTGAAATCGTAGCCAGGATTGTGAAGGGGCACGCTGCCTGGGGAGTCATTGTCTCCGTTGCCGATAAAGACAAAGGCGCCGGGCACAACCTGCAGAAACGCTCCAAAGTCTTCCGAGATCATCATGGGAATAATGTCGCCGCTGACACGTTCGGCGCCGACCACACGGGAGGCGGCCGACAGGGCGACGTCTACACAAGAGTTCCAGTTCACCGTTGGTGCGAACTCATGCGTGTACTCAAACGAGCAGATGGCGCCGTGCGCCTGACAGATGCCCTCGCATAGTTCGCGCATGCGTCGCGCCAAGAGCGCTTGCACGTCGGGTGTGTAGCTGCGCGTGTCGCCCTTGATCGTGACCGTCGACGGGGTTGCATTACGGATGCCGTCCGTGATGAACTCCGTGCAAGAGACGACGGCCGGGAGGCTTGGATCCACATTCCGCGACACAACGGTTTGCAGCGCCAGAACGACTTCGGCACCGATAACGAGCGGATCTACGCCCATATGGGGACGCGCCGCGTGGGCACCCTTTCCGGCGATGCGAATGACAAAATTGTCTTCGCTAGCCATCAGGGGGCCAGGCCGCGTCGCGATGGTTCCCGCCGGCAGTCCAGGCATATTGTGAGCGCCAAAGATGGCATCGACCGGGAACCGTTCGAACAGGCCATCTTTCATCATGGCCTTGGCGCCGCGTCCGTGTTCTTCCGCTGGTTGGAAGATGAATCTGATGGTGCCATCAAAATCACGTTGCTGGGAGAGCAGGGTAGCAGCGCCGAGGACCATTGCCATATGTCCGTCATGCCCGCAGGCGTGCATCTTCCCGGCGATTCTTGAAGCATGCGCCCGTTGAGGGGAGGCTTCATGAATGTTCAACGCGTCCATGTCGGCGCGAATCCCTACGGTGCGATCGCCTTTCCCGACGGATAGATTCGCTACAACCCCTGTGCCGCCAATTCCAGTGTGTACGTCCAGGCCCAGATCCCGCAGCACAGACGCCACAAACTCGGATGTCGTCACCTCTTCGAAGCCAGTTTCGGGGTGCTGATGCAAACAGTGTCGCCACGCCTGCAGCTTGGATTGGAGGGGCACCGACGCGTCCATTGCGGTCTCCTGAGAGGGATATGTCATGAGTATCCCCATAGTAGCCCCGCTCATCTGCAAGATTGTCCCGTTAGCAGGGGCGGATTCGGTGCGTTATTGTGCGTCGGGTGTTGTGAGCGACTGAGACGGCCCTCATTGCATCTGCCCAAACCTACGAGCGCTTCACCGCAAGTACCACCCCGACAGCGCTGAGCGCCAGCCCGGCGAGAACAGAGGTCGACAAAGGCTCAGAGAAAAGAATCCACGCAAAGAGAGCTGTCGTGGCTGGAACAAGATAAAACAGACTCGTGACGGAGGTCGCCGCGCCGCGCTGGATCATGAGATAAAGCAACGAGCTGGCACCAAGCGTTATTCCGAATACAGACCAGCCGACGGCGCCAACGAGCTCACCGTTCAGGCGCCCGTTCGCTACCCACCATTGGAATGGTTCGTGCTCCAGCAGTGCAAGCGGCAGCGTGAGCGCCAATGCGGCCGCAAGTTGGATGGTGCTTGCAGACCGGACGTCGCAAGGCTTCACAAAACGCTTCTGATATAACGTGCCAAGGGTGATGCCGAGGAGGGCGATGATCGTGCTGCCCAGCGTGAAGCGATTAACCTCACCAACCCCAATTTTCTGCCATACGACTAGTACCAGGCCAACAAGCCCAAGTGCTAAACCGGCCCATTGCTGCCCCGAAATGCGCGCCCCACGGCTGGACATCCACAATGCCGTCAGCACGGGCTGAAGTCCGACAATCAGCGCGGCTAGACCTGCACCCATGCCGGCCTTTACCGCGGACCACACGCCGCCGAGATACAGCCCGTGCATCAATACGCCTACAACGCACAGGTGCAGCCACTGCTGCCTTTCACGCGGCCACGCGACTCGCATTACGACCGCCCATACCAGGAAGCAGCCGGTCGAGAGCGCGTATCTCAGTGCCAGGAACTTCAGAGGTGGGGCATAGGGCATGCCGTACCTCGCCACAATGAAACCTGTGCTCCAGATGAGTACGAAACAGGCCGGCGCCAGTGTTATCGCAAGCGAGGGAGATTGCAACGAGCGAGAAGAGGGCGATATCACGAGAAAACTGACGGTTGTACTTTGATGAGGCAAGGCGAGTTTTGAGGGAAGCCTTGGCACGTCTTGACTGAAATGTCGGACTACTCGTAGCCGATGGCAAGTCCGTCGCGCCGACCATCCGAGCCACCGAGGAAGACGCCGCGCTTCCAGTCGGCCCAGATGGCGTGGCAAGTGCCGAGGGGATTTACCGTTTGAGTCGGCTTGTGACCGCGCTGTCGCAGTCCTTCCCAAACGGATTGGGGTACGGTCTGTTCCAGTTCGAAGTTATCGCCTCGCGCGAACATCCGTGGATGTTCGATCGCCTGCTGTACCGACATGCCGTAGTCCAGAATATTGGATAAGACCTGAATCTGGCCCGTCGGCTGGAAGTGTCCACCGGTACAGCCAAACGACATCACGGCCTCGCCGCCCTTCGTCAGGAGTGCGGGAATAATCGTGTGAAGAGGCCGCTTGCGGCCTTCGATGACGTTTGGATGTCCTTCGTTGAGCACGAAGCCGCATCCCCGATTGTGGAGCAGGACGCCAGAGCCCGGCGCGACCAGACCGCTTCCGAAATCATCGAAAAGGGAATTGATAAAGGCCACCAGTGTGCCGTCGGCATCTGCTACGGAGATGAAGACCGTATCCTTGTGCTCCGGCATATCAGGCGGCAGCAGGTTGTCATTTCTTCGGTCTGGGTGGACTTGAGAAAGCAGTGTCGCGATGTGTTTTGGGGAAAGCATGCGACTAACATCCACCGGGTGATATGCCGGGTCGCAGAGCAACGTATCACGTTGCGCGTATGCAATGCGGGAGAGTTCCCCCTGCAAGTGGAAACGCTCCGCGCTCAGTGGCCCGAACTCACCAGGATTGAACTCATTGAGCATCGCGGCAATCTGTAGCGCGACGATGCCTTGCCCGCTCGGAGGGCATTCCCACAATTGGTATCCGCGGTAGGTCGCCGAAATTGAGGATACGTACTCGGGCCGGTAGTCAGCGAAATCCTCGAGAGAGATGACGCTACCGCGACTTTTCAATGTAGAAACGATGTCCTCTGCAATCCAACCTTCGTAGAACGCGTTGGCGCCGTCCGAGGCAATGGAACGCAATGCCTTCCCGAGCTTTGGATTGGCCCTCTTGTCCCCAACCATGGGAGGCAATCCGTCGGCCATGAAAACACTTTTAGCTTCCGGCGTGGCCGACATCCTTTTTGTATGACGGCCCCAGTCGCGAGCGAGACGCTCCGTGACGATGTAACTGAGCTCAGCCGCCAGGATGGCCGGCTGCAGCAGCGACTCGAAGGTTTGAGTTCCATGGTCTGCGAGTAGTCGCTCCCACGCTCGAATTGCACCGGGGACGGTGACGGCGTGCACGCTGTCTGTGGGAATTGCGGTCATTCCGGCATTGCGCAGTGTTTCCGCGCAGATTGCCTTGGGCGCCCACCCGGCGCCGTTCAGTGCGACGGGCGGTTGCCCGCGCTTCTTGAGCAGGACAAAGCAGTCGCCTCCGATGCCAGTTTGTGTGGGCTCTACGACTGCGAGCATGGCCGCAATCGCAATAGCTGCATCGACGGCATTGCCACCGCCACGCAGCACGTCCAGGCCAACCAGAGCCGCCTGCGGATTGGACGTGGCAACCATGCCCTGGGTGCCAACTGCTACGGAGCGGCCAGGAACTTCGAATTCGCGCATGTTTATCTTTTCTGGAAGAGCACTGCGGTGCCTCCGCACATAAGGAATGCGGGCACCGCCATTGCTTTTAGTGGCTGAACTTGGAGATCATCGTCACGATGCCGCTGACCAGGCAGACCGCGCCCACCGCTGCAATCAGCAGGTTTACCGGGCGGCCTTGGTACTTGCGCAGGGACGGCACCTTGCGGAAGGCGTACAGCGGCAGGAAGTACACGACGAAGACGCTCACTGGAACGAGTGCAACCTTGATAACGTTCAATACATCCAGGTTGGCAATTGCGCAGGTTGTCGTGACGGCATAGACCAGCAGTGCGACCAAGCGTGTAAATGCCGGGCTGCGCAAGGTCGCTTCGGACGTACCGAAGATGCTGCGACTGAAGCTCTTGGCGCTTTCTTCCGACGCAAGGTAATGAGCGAGGAACGACTTGATAACGGCGGCAAATACGATCGCCTGTGAAGCGATGGCCATGATGGGCGAATCAAACTTGCGGGCAAGGAACGAGAGAATAGTGAGATTGCTTGCCTTCGCTGCCGCCAACTCTGCAGGAGAGAGGGCGAAGATGGTGCTCCACGAGAAGAAGAGCACCGTTGAAACGGCGAGGAGCACCGCAACCAGCATGATCTGTGTGACCTTGCGCGGTGCATCGGCGCCGTACTGGCGGCGCTGGGCAACTACGAAGCTTGACACGATGGAGGTGAAGCTGAATGCGAACACCACCATCGGAAGGCCCTTCCAGGTTTCTGTGGCCAATGTCGACACGCCGCCGAAGTGGGAGGCCGTTTCCAGCATGGACGCATTCCAGTGCGGAGCGGCCATGATGCCAAAGATTACGAGACACAGAATGAAGGGCAGGACAATGTAGCCCATGATTCTTACTACGGTCGTGGTGCCATAGCGGACCATCATCATCAGCACGAAGGTGCTGATGGGTGCGACATACCAGCGCGAGATATCGCCGAGATGAAGTTGTGTGCGGGCGAAGTCGATAATGGTGTTGGTGAGCGTAATCGTATAGATCGTCATGCCCGGAAACACCGTCGAGAAGTACAAGGCGGTGAGGACCTTGCTCCAACGTTCCCCAAAATGCTCATGTGTGGCGTCAAGAATGTTGCCGTCTCGACCGCCGCGCGTGGACCCCGAAAGAACAAAGCGTCCGAGCGCAAGGAATGGAAAGAACGTGATGGGGAGTGCCAGGGCCGAGAGGATGACCATCGGCCAGAAGCCAGTGAGCCCGAGACTGACGGGCCAGAAGAGCGTGCCACCGCCTACGGAGTTTCCGTATATGCCTAGCACCCACATGGTGTCTTGCCTGGTCCAGCCGCGCCCGGTTGTGGCGTGACTCGTTGTAGTAGTACTGAATTCCATTACTTCGATTTCCGAAAACGTCAGAATGCAAAGGACTCGGCGAGCCCTCAAAGAGCAGGGGAAACCTGCTGGTTTGCCGTTGCATTGGCGGAGTGATGGGAATCGTGGTGAGGCATGTCTCCGATATCGTTTTGTTTTTGCTTTTTGGTTTGTGGCAAGAGCGGCAAGCATCAACTTCGCTCGACACGAAGAATGCTAGTCGTAGTCGCGCGCAACCTCAGCGCGAAGTGGGCGCGGAAAAAGCAACGAAATCCCGAATGCGATCAACCGAAGGCTGCGCCATGTAGAGGGAGTGTGGGGAGTGCGTACGTCGATTGCTGCCGGCGGAACTGGAGCAGACGTTTGATGTGGAGTTTGATGTGGCGGCCCCGCAAGGGCCGCCTTGCCTGGTCAGGCGAGGGGAATGTTGAGCGAGACCTTGGAGCGCTGCATGGCAACGTAGGTCTTGAACTGCTTGATATTGCCGGAGACGAAGAAGAGTTCTCGCGTCAATCGTTCGTATTCAGTCATGTCCTTCACGTTGATGATCAGCATGAAGTCGAAGTCGCCGGTGACATAGTAGGCCTGCTGTACCTGCGGACATTCAATGAAGCGCTTGCGGACGTCATCAAGAAGATCCACCCGCTCGTTCTCGAGCTTCACCTCGACCAGGATGGTGATGGGTCGTCCCACAGAGGACGGGTCAACAATTGCCACGGTGGCCGTGATGACGCCGCCAGCCTCCAGGGCAGCTATTCGCCTGTTGACCGCGGACGGGGATAAGTTCACGGCCTCGGAAAGCTGCCGCTGGGACAGCTTGCTGTTGGCCTGCAGCAGGCTCAAGAGCTTGATGTCGTAAGAGTCAAGAAGCATTGGCGCGCGACGGAAGTCGAAGCAGATAGAGTGCATCGATTCTCGCGCTTTTGTTGCATGAGTGCACGCAACTTCGCCGCCATTTTGGGTGTCTCGATGCAACAAATGTGCATTGGTGGGGCGAGATTACGGCGAGTACAGGCGGAAGTCAGGAAGCCAGCATTTTTTTCGGTGAGGCAAAAGGGGCGCCGATTCCGCCGGACTTGGCCTTGGCAAACATGGTCGCAAATGCAAAAAAAATGCCGGCAAGAATTGCCGGCGCAGGGGAGACTCTGGATTTGCGGATCGGAGAACCGCTGCTGCTGTTCCCGATGTGGAGATTCTAGTGCGGCATGTGCGCAAGTTTGAACGAATAAGCTACCCCTAAGCGATTCCTTGTTGCGTTCTAACGTGCCCGCCCGTCAATCCGCCGAGAATCCACTCGCCTTGACCGGGCCTTCCCAGCGCGAGAGTCCCGCAGCCTGGAACTTCGCAAGCTCTTCCGGCGTCGAGTATGCGGGTGTCATGGCGAACTGTTGGATACGCTTCTGAAGATCGGGCGACTGCATGGCCTCGTTCAGGGCTTTGCTAATTCGCTGGACCTTGTCGGCAGGGAGGCCGGCGGGTGCATAGAGGCCAACGTACCCGTCGGCAATGACGTTAATACCTGATTCGCGCAAGGTCGGGACGTTTGGCAAGATGGCGGTACGCGTTTCACCAGTGGTCGCGAGGATCCGGACTTTGCCGGCCTTGGCCATTTCCATCGGCTCGAGAATGGTGTCGATCACGAGCGGCACCTGCCCGCCAGCCAGGTCGATCAACGCAGGCGCGCCGCCTTTGTAGGGAACGTGGTTAAGCTGAATGCCAGCTGCGTTGCTCACCATAAACCCTACGAAATGGCCCATGTTTCCCGCGCCCGATGTACCGTAGGCCGCTTCTTGCGGATGGGCTTTGGCCCACGCCATTACTTCCTTGATTTCCCCCGGAGGCGCCTTGGGACCCGCGGCAATACACAGATCGAACGTCGCCACCCGGCCAACAGGTGTGAAGTCCTTGGTTGGGTTGAACTCGAGACGACGGAAGGCATGAGGAAATAGGGTGAACGGTGAGTTATTGGCCAGGATAAGTGTCTGGCCATCCGCAGGGGCCCGTTTGACTTCACTAAGCGCCAGCCTTTGACTCGCGCCCGGCTTGTTATCCACGATGACACTTTGCTTGAGCGTGACACGCAGGCGCTCGGCCAGTGCGCGTGCGACTGAGTCCAACGCTCCGCCAGCGGAGAAGCCGACAACGATTCGCACCGGTGCTGTGTTCTCCTGCGCGTGCGCGATGCCGGTCGTGAGCGTAAGCAAGCCGGCCAGTGCGGCGGCCATTGCAGTTTTCATAATGTCTTCCTCCATTTTGATAGTTATATGGGCGTGCGGAGACCGAGGGGGGAAGCTCCGCACGCCGTAAATGCCGTTCTTTGGATCGGCTGAAACTACAGGACAGACTTAGTTGGCATCCTTTGCAAGCGCTGCTCGCTTCGCCGAAATGTCAGCGGCCGAATCGCCCAGGTCCCACCACAGTCCCGCCATCAGCGCGAGAGCTTCGCGAGCGACCGAGCCGAGAAAATGCTCGTTCGGCGCGTGCTGGGAGCAGGCGGGGTAGGAGTGCGGTACCCATACGGTGGGGAGGCCGAGCGTCTTCGCGAAGATCGCGTTCGGAACCGTGCCGCCGAGATTCGGCAGCAGCGCAGGCTTCTTGCCGGTTGTGTTGCTGATGGAGGCCAGAGTCCAGTCCACCCAGGGGTCGTCGAGGTCGAGTCGGGTAGCGGTGACTGCCGGCTTGACGATGACCTTCACCTCCTTGAAACCCAGGCGCTCGAAGTGGGCATCCAGATAGGACTGGGCGTTCTCCCAGTCGGTACCGACGACAAAGCGAAGCTGGCAGTGGGCGCGCGCAGTTGGCGGAATGGCATTGACCGGGGAGTCTGGATTCCCGGATTTGAACGCCAATACTTCAAGTGCATTCCAACCAAGGACGCGCTCAGCGGGCGTCAGACCTGGCTCTCCCCAGCTCGGATCAACGGCGGGGGCGCTGGGGTCGCGACCGAGCTCGATATCGGACAAGGCGTTTCGTACGGACTCGGAAAGGGGAGGCGGGCGCAGACCCTCTACCACGATGCGTCCGTCGCGATCCACCAGCGTGGTGATGGCATGAGCCAGAACAACCGCGGGATTACGCAAAGCGCCACCCCAGTTGCCCGAGTGATGGCCGCCATCGCGCAGATTGATTTCCAGGTCAAAGTTCAGCTCACCGCGCGAGCCCAGGAACACTGTCGGACGCTCGGCCGAGACTCGCGGGCCATCCGAGGCCAGGAACAGATCTCCGGCCAGATATTCCTTCTCGGCGGCGCAGACGCTGTTCAGGCCGGGCGAGTCGATTTCTTCGCCAGTCTCGAAGATGACCTTGATGTTGAAGCCGAGTTTGCCACCGCGCGCAGCCAATACCGCTTCCAGTGCGGTCAAGTTGACCGAATGCTGGCCTTTGTTGTCGGCAATACCGCGGCCATACCACCGGTCGCCGTCAACGACAATCTTCCAGGGCTGCAGTCCTTCGTTCCATTGGTCATCGTAGCCGCGAACGACATCAGCATGGCCGTAGGTCACTACGGTGGGCAGGTCATCCCCTTCATGGCGAACGCCCAGCAGCACCGGCGCATCGACACCAATCGGATTCTGAACCAGCTTGGTTTCGAATCCCATGCGATGCAGCGCGGGAGCAATCTCCTCCAGGAGGTAAGCGTGAAGTTGCGCGGCCTGCGAAGGCTCTTGACTTTCAGTCTTGTAAGCAACGCGTCGGTCCAGTTCAGCGAAGAACTCGCCGGAGTCGAAGGCTTGTACGGCAGTCGCAATTGCGCTGTCTCTCGTACCAATCTGTGTACTCATTTCCAATCCTCTTTGTGGGTACCGTTGGCAGTCGGCCCCTCAACGGCCCAGCCAGCTGGCTTGCCGGGCTTCGATGGATTCCGCGGACTCGCCCACGAGTTGTTGGAATACTTGCGGAGCCGTTGCGCCTTCCGTGCTGATCAGCAGGACCCGAGAGTTCGCATCGAGCCCAATCTCTGCAGAAAGGGCTTCGTGCTTGCGAATAACGGCCAGTCCGGCGAGGCCTGCGGCGCCCGATTCACCCGAAACGATGGGGATGTCGCGCTCACTGCCTCGGGCAAGCATATGCATGGCGGTGACAGCGTCGTCGTCCGAGATCGTCATGAAGAAATCGACGCTCTCGTTGAGGAACTTCCATGCCAGTGGGGACGTTTCACCGCACGCGAGGCCTGCCATGACCGAGTCCACCGAGCCCGTCGCCTTGGCGGCGCGACCTTGCATGGCGCTTTGATAAAGGCAATCGGCCTGCACCGGCTCGACCACGATGAACTTCGGACGGTTGGCGCCGTAACGCTCCCACAGGTAGCTAACTACGCCTGCGGCGAGGCCACCCACGCCACCCTGCAGTACCACATGGGTGAACGGGCTTTGTTCGGCAGCGCTGCCGTCCGCTTGCGCGATGGCTTCCGCAGCGATGGCGCCATATCCTTGCATGACATCGCGGGGAACTTCCTCATAGCCGTCGTACGAGGTATCCGCAACAACCTCCCATCCGTTGGCAGCGGCCAGGCGGGCGGATTCTTCTACCGATTCGTCGTAGCTGCCTGTGATGCGAACAATTTTCGCGCCATAGGCTGCGATAGCCGTCTCACGCTCGACGCTCACGTTAGCGTGCAGCACGATGACGCAGGCGCAGCCAATGTTCTGCGCGGCGGCTGCCAGGGCGCGACCGTGGTTGCCGTCCGTCGCGCTGATGACAGTGAATCCCTTCACGAGGTCAGCGTATTGGCCCCGAATGAGCGCGCGTGGATCGATGCTTTGATCTGGCCAGCGACGCAAGATGAGGCGAATCAAGGCGATGGGGGCGCCCAATGCCTTGAAGCTACCGAGGGGTGAGCGGACGGACTCGTCCTTGACCGAGACTTGCGCGAGGTCAAGTCGGGCTGCCAGGTCCGGCAGGTGGTAGAGGGGAGTCGCGTCGTCGCGGAGCTGCTCCCAAGCCGAAAGCCACGCCAGGCTTTCATCCGCTGCTGCGATGTTCATAATCCCCTGCAGTTCAGCAGGATAGGGCTTTGGCGAAGCGTTTCGGTTGGCAATGATCATTGCTGGATTGGAAGTCTATTTGTTGGCGAAACCGTCGATCGACGGAGCGCGGGGAGGTCTCCTACCCGCATCAGCTTTGGTGCCGCGAAAGCGCGGTTACGTTGCCGAGCGAGGTAATGTTAGGTCCAGCGTTGTGCAAGAGCGCGTCGTTTTCGCGTGCTGAAAGGAAACAAACATGCGAAATGGTGGGGTTAGGAGAACAGGTGTGCGTTAAGCCACGCCGCTTGGGGTCATATAGGGCAAGGGCTGGCCTGTGGATCGGGCACGCTCACAGCGCTCCGGGGGCTGCGCTCGAGGCGGGTACTCGCTCGATGTCCAGACTAGTCCGTCTGGATTGACGAAATCTCAGCGAGGGTTACGGGCTTGAGGGGAGGGCGGATCTTGAAGAACCCGACTTCGGCAACCGGGCGGCATTGTGTTGCGGCAATAAGATTGGCAACGGTATGGCCACACTGTCTGCCTTGACACGGGCCCATACCGGCTCGCGTGTAAGACTTGACCTGGTTCGGACCCGGCTCACCGATCCTTGCCGATGCTCGAATCTCAGCCGCTGACAATTCCTCGCACCTGCAAACGATGGTCTCATCTGGCGGTTCGAATACCTCTTGGCGCGGCCGATAAATGGCATCTAACATCGGACGGATCGAGAGGTGTGAGCGCAACTGCCTGCGAAGTGACGTTGCCTGGCGTTCTGCCGCCTCATCCGTCAGCTTGTTAAGCGCCGCGGCGATCCCGATGGAGGCCAACTCGCCACGAACGCACGCAGCGTTGGCTCCGCCGATGCCCGCGCCATCGCCTGCGACGAAAATTCCGGATACGCTGCTTCCACCCCACTCGTCGAGTTCGGGGACCAGGCACGCCTGCGCGACGTTCCAATAGTGTTTGCAGCCCAGCGCCTGGGTGACGTGGATGGACGGCACCACGCCTTCGTGAATGAGAAGGGCGTGCGCTTCGAACGACTGCTGGCCTCCTTGAGCTGTCCGGAACTTGAGCTGCTGGAGTCGATCGTCGCCGAACGCGCGGATGTCGGAGACACTGCGGAAAATGGGGAACTTCCCGCGCAGTAGATCCAGCTGCCACCAGGCGCCCTTCATCAGGTCTCGCCAAGCTGCTGCTGCGGTACCCAGATGTGGTAACGCGCGGCTCCAGCCGCCGTGTGGTGTCGTGTCGAGCCACCCAGCGATCTTCCCCCCGACACTGAGGAGTTGGGTCATATAGAGCAACGGAAGTGGCCCACTACCTGCGATCCAGACCGGATGCTCTGGAACTTGCCGTGACGTCTTCAGCAGAATTTGCGCTGCACCAATGGGCATGACGCCGGGCAATGTCCAACCTGGGAACGGCGTCGGACGCTCCTGCGCACCTGTTGCAATGAGAACGCATCGCGCGCGCACAAGACGTGCTTGCTGAGCATGGCTCATGAAGACTTGCCACATAGGCTGGGGCGAAGAGTCTCCACCTGCTGCAGCGATGCTGGACGAAGCTTCGGTATCGTCGCGTTCAATTTGCCAGACTCGCGTATCTGGTTCGTAGATCGCTCCGCTGGAGCGAAATCGGCTCACCCACTGTTCGCCTTGCTGATACGCGGCGCCCAGCACTTTCGCCATACCGTCCGCGCTTGCTCGTTCGATACCGCGCCAGATTTGTCCGCCGGGCGCGGGCTGCTCATCGACCACCATCGTGGTCAGTCCGAGGCCCCGCGCGCGGATAGCCGCCGCCATGCCGGCGGGGCCGGCTCCGACGATCAAAAGGTCTACGACGCTCATCACTTCGCCTCAGTTTGCATTGCACTGCTTTCGGTAGTGCCAGTCGAGCATTGCTCGGGTAGTTTTCGTGAAAATGAGTCGCGTCGACCATGCTGACGCTCAACGCGCATGCCGTCTCGGACCGTGACAAGACATGTCTGGGTAGAGGCGACCCCATCCACGATGGCAAGGCAGTCGAAGCACACGCCCATCATGCAAAACGGTGCCCGTGGGGTGCCTTTCACGGGAGTGGTACGCGCAACAGCCGAGGCCTGGCGGAGTAGCGCGCCGGCGACGGTTTCTCCCTCATACGCATCGGCAGGTTCATTGTCGATGTAGAGCGTCAACCGATCACGTGGAGCGTTCGGGCTAGTTAGCTTGCGGAACATTGAATCGCTCACTGTGAAAAGGTTGAAGACTCGCTGGCAACGCTTTGGCAGAGCTCGCGACCAGGCGTGCAACCGTGCCGGCATGCAGCGCGGCAAGTGTGACTCCGGAATGGCAGGTTGCCGCCCACGCTCCAGGGAAAGCGTCCGACTGAGCGTAGATGGGAAGGCCATCCGGTGTTAATACGCGTAGGCAGGCCCAGTGTCGCACCAACTTGACCTGGCCAAGGTCTGGCAGGATTGACACGGCACGTTTCGCCATGCGCGCGGCGACTACCGTAGTCGTGCCGAGATCCATGCCCACATCCTCCTGACTCACGCCAATCATTACCGTGCCATCGCGAGTCTGGCGAATTGCGCTGGCCGGCAGGTCCAGCATTGGACGCATACGTTCAGTCACCATGACCTGACCCCGCTGGGGACGGAGCGGGACCTCAATGGCGACCATGGCGGCCAATGCAGTGGCGCCCAGTCCTGCCGCGACAACCACTTGCTCTGATTCAAATGAGCGAGTTCCTTCCGCACCTTCGGCAATCACGCGAAAGCGACCGCGCTCCCGCGGTTTGATCTCCACCACACGATGATTGCCGATGAAGCGCCCACCTTTGGACACGAATGACTGGAGGACCGCGCACAGCAGTTTGAGCGGATTCACATGCCCATCGGACTCGCCGATGGCCGCGCCGCACACTGATTTACCCAGCCTGGAGGAGGGCAATAGTGACTCGAGCTCGGTCCGATCGACCATGCGCGCATAGGCGGAAGCCTCTGGCATCTGGGCGTTCCATTTTGCGATGCGTTCCGTATGCTGAGCGAACTCCTTGTCGCTGAGGCAGTAACGCAGACAACCCCGGTTCTCGTATTCGACATCGATGCCGGTTTCTGCAGCCAGGGCAGCCGCGAAGTTTGGCCACATCGCGACGCTGTCGCGGGATAGCCGCTGATACGCTGGCGCTCCGAAGCCTTTGCCAAACGCCCCGACGAGGCCAAAATTCGCTTTGGCGGCGCGTGCGTCGAGATCGGCGCCGTCGATCACCAATACGCGCTTGCCAGCCGTTGTCATGCCGTAGGCAAGCGCCGCACCGACAATGCCGCCTCCGGCGACGATCACATCGTAGTCATTCACAGCCACCCCACTTCCTTTTCTTGACCGAAACGCTCATCTACCTTCGCCGACAGGATCTAGTCAGCAGTGATGTGCGCAGCGCGAATGATTGCCCCCCATTTCTGGTTTTCGTTGCGGATAAGCTCGGCAAATTTCTCCGGACCTTGGGCGTCTGGTTCGTAGCCCAGCTCGCGAAGGTTCTTCTGAACCTCGGCGTTTCCCAACGTTGCCATGATCTCGTCGCCAAGGCGCTTCATGATCTGCGTCGGAATACCTTTTGGCGCGACAACCCCGCCCCAGACGGTCATTTCGAATGCAGGTCCGCCTGCCTCCTTAACGGTCGGTACTTGCGGGAGAAATGCGGAGCGCTGCGACGACGTGACCGCGAGCGCTCGGATTTTTCCCTGACGGATAAACGGAGCAAGCGTGCTTTGATTGTCGATCATGACCTGAACGTTGTTTGCCATCAGGTCAACCCCGGCAGCCGGCGCGCTCTTGTAAGGCACGTGAGATGCGGGCATCCCTGTGGCCTGTTTAAGCGCTTCCATGGCGATATGCAGGCTGGAGCCCGAACCCGTAGACGCATAGAAAACGGCAGTCGGGTGGGATTTGGCATACGCCACCAGTTCTTTCACGTTCTTGACCGGCAAGTTGGGGTTGACGACCAATACATTGGGCTGCGTCGACAGCTTTGCCACCGGCACGAGGTCCTTGTCGGGATCAAATGGAAGCTTTGGGCGGACCTGTCGGTTCAGCACGATGTTCGTGATGTTGGCCGTCCCTATCGTGTATCCGTCCGGAGCAGCTTTCGCGACCGCATCCAGACCGATCGCACCGCTGGCGCCTGGTCGATTGTCAACGACGACGGACTGGCCCAGCCGGCGCCCCAACTCATTGGCCACGATACGTACTGCGGCGTCGGCGCCGCCGCCCGCCGCAGCCGGGACGATCCAACGAATGGGCTTGTCGGGGTAAGCCGCGAAGGCCGGGGTCGCCAGCAGGGCAGCGAACGCTGCGCCGACAGCCCGCAATTTCCACCTGGAATGGATCGTCGTCGATTTCGTCGACATGACGGTGGCGTACTCAGCCTGGCCGTCCGCTGCGGCGGCCGAATACGCACTTTGGCTGAGGCTTTGGGTCTTCTTCATGGCAGTGTGTGGGTACTTTTGATCTGCCTCATGCTAGGCTACGCCGAACATAGAATCAACGAGCGAAACGGTATGGATAAATCCGAAAAAGCTATGAGTCAGGGTGAGCTGACGCATCGGATGCTTGAGGTCTTTGCCGCAGTGATGAGCCAAGCCGGAATCAGCGCGGCTGCGCGGTCACTTGATA
This sequence comes from Cupriavidus sp., assembly GCF_057315035.1. Lineage (NCBI taxonomy): Bacteria > Pseudomonadati > Pseudomonadota > Betaproteobacteria > Burkholderiales > Burkholderiaceae > Cupriavidus > Cupriavidus sp. The sequence continues at coordinate 81,596 of NZ_DBHKYV010000013.1, read as the reverse complement.
TCTCGCAGCCGTCCGTCAGCCGTCACGTAGCCGAACTCGAGCAGGCGACGAAGTTGAAGCTATTCATCAAACGAGGGCGAACTGTTGTGCCGACCAAGCACGCAATCGCGCTGTTTGAGAGGGTCCAACGGTCTTTTATTGGGCTTCAGGACATAGCACTTCACGCACAGCAACTCCGTCAGAATCAAGAGAACGGATTGAGCGTAGGTTGTCTTCCGGCGCTGGGATACGCTGGCATGGCGGTTGCGATAGCAGCTTTACGTGTGGACATGCCGCAGACCACAGTCCGGTTGGAGATCGATCACTCGCTTGCCATCGGTCAGATGGTTGCGTCAATGCGTATTGATCTTGGTTTCGTCGCTGCCGGCGTCTATCCAGTCGGCGTTGAGAAAATTGGCCGTATCAGTGGAAACTGTCAGTGCATCCTGCCGCCGGGTCATGCGTTGCAGCAGAAGGGAGCCATTGCACTCAGCAAGCTCGTTGAGTATCCGTTCATAGCGCTCTCATCGAGCTCCCGGATTCGGCAAGAGCTCGAAGGGTTGCTGCGCAAAACCAATAGCGAGCTGAGGGTGGTGGCAGAAACGAAGCAATCGGTTTCAGCAAGTGACCTCGTTTTGGGAGGCGTAGGTATTAGCGTGGTGGATCCGTTTACGGCGGCGGAGCACGTTCGCCGCGGGGGAGCCGCAGTTAATCTGCGTCCGGCAATAGAGTACGACATGGAGATCATTGCTCACTCGGATGCTCGGCTAAACGCGGCAGCTCGCTCGTTGCTATCGCACCTGCGCACCAAGGTAATCCTCGATGGCGTGTCAGGGACGCTCAAGATGACGTAGTGACGCGAGAGTTCGACATAGCGGGCGGCGCCCACGTCCGATGGAACGTTTCATCAGACGTGAGCAAACAGAAGCAACGTGAAGGGGAGCTAGCTAGCGCTTGGCTTCAGCAAGCAAACGTAGCTGCTTGTCAGGCTTCGAAGAGGGAGTGGATTCGGCAGTCGGCTTACCACGTTGCGAAGCATGCCAAGGCAGCAGGCGTTCTTCTGCAAGCTCCAGGGCCTTGAACAGGATGACGCCAAGGATGCACAGCAGCGCCAGCGCGACAAAGACGGTAGGCGTGTTAAAGCTGCCCTGCGCAACCAGGATGACGTGTCCGAGGCCAGTCTCACCGGCTACGAACTCTCCCACGATCGTGCCGACAAGCGCGAAGGAAATGCCTACCTTCATACCTGCAAAGATGCTCGGCAGCGCGTTCGGGAACCGAATCTTCCAGAGCACCTTGCTGCGCGAAGCCTGGTTTGCCCTTGCCATGTTGAGCATCTCCGGGTCGATCGACTTCAGACCCAGCACCGTGTCGATAAGAATCGGGAAGATGGCAATCAACATCGCGATGGCGATCTTCGGCGCGGAGCCCGTACCTAGCCAGATGACGAACAGCGGAGCGAGCGCGACCTTTGGGACCGCGTTGAGCGCAACCATCAAGGCATACAGCGTGCGGTCGAGGAAGCGGGAATACACGATACCAATCGCCGCCCCCACACCGAGCAAGACTGCCAAGGCGAAGCCGGCCAGCGTCGTCTGCAGGGTGTCAAGGCTCTGCAGAAGCAAGAAGCCTGGCTGCGAAAAAAACTCCGTGAAGATCTTGCTGGGCGTAGGGAGTAGAAATTCCCTGACGCCAAAGAAGCGGACGCCACCCTCCCAGAGCAGAAGGATAACAACCATAGTAAGGACCGCGAGCCGACTGTTCTCGGAACGTTTCCATAGGAATTTCATCTCTTACCCCTTGTAGATGCCGAGGTCGCGGAAGATGCCGCGAATCTGGGAGACATAATCGGCGAAAGCCTTGGTTTCGCGAACGGCCAGGCCGCGCGGGCGGTCCAGTTCGATGGGAATGACGGCGGCAACGCCGCCGGGATTTCTCGACATCACGACCACGCGGTCACTGAGATAGACAGCCTCGGAGATGGAGTGTGTGATGAACAGGACCGTCTTGCCGGTGTCCATCCAGGTGCGCTGGAGTTCCTCGTTCAGTTCGTCCCGCGTAAATGGATCGAGCGCGCCAAACGGTTCGTCCATCAGCAGCAGTTGCGGATCCACCAACAGCGCACGGCAGATGGAGGCGCGCTGGCGCATCCCGCCCGACAGCTCCCAGGGGTACCGATTCGCGAAAGCGCCAAGGCCGAAGAGGTTAAGTACTGACCGGGCTCGCTCTTCATAGTCGGAGCGGTCCAGGTCGTGGAACTCGGCCGCGATGAGCACGTTGTCCAGGATGGTTCGCCAGTCCAGAAGCAGGTCGCGCTGGAATACGACACCCATGTTCGAGGGCGGACCAACAATCGGGTCGCCTTGCAAGGCGAGATGGCCGCTGGAAATTGGCTCCAGTCCTGCCACGCATTTCAACAGCGTGCTCTTTCCACAGCCGCTGGGGCCCACGATGCTTACGAACTCGCCTTCCTCGATATCGAGACTGACGTCCTTGAGGGCATAAAGCGGGTCCCGCTGTGAACGGTAAATTTTGTTGAGTTGACCAATCTGCAGGAAAGCTGACATGTTCCTCTCCTCCGTCGAACTAGTTCGCCAGCATGGCGTTGGTGTAGTAGTCAGACGGCTTGCGTCCGGGCTTGATTGCGCCGGCGCGCTCCATTGATTGAATGGCAGCCACCCAGTCTGCATCGTTTTGCTTGCCGATCGGAGCCGCTTTCTGCGTCGGGCTCTCGAAGAATTGGCGATATGCAACGATTTGCGACTTCAGGATCTGCGGGTCGAGCTTGGCGTTCGGGCGCTGTGCCACGATTGCCGAGACGGCTTCGTCCTCGTGGCCACCGTAGATGTACTCCCAGGCTTTCACCTGAACCTGAGTGAATTTCTTGATGGCGGCGCCGCGCTCCGAAAGCTTCTTCGGGGTCGTCACAAGACCGTAGCTAGGGAAGTTGATGCCGCTGTCCGCCAGCAGAAGCACCTTGGCCGGCCGCACCTTTGCCACCATGGGCTGACCAAATGGGGCTTGCGACAGGAAACCGTCGCTGTTCCCCGAGGCATAGGTCGAGATCAATGCGCTAGGGGAAACCATCACGATGTTGGTCTTGGACTTCGGCACGTTGCTGGCCTTCAGGTACGGGTCGATGAATGGCGCCCACGGGCTCGTCGTGAAGCAGACGAGCTTCTTGCCAGCCAAATCGGCCACGGACTTCACGTCGAGCTTTTCGTCGACCAACACCGCCAGGTCACCCTTGCGTGCGAACCCGGCGATGGACATCAGGTCGAGTCCGTTCTCCTTGGCGATCGCCATCGTGCCAAGCTGCACTTGCCCAATGTCAGCCTGGCCAGCCGCGAGCAACTGCAGCGTGTTGATGGTGCCGGTGCCGTCCTGGATCTCCACGTCGAGACCTGCTTCCTGGAACCATCCCTTCTGCTTGGCCAAATGCATGGCGGCATGCATGCCCCACGCTGAATAGTCCATCCGCACCAGAAGCTTCTCACCGGCTGCGTGGGCACTTGTGGCGGCAATGGTGCCGACTGTGACAAGTGCCGTGGCTGCCATGACTATGCGGCGGACCTGGTTCATGAACGATGAACGCATGTTGTATTCCTCGTGGGGCATGTGTGGGTGACTTCAAACAGGATAGGTGGGGGAGCCGCGCTTTATCTATGCGGCCTGGGCCATGGTGCTGCCACGCAGGGCGTCGCTCGCCTTGTGGTCGATTTCGCCGGTCTTGGGATCCACGATGACCTTGTAGTGCTCGCGGACATAGTCCGCAGTCAGCTTGTGATTCCAGACGTCCTCGCGGATGCGCTCCAGATCTCGCTCCATCGGGTCGCCAAAGCCGCCGCCGCCAGGCTGGATATGGGTGACTACGTCGTTGCGCGAGATCGTCATGCCGACCTTGCTGGGAAGGTCGGTCACCGACTCGCCATGCTGAAGCAGGTTGCGGGCGGGCTTTGCTGGCTCGCCCCCGGCCAGTCCGTATGGCGAGAACTTCATGCGGTCTGCACGCAGTTGCAGTTGGGCGTCGGGAGCCAGAACGCGATAGCTGCGGCGGATGCCGAGGCCACCGCGGTACTGGCCGGCACCGCAAGAGTCTTCGACCAGTTCATAAGCTTCCACGCGGACGGGATGCTGTGCCTCCAGCGTCTCGATTGGCGTATTCGACAGGTTCTGCGAGGCATTGGTGATGGCTTCGATGCCGTCGCTGGCCGGTCGACCGCCCCAGGCGCCGCAAATCATGTCGACGATGATGTAGGGCTTGCCTTCGTCACTCTTTCCTGAGAGGCAGACCACGGTGTTGCCGCCTTCACCCGCCGCCGGAATTCGATGAGGCACAATCTGCGCCAACGCGCCAAGCATCGCGTCGAACACACGGTAGCCGGTGAGGGCGCGCGCTGCAACGGCACTGGGTGGCAATGGATTCAGCACGGAACCCTCGGGCACATGAACGTCGATGCAGCGGAACACGCCCGCATTGTTTGGCACATCGCCGAGCAACGCGCATCGGACGCTCAGGTAGGTACAGGATTTTGTGTACGACAAGGTCGAGTTGATAGCTGCGCGGACTTGCGGCGCTGAACCCGTGTAGTCGGCCGACACATGGTCATCATGGACCGTTAGGGCCACCTCGATGCGAATCGGCTCGGGCGACATACCGTCGTCGTCAATGTAGTCGACGAAGCGGTATGTCCCCTTGGGCCACTTTTTGATCTCCTCGCGCGTGAGGCGTTCGGCATAGTCCAGCAACTCGTTCAGGTAGGCGCGCGAATCATCTCGACCGTAGCGGTCGAACAGCGCAGTCAGTTCCCGTACGCCAATCTGCGAGGCAGCGTATTGAGCCTTGAGGTCGCCCAGTACGCGGTCTGGCAGGCGTACGTTCTGGGCAATGATGCGCTCAAGCGTTTCATTGACCTTGCCGGCTTCGTAGAGCTTGAGAACCGGAATGCGCAGGCCTTCCTGGTAGATCTCGGTGGAGTCACTGGCATTCGAGCCGGGAACGCGGCCGCCGACGTCCGTGTGGTGGCAAATCACCACGCAGTAGCCCTCCAGTTCGCCGTGGTAGAAGAAGGGGACGAACATGAAGATGTCCGGCAGGTGCATGCCGCCTTCGTACGGGTCATTGACGATGACGGCGTCCCCGGGCTGAAGCGTGTCGCCATACCGTTGCTGGACGGCGGCCATGGCTTCGGGGATTGCACCCAGGTGCAGCGCAATGGTCTTGGCCTGGGCAACCATACGGCCGTGACGGTCGCAGATGGCCGCCGAATAGTCCATCACGTCCTTGACGATTTCCGAGCGGGCGGTACGGATGACGGTGTACGCGACTTCGTCGACGATGGAGTCCATCGCGTTTTTCACTACCGCAAAGGTGACCGGATCGAACTGCGTGTTCATGCTTGCTCCTGGGCGATATCGATGATGATGTTGCCAATCTTGTCCGCGTGGGCCGTGGCGCCAGGCGGCACGACGATAGTGGTGTCGTACGACTCGATGATCAGCGGACCTTGGCGCGGCACCTCCGTGATGGCCGAGCGCGGCACCAGCTGGGTTTCACACGGCGGTTGGTCACGCTCGAAGCTGACTTGTCGTGTGCCGGAAACGCCTTGCAGCGCGCTGGCATCCACCCGGATGTCATTGAACTTCAGTCGTTGGCTGCTACGGCCATAGGCGCTCAGTCGGACATTGACGAGTTCCAGCGGCTCCTCGTTGCTGTAGCCAAACGTTTGCTGGTATTGGTCCGCGAAGTCCTCGACCAACTGGGCGAGCGCAGCAGCATCGATTGCTTCGCCAGTCCAGGTGCGCAGCGGGATGGTCAGTTCGGAGCTTTGGCCGACATAGCGCAGGTCCAGGCCAACGGCCACGTCGACGGCATCCTGGGGGTAGCCTTCCTGGGCGAGGACCGATAGCCCCTGGACGCGTAATTCTTCGATGGCCACACCGATGCTCGACGCATCGCATTGGGCGAGCGGGCGCAGAATGGCCTTGACGAAATTGTGCTCGGCATCGGCGCCGAGCATTCCCGCCGAGCAGAATACGCCTGCCATAACGGGGGCAATCACCCGCTTGATGCCGAGCAGCTTGGCCACGTCCACGGCATGGAGTGGGCCGCCGCCGCCAAAGGCAATCATCGTCATGTCGCGTGGGTCGCGGCCGCGCTCGACGGTCACGGCGCGCAGCGCGCGGGCCATGCTCACGTTGGCGACGTGGCGGATGCCATGTGCGGCAGCCAGCGTGTCAAGGCCGAGTTGTTCGCCGATGTGAGCGTCAATCGCTTGCTTCGACTTGGCCGGGTCAACTTTGAGGCTGCCGCCGGCGAGCGCGCTGGGATTCAGGAAGCCCAGTGCCATGTTGGCGTCCGTGACGGTGGGGCGGTCGTTGCCGCGGCCATAGCAGGCAGGGCCAGGGTTCGCACCAGCCGATTCCGGGCCAACGCACAGCAGACCGCCTGCATCGATACCTGCCAGAGAGCCACCACCGGCACCGACTTCCGCGATGTCGATGGCCGGTACCTTCAGCACATAGCCGCCACCCTTCACGAAGCGGCTCGGTGCGCTGATGCCATCGCGGAATTCGTATTCGTTCGTCAGCGAAGGAATGCCATTGGTGATGATGGATGCCTTTGCGGTGGTGCCGCCCATGTCGAAGACGATAAGGTCGTTGCCACCGCTAAGGCTACCAATCTGCGCGGCCCCTGCGACGCCGCCCGCCGGACCCGATGCGACGGCGAAGACCGGCTTGTCACTAGCGCTATCGACCCCCATCATGCCGCCGTTCGAGGCCATGACCTGCAGCGAGGCGGTCACACCCATGCGGCCGAGGTCGTCCTTCAGGCGGCGCAGGTACGTGCGCATGGCCGGCAGGATGTAGGCGTTGACCACCGTGGTACTGGTGCGCTCGTATTCCTTGATCTCGGGGAGTACGTCGCACGATGCGGTCACCAGCAAGCCGGGGAACTCGCGTTCAAGGCTCGCCTTGGTTTCCAGTTCGTGGACCGGATTGATATAGCTGTTCAGGAAGCAAACGGCCAGGGCTTCCACCCCTTCGTCGACCAGGCCGCGCGCAATGGTCAAGACTTCATCGATGTTCAAGGGGACGACAATGTTCCCACGCGCATCGATGCGCTCCGTGATGCCGCGACGGTAGCGACGAGCAGCAAGGGGCTGTGGCTTTTGCCAGCCCAGGTCAAACATGGTGGGAGTGCGGATGCGACCGATTTCCAGGATGTCGCGGAAGCCGGCAGTCGTCAGGACGCCGGTGCGGGCACCGACCTTCTGCAGGATGGTGTTGGATGCCGTGGTGGTGCCGTGGACGATTTCCGTGATGTCGCCCGGCTGGATGCCTGCCTGCTCGATCAGTGCCTTGAGGCCGGTAACGATGGCTTCACCCAGGTCGTGCGGCGTTGTGGACGTCTTGTTCACGAACAGGCGTCCGTCGGGCAAAGAAAGAACGATGTCCGTAAAGGTTCCGCCGATATCGCACCCGACTCGGGCGCCAGCGCTGCTTCCTACTTGCATTGTGCAACTCCAGGGAAAAGAGGCCTTAGCGACTGTTGCTGGCCTCATGGTGTTTGCTTCCAGGGGCTCTGAGGATCGTGATCAAGGTCATCGATTAACTAACTAGTCAGTACAATAGACGTCGGATTCAGGCGTGCCAACCCGGGTTTTCACGTAGCACCGATACGGCGCCAGTATTAGGTTTCAGGCATCCTTGCGGTGCGGCCAAACCGGTGTAGACTAACCAACTGGTTAGGCGCTGCACCAGTGTGGCGACCAGTGACGAAACAACAGACGATAAGGGCAAGCCATATGCCAGCGACGAAAACTAGCGGAAAAGCCAAACCTCGCGATGCGGCGGTGACACGGGAGAAGATCCTTCAGATGGCCGCCAAGGAATTTGCGTCCAAGGGTTACGACGGGGCGCGGGTTGACAGCATCGTGGCGCGCAGCAAGATCAGCAAGAACCTGGTCTATCACTACTTCGAAAGCAAGGAACTGCTGTTCATCGAGGTGATGGAGCGTGCGTACTCGGCCATGAGGGAGCGGCAAAACCAGTTTGGGCTGCTGGGGGACAACCCCGTCGAGGACATGAAGACGCTGGTGCTGCAAACCATCCGGCACTTCATTGAGCACCCGGAGTTCATTCAACTGCTAAGCACGGAAAATCTGCACAAGGCCGAGCACATCCGGAAGTCCAAGGTCATTCCGGTGATGTTCAATCCGTTGCGGAGTGCGCTGGCGGAGATACTGGAGCGCGGTAAGCAGCAGGGGGTATTCCGTCCTGATGCGGATTGGGTTGACCTGTATGTGTCGATCTCAGGGCTGGGTTCCTACTCCATCTCGAATCGGTACACGCTGTCATTTGTGCTGGGAGTGGATCTTGGCGAGAAGGAGAGGGTGGAAGCCAGGCTGCAGCACGTCTGCGACATGGTAATGAGCTACCTGTGCAAGTTCGATGGTGCATCGACTGTGCCATCAAGCGGCCAAACGCAGACCGTAAGCGTGGCAGACGCAGCCGCACCCGTAGCGGATAGCGTGGCGGACTGAGTGGGCTCGGACAGATGAACACCCTCCTGCTCACGCCAGCGCGGATTCTCGAACTGGAAGCTGCTGCAGCGGCTCCTGCGCATACTGCAGTGGTACGCGCTTGACGTTGCACAGCAACTCGTAGGCGATAGTTCCGGAGGCCTGGGCGACATCGTTCACGCTGACATTGGGTCCCCACAGTTCGACGCGGCTACCGATCCCTGCCGATGGATGGTCGGTAAGATCGATTGTGAGCATGTCCATCGAGACGCGGCCAATGATGCGCGTCAGATGGCTATCCACCATGACCGGTGTTCCCTCGGGCGCTGTGCGCGGGTAGCCGTCCGCATAGCCCATGGCGACCAGGCCGACGCGAGTGGGCCGCGTCGCCACGAAACGCGCACCGTAGCCGAGGGCGTCGCCTGGCTGAAGTTCGCGTACTGCAAACACCTGGCTCTCCAGGGTCATGACCGGAAAAAGCCCAGGTTCGCCGGACGGCATGGGGGCTGCGCCGTAGAGCGCAATACCTGGGCGCGCCCATTCGCGTCGGGCGGCTGGCCACGCAAGGATCCCTGCGGAGTTGCACAGGCTCCTGTCGCCCGCGATTCCCTCGGTCGCGCGATCGAACCGTTGAATCTGTTTTGTCGTCGCCTCCGAGTCCGGCTCGTCCGCTCGCGCAAAGTGGGACATCAGCGTGATTTGCGCGAGCTTACCCGTGGCAGCGAGTCGCGAATAAATCTCGCTGGCGTCTTCGGGAGCGAAACCTGCCCGTGCCATGCCCGTATCCAGCTTCAGCCACACGTGCAATCCGGTTGCGCTGGCAGAGAGCTCAATCATCCGCAACTGGGTCTCATGGTGCACGACGGTCCATAACCCGAACTGCTGCGCCAACTGCAAGTCGCGTTCGTCGAACATGCCTTCCAGCACCAGGATAGGCGCGTCGATTCCCGCTTCCCGCAGCACCACGGCTTCTTCAAGAAAAGCCACCGCGTATCCGTCGGCCATGCCGCGCAAGGCGCGAGCGCATCGGACGGCGCCATGCCCATAGGCATTGGCCTTCAGCACAGCCAGGGCACGGCCGCCGTGCATCGCCCTCAACCGTTCATAGTTGTGGCGAAGCGCGGCGAGGTCGATGCTGGCGAGAGCGGGGCGTGCCATGGTTCAGTCCTGGTCTGGACGTTGAGTCTTAGACGATGGTTTCGATCACTCCACCAACGGCGTCAAACATGCTGTCGAGCTCGCTGGTCGTGGTGTTGAACGCCGGACCAAACTGGAGCGTGTCGCCGCCGAATCGGACATAGAACCCCTTCTTCCACAACGCAAGACCTGCCTCGAATGGGCGGATGGTCGCATCACCGCCGCGCGGGGCGATCTGAATGGCGCCGGCCAGACCACAATTCCGGATGTCGACGATATGCTTGGCGCCGCGGAGGCCATGAATCGCTTTTTCGAAATGGGGGGCGAGGTCCGCTGCCTTCTGAATCAAGTTCTCGCGCTTGAGCAGGTCAAGCGTCGCCAGGCCCGCGGCGCATGCAACGGGGTGGGCCGAGTAGGTATAGCCGTGGGCGAATTCGACGGCATGCTGCGGTGCCGACTGGTTCATGAACGTGTCGTAGATTTCGCTGGATGCGATGACCGCACCCATTGGAATGGCGCCGTTGGTCAGTTGCTTGGCGACGTTCATCAGGTCAGGGGTAACGCCGAAATACTCGGCACCCGTTGCTTCACCCATGCGGCCGAACCCCGTGATGACTTCATCGAAAATCAGCAGGATGCCGTGCTGGTCGCAGATTTCGCGCAAACGCTGGAGGTAGCCCTTCGGCGGAACAATCACGCCGGCCGAGCCCGACATCGGCTCCACGATGACTGCCGCGATGTTCGACGCATCGTGCAATTCGATGAGCTTCAGAAGCTCGTTGGCAAGCTCGACGCCGCCGGTTTCTGCCTGGCCCCTGGTGAATGCACAATCTGCCTGCAGCGTGTGTGGCAAGTGGTCCACGTCCATCAACTGGCCAAACGTCTTTCTGTTGCCACCAATCCCGCCCAGGCTCGTTCCTGCGATGTTCACGCCGTGATAGCCCCGGGCTCGGCCTATGAGCTTGGTCTTCGCCGGCTGGCCCTTGAGCCTCCAGTATGCGCGGGCCATTTTCACGGCTGTATCGGCGCATTCGGAGCCGGAGTTGGTATAGAAGACGTGCTTCAGGTTGCCAGGCATCATGTCCACGATGCGCTCGGCGAGCGTGAACGAGAGGGGGTGACCGAACTGGAATGCCGGCGCGTAGTCCAGCGTTCCCAGTTGACTAGCCACTGCTTCCTGAATCTCCTTGCGGCTATGGCCGGCGCCGCAGGTCCACAAGCCAGACAAGCCGTCAAATACTTTGCGGCCATCCGCGTCAATCAGGTAACGTCCCTCGGCTGCGACGATCAAGCGCGGGTCTTCGCGAAAATTCCGATTGGCGCTGAACGGCATCCAATGGGCGCTGAAGTTCAGGTCAGCCTTGTTCTTGAGGGCGTGGGCGGCGGAGGGGTTCACGGGGATTCCTTGATGAAGGGGCTACGTGCTGGAGTTTGGCCTTTCTCATGCGTGAGTAAAATATAATTCTTCTAACGATTACTTATTGCTTTGCTCACCTATGAAGAAGCTTCCGCTCGCCCAGGTCACGGACTTCGACCTTCGACTGCTACGCGTCTTCCGCACGGTTGCAGAAGTAGGTAGCTTCACTGCCGCCGAAAGTACGTTAGGCATCTCGCGATCTGCGATCAGCCTTCACATGAGCGAACTTGAGAAGCGTCTGGGGGTCCGACTGTGCCAGCGGGGGCGTGCGGGGTTTGCCCTCACGGATGAGGGGCGAGAGGTTCTTAGGGCCGGCGAGGTGGTACTTGCTGCCATTGACGGCTTCCGCACCGAGGTGAACCAGTTGCATCAAAGCCTGCGCGGTGAACTTAACCTCGGGCTCATGAACAACCTGGTTACGCAGCCGAAGATGCGGATTCCCGACGCCTTGAAGGCGATCCGGCGCCAAAGCGATGGCGTGCGCATCAATATCAGTATGAGTACGCCTGGCGAGATTGAGCGGGGGCTGCTGGATGGCAGAATCCATATTGGGGCGTTGCCAATGCTCACCACGCTTTCGACGCTCGACTACAGTCCGCTATACGAAGAGCGCTCGCAGCTCTATTGCAGCCGAAACCACAGGCTGTTTGCTTCCGCGAAGAAAGTCAGAATGTCTGACCTGGGAGCGCTGCCTGCGGTGGCGCCAAGTTACCGCATGAGCGCGGAAGCCATGCAACTGCACCAGGGGTTGAACTGTGCGGCAACGGCGACCGACCGCGAAGGCATCGCATTCCTGATTCTCACTGGGGAATACATCGGCTTTCTGCCCGACCATTTTGCCGCGAGCTGGGTTGAGAAAGGCATGCTCGCGCCGCTGGTTCCCAAAGAGATGCAATTTGAAGTGACACTTGGCATCGCTACGCGGAAGGGTCGCCGAAAAAATCTGATCGTTGACCGCTTTCTCGAAGTCCTGCTTCAGAACACTCGCGCGTGAGAGTACGTTGGGGCAGGGCCGGCTACAGGCTCGACCGCATCTGTGTCGAAGATGCGTAGACGAGAGCGAGTACATCGAATTTGCCCGTAAGCGCGTCACTGAGTACATCTCGCAGAGCGCCGTTGGCACGATGTCGTTCAAGGACATCGCGGGCGACGTGAGCTTGACGGTTGGTTCGCATCCTTAATTGGCCCCTGGCCTGAGGCCAGGGAGTCATCGAATAAATCTGGCATCAATCACGGAAACTCGGATCCATGCGATCCAGCTTGCGCAGCAGCGCGGGCCACTCCATCACGCCAAACGGACGACGTGTGTTGGGCTGATAGTTGTTCCAGGTCGCTTCAAGCACGTCGGCAGGAACTTCGCTGAGTTTGGTGCCGCATGCCATTGCAGCGAGTTGCGCGCGGCACGACAGTTCAAGGCGGTGCATCCAGTTGAATGCCTCGCCGACGGTGTTGCCAACCGTGAGCGCGCCGTGATTGCGCAGGATCAGCGCTTCGCCGCGGCCAAGATCCTCGAGCAGCGAAGCTTGTTCCGCGGTATCGAGCACCACGCCCTGATAGTCGTGATACTTCACCTTCAGGAAGCGCATGGAGGTCTGGGTAAGCGGCAGCAGTCCGCATTCCAGTGCGGACACAGACATCGACGCCCAGCTATGGGTATGAACCACGCAGGCGACTTCAGGGCGTGCTTCGTGGATCGCGCTGTGGATCACATATCCGGCCTTGTTGATGCCATAGTCCAGCGCACCGAAATCCGGCTTGGAAAGGATCTTGCCGTCGTGGTCGACCTTGATCAGGCACGACGCGGTGATTTCCTCGTACATCATGCCGTACGGATTGATCAGGAAGGCGTTGTCTTCGCCCGGCACGCGCATCGAGATATGGTTGGCCATCATGTCGGCCATGCCGTAGAGCTCCACCAGGCGATAGCATGCCGCAAGGTCGACGCGCGCCTGCCATTCGGCCTCGCTGCAACGCTCGCGCATCGAAGGGATATTGAGTACACCGGTTTTGCTCATGAAACACTCCTTGGGTTTGGCTTGGCCAGGCGGGGCGGATGGTTCGGGTGTCGCGATGTCACGCCGCCGCGACGACATTACGCAGTGGCTTGCCGTTTTTCCAACGGCGCAGGTTGTCCAGGAAAATCTTGCCGACTTGCGCGTAGTGGCCCGTAGTGTGGCCTGCCGTGTGCGGGGAGACCAGGACGTTCGGCAATGTCCATAGTGGGGATTCGGCATCGAGCGGTTCATGCTCGAACACGTCGAGGAATGCGCCCCCGAGATGGTTGGACGCCAGCGCATCGATGAGCTCGGACTGCTTCACGATTTCGCCGCGCGAGACGTTGACCAGAAGCGAGCCCTGCGGCAAGAGCGCGAGCGTGCGTCGGTTCATCAGGCCTCGTGTGATGTCGGTAAGCGGGCAGGCCAGCACGACGATGGAGGCGCCGGGTAGCACTCGGTCAAGGTCGGTGAAAGCGAAGGTTTCGTCGACGCCATCCACGGGCTCGCCGGAACGGTTGATGCCGATGACGCGCACATTCACGGCCTTCAGCAAACGACTGACCTCCAGGCCAATCGGGCCGAGTCCAACGACGATGGCTGTTTGTCCGCCGATGTCTCGGGGAGCGCGATCACCAAGAAACGGTTCCCACCGCCTGTTGCGCTGTGATTCGATCAGGGTCGGCAGTTTGCGCGCCAGGGCCAGCGCACCGAGGAATGCCATTTGCGCAACCGGCGTGGCATTGGCGCCGGATGCCGTTGTGACGGTGACGCCTTTGCCGATCATTTCGGCGAAGATCGGTCGGTCTGCTCCGGCCGAATGAGCCTGGAACCATTTCAGGCGTGGCGATGCACGCATGGCCTCGTAGTACTGCGTCAACGATGGCGCAAGTTGGACCTTGCCGGAATCTGCCGTAACGTCCCGCGAAAGAAATGCAATGTCCGCGCCGCCAGGCTCGTTTCCAGACAATAGGTGTTCAGGCGTGACGAGCTTGTGCGGTACATCCGCGAGCACTTCCTCAACAAGCTCGCCAAGTACATCAATCGCCTTGGCTGACATCAGCAAGGTCAGCCGTGGTTCCGTGATCAAGATGCCTCCGTCAAACTAAGCGTGATTCTCAGGACACCACGAAGGTGGTTGCCCTGCCGGATGATTCTATGGCGCGCGTTCTCCATTCCCAATGGTGTTCCATCAGGTGAAACGGTCAACGCGATACGTGCCTGCTGCATACCTTTGCGTGCTCCTTGCGGGACTCTACATGAGGCATGGCTATTTCCCTTTCGGTTGATCAATCGTTCTGAAGCTTCAGCTCGCGGATCAGCGCGCCGTACTTGACCAGGTCCTGGTCATATTGTTTGCGATAGCCGTCCAGGTTGACCGTCATGACGGATGAGCCGCCTTGCGCCAGGCGCTGCTGCACATCGGGTTTTTGCAGGATCTGATTGACGTCTGCATTGATCTTCTGCAGGACTTGGGGCGGAGTGGCCGCGGGAGCAAGCAATCCGTACCAGGTGTCGACGTTGAAATCGGCAAGTCCGGCTTGAGCGAAGGTTGGAACGTCAGGCAATAGCGGAGAGCGCGTGTCGGAGGCAACTGCAATGGGAATGACTTGTCCCTGCCTTACCTGGTCGATGACGGTTCCCAGCCCGGCAAAGGACATATCAACCCGGCCCGAAAGCAGGTCGACGATCAGCGCTGATCCGCCCTTGTAGGGAATGTGGTGCAACTTCGTTCCGGAGAGTTTCTGGAACATCTCGCCTGCGAGATGCGGAATGCTTCCGTTGCCGGTCGAGGCATAGGTGAACTTGTTCGGATCCTTCTTCATGGCTGCAACCAGGGACTTCAAGTCTTTCTGTTGCAGTCCTTTCGACACGACGAGCACGTTTGGCTGGGCCGCGGCGATAGCAATCGGGACAAAGGCTTTCTTCGGGTCATACGGCAGCTTCGTGTACAACGCTGCGTTCATTGTGATACTGCGGGTACCCATCAGCAGGGTATGGCCGTCGGCCGGTGCTTTGGCCACGAATGCCGCCGCCAGCGTGCCATTGGCGCCGGGGCGGTTGTCAACGATGACCGGCTTGCCCCAGACCTTGGAGAGTTGCTCGGCGACGATGCGCGCAGTGGCATCCACTGGGCCACCTGCCTGGAATCCTACGAGAATGGTCACCGTCTTGTCAGGGAATGCTTGCTGAGCAAAGGTGGCAGATGTCAGTCCTGCGACAAGACAAGCAGCAAAGTGAAGAACGCGAAGGCGTGGCATGGAAGAGTTCCCCAGGTCCGTGATGCAAGCGTCGGAAGACCGGCGGCATTGCCGCCGGGTAACGAGATCACAGAGAAATCTTCACGGTCTTGAACACCGCACCCCAGCGATCGACTTCGTGATGGAGGTACTTCTTGAAGTCCTGGCGCGAGCCACCGACGACCACTGCACCTTGTGCTTCGAGCTTGTCGCGGACGGCGGGCGATGCCAGTGCCTTGTTCACTTCGGCGTTGAGACGGTCAAGGATCGGAGCTGGCGTACCGGCCGGGGCCATCAACCCGTTCCACGAGTCCGCTTCGAATCCCGGCAGGCCCGATTCATCCATGGTGGGGACATCGGGCATCTGGGGCAGGCGCTTCTTCGAGCCGACCGCCAACGGACGCGGATTGCCAGACTTAAGTGCCGGGAGTGCCGACATCGAGGTCATGAAGACCATGTCGACGTTACCTGCCATCAGGTCTGTCAAGGCACTCGACGCTCCCTTGTACGGTACGTGCAGCATGTCGATGCCGGCCTTTTGCTTGAGCAGTTCGCCGGCAAGATGCTGTGAGCCGCCGGGACCGGTAGAACCGAAGGTCAGGCTTCCGGGCTTTTGCTTTGCCAGAGCGATCAATGACTTGAGGTCGGTCACAGGCAGCGTTTTCGAGACGGCCAGCACGGCCGGCGCAGTCATCACGTTGGCAATGGGTTCGAAGCTCTTCAGCACATCGAACTTCAGGTTCTTGTACAGATACTTCGTCATCGTGATTGGCGCTGCGGCCAGCAGCAGCGTGTAGCCGTCAGGCGCGGATGAGGCGACGTACTCCGACGCGATATTCGACCCCGCGCCGACCTTGTTCTCGACGATGACGGGCTGTCCCATCGACGCCTGCATGGCGTTGGCGATCAGGCGCGCCGTCAGATCCGTCGGGCCGCCGGCCTGGTAGCCAACAACGATCCGGATTGGGGCCGAAGGATAGGGGCCTGCGGCAGTAGCGGGCGTTGCAGCAAGGGCGGCGCCAAGCGTCAGGAGGACGCCCGCTGCCACGCCCGGGAATGGACGAGGGAATTGCATACTGTTGTCTCCGAGAAATTCTTGGACGCCGCCGTGAGCGCTGTCGATCGCGTTGGCGCAAGACACGAGGCGTTCGTTTAGTCGCAATAGTGGGCGATTTCCCTGCGTGGGAGAAATGCCCATTGCGCCCTGTGTCATAACAAAAAGTCATTGCTGGGGAGCTTGCGGCGGGTGTTTTTTGGGATTCTAAAAACTCATGGCTGCGTCCCGAATTGGAAGTTGTCACGCGTAGCTGGTTGAGCCACCATGCAGAATCCGCCGAACCCAGACGTGCGCACGACGCGACTACAAACATGACAATCATCGAGACATTTGCCGCCTATGCGGAAAACCCGGGATCGGGTGCCGACCAGAGCGAAGTTATCCACCATGCCAAGCGTGCGGTCGTCGATTGGTATGCCGCATTGATTCCGGGCGCGGTGGCAGCGCCTGGCACGTTGCTGGAGACCGCGTTGGCTGAAGATCTGGATCGCGGTGAGGCACGCCTGGCGCTGGGACGGAAGGCAACGGTCAGAACGGCCGCGCTGATCAACGGAACCGCTGCGCACACCGTCGAGGTGGACGACATCTACAAGCACGCCATCTATCACCCGGGTGCGCCGACCATTGCGGCCGCGCTGGCGGCTGGCCAGGCACGCAAGATCGACGGCAAGGCATTCCTGCGAGCGGTCATCATCGGCTATGAGGTGTCCTGTCGCATTGGCGCGGCGATGGGTCGGACGCATTACAAGTATTGGCATAACACCGGTACGGTCGGCACGTTTGGCGCTGCCGCTGCCGCGGCGGCCGTCCTGAAGCTGGATGCCAAACGGACCGCTCATGCCTTGGCAACCTGCGCTACGTTCGCCGCTGGCCTGCAGCAAGCCTTCCGCATGGACTCGATGTCGAAGCCGTTGCATTCCGGTCGCGCGGCGGAGGGTGGGGTTCTGGCGGCCTTGGCTGCCGAGGCAGGGGTTACCGGGTCGCTCGATGTTATTGACGGCGAGGCTGGCATCGGACGCGCCATGAGCAATGGTCCGGACTGGCAAGCGGCGGCCGCGACGCTCGGGCGCGAATACGCCATCACCCAGATGACGTTCAAGAACCACGCTTGCTGCGGACATACGTTTGCCGCGATCGATGGCGCGCAGGCCCTGCAGCGGCAGCACGGTTTTGCCGCGGACGATATCGAAAGCGTTCGTGTAGCAACGTATCGCCCAGCGCTGGAGGTTGCCGGCAATCCGAATCCGCAGACGGCGGCAGAAGGGCGCTTCAGCCTTCCGTACGTGGTGTCGAATGCGCTCATCCACGGCAGCGTGCGCCTGGCGGCGTTCACGCCTGAGCGGCTTGCGGATGCGTCGGTGCGTGCGCTGATGCAGCGCATCGATCTTCAGGTGGATCCGGAGATCGATGCGGCGTTTCCTGGCAAGCGTGCGGCCCGGGTGGCTGTCCGTCTGCGTGACGGGCAAGCGTTCGAATATCTGCAGCCGAATCGCAAGGGCGATCCCGAGGAACCGCTGAGCGACGAGGATCTGGACGAGAAGTTCTTTGAACTCGCAGGCCCCGTGCTTGGCGCCGCTGCGGCAAAGGATTTGCTGCAACGCCTGTGGACGCTCGAGACAGCGTCGTCGTTGCCATGAGCGAACGAGCCGAAGGCCAGTACGGGAGTGCTGTCGCGCCGATGCCGCGCAGGCCAAAGGCCGAGACGCCAAACGGCGCCTGCGACTGCCATTGCCATGTCTTCGGGCCGTACGAGATGTTCCCTCTGGCCGGGGAGCGCACCTATGCGCCGCCGGAAACCACCGTAGCGCGGTATCTGTCGATGCTCGATACGCTCGGATGCCAGCGCGGCGTGCTGGTGCAGGCATCCGCGCACGGACTGGACAATCGCGCCATGCTTCACGCAATCGCCAACGCGCCGGACCGGCTGCGCGGTGTCGCCGTGGTGGACGCGGAGACGACTCTCGAAACACTGCAGGACCTGTATCGCGCCGGCGTTCGCGGCCTGCGAATCGCGAGGTTGCTGAATGCGGACGGATCGCCCCGGTACAAGAACACGGTGGACGTGTCCGCGCTCGACCGGCTTTTGCCCCATATGCAGAAGATTGGCCTGCATGCGCAGCTATGGACCACGCTGGACCAACTGGAAAGCCTCGAGCCGACGATCCGGTCAGCCGGGATTCCGTTTGTACTCGACCACATGGGGCGTAGTGGCCCGGAGGTTGGGCTGGATAGCCCGGAATTCGACCGCCTGTGCGGTCTGGTGGCCGACGGATATCTGTGGGTCAAGCTGACGCCCTACCGGCCATCGCTGGCCTATCCGGACTACGACGACATGCGGCCGTATCACGAGCGGTTGTTGCAGGCCAATCCGGATCGGATGCTGTGGGGAAGCGACTGGCCGCACATCAATATGGACAAGGACGTGCCCGACGCGGGACACCTGGTCGACCTGCTTGCGGCGTGGACCAAGGACAGGGACATTCTTCACAAGATCCTGGTGTCGAACCCTGCGCGGCTGTACGGGTTCGAGTAGACAACCCATCGTTATAAGAATCGGCAGTACTGCAAACGAAATCGCCACCTCCAGGGTGGCGATTTGCATTGGATGTTGGTGCTGAAGGGTTACATCGCCTTCAGGGCGCCACTTGCGACCAGGGACTCGGCCTTGCGGTCTTCCTCCCTGAGGTAAGCCTGGAAGTCGGCGACGCTCATCGGCGTCGGTACCGAGCCCATTTGCCGGATCCGCGCCTGCACGTCCGGGTCGGACAACGCGGCGTTCAATGCCTTGTTCAGTTGTGCCACGATCTCCGGTGGTGTCTTTGCGGGCGCCAGGAGGCCCGCCGAGGTGCTGATATCAAAGTTTGCGGCGCCCAGTTCCGCCAGTGTCGCGACGTCGGGAAGATCGGGTGCGCGCGACTTCGTCGTCACCGCCAGCGCACGGAGCTTGTTCGAGCGGATATGCGGAAGCGAACTAGGCAGCTGGTCCACCATCGCATCCACCTGGCTGCCCAGCAGATCATTCAGTGCGGGCGCCGACCCCTTGTACGGCACGATGTTCAGCTTGATGCCCAACGCCTCCTGCATCCGCAGGAGCGCAACATGGTTGGTGGTGCCATTGCCCGAATGGGCCACGCTCACCTTGCCCGGATTTGCCTTGGCGTAGGCAATGAAGTCCTTGAACGTCTTGTGGGGGCTGCCGGCCGGGACTTCGAGTACCAGCGGCGTGACGGCGATCATGCCGATGCCGACGAAGTCAGCGGCGGTAAATGGCCGACGGCCCGGTATCAGTCGGGGTGTGACAGCATAACTGCCGTTTGCACTGGCTACCAGCGTATAGCCATTGGGCGTGGCACGCGCGGCAAGTTCGTGGCCAATCACGCCACCGGCGCCTGCACGGTTGTCGAGGATGACCGATTGCTTCAGGGCCTGACCCATCGGCACCGACACGGCCCGGGCGATGATGTCCATGTTGCCGCCCGGCGCGAATGGCACGATCACGGTTATCGGCTGGGAAGGGTATTTGTCCTGCGCAAACGCGGCTGGTACGTAGAGTGCGCCAAGCGCGGGCAGGGCAGCCGTTGAAAACGCAGCCCTCAGGAATGTACGACGATGCATGGTTGTCCCCTTTATGAGTATGTCCCCCTGCAATGCGGGGATCATCAAAATGGTGGGACTACCCACAATCGTTGAATACTTCCAATAGCGTGCTCAGATATAATAAAAAATCATTCCTCAAGGTTCCCTGACATGGCGCGACGCATTCCTCCGATGAATCCATTGCGGGTTTTCGAAGTCGTGGCCAGGACGCAGAACCTGACGCTCGCCGCCCAGGAATTGCATGTCTCCCAATCGGCGGTCAGCCGTCAGATTGCGGTTCTCGAAATGTATCTGGGCGTTGAGCTGTTCCGTCGCGAACGCCACGGCGTGACCTTGACGCGTGCGGGTCAAAGCTATGCGGATGAAGTGGTGCCAGCTTTTGACGCCGTGGCCACCGCGACGGCGCGGCTGCTCAGGAGCACCTCACAGGGTGCCTTGCGCGTGCGCACCTACACGACGTTTGCCGCCAAGTGGCTGATTCCGCGGTTGCCGGATTTCCAGGCCCAGTTTCCCAGTATCGAAGTACGCATCGACAATGCCATTCCGGATGTGGACTTCGACCGCGATCCGGCGGATCTCGCCATCCAGTTTGGCGACGGGCGCTGGCCGCGGGTCAACAGCGACATGCTGTTTGGCGACGAAATGGAGCCGGTCTGCACACCGGCTTACCTCCAGAACCACAAGGGGAGCCGGGGCAAGACGCTGCAACCACTGCTAAAGCATCGGCTACTGGTGTCGCACTATCGACGCGCGGACTGGGACGATTGGCTCGCGTTCGCGCAAATGGCCGACGTCGCCAAGGACACGGAGCGCATGAGCTTCGGCAGCTCCGTGATGACGTGGCAAGCTGCGCTCGATGGGCTTGGCATCGCCATCGGTCAGACGGCGATGCTGAAATCCGAGCTCGAGTCCGGCCGCCTGATCCGTCCGTTCGAACAGCCCTATCGCAGGGACAAGGCCTACTACCTCGTTCGTCCACACGTGCAGAGAGAGTCGCGAAAAATCGTGGCGTTCCGCGACTGGCTGCTGGAGACGGTTGCCCGGGAAGCCGGCGCATCCCAGAAATGATCCGGGCCTGAACGCAGGCATTCCAATTTGTTCTGGCTAACATCCAAACGCGAAGTTCTCAACTCGACCTCGATGGGCGATCCTGACACCTGTCAAGAATCCAACGAGAGAGACAGAAATGAATTTCGAACTTAGCGAAGAACATCAGGCCTTTGCGGAATCCGTCCGCCGTTTCGCTCAAGACAGGCTGGCACCGGGTGCACTGGAGCGCGCACACTCCGCTCACTACCCGTGGGATGCGGCCAGCATGCTGGCAGAGCAAGGTCTGCTGGGCATCGCTTTCCCGGAAGAAGATGGCGGCCAAGGCGGCACGCTGATGCACGCAGTGATCGCCATTCAGGAGGTGGCGCTGGTCTGCCCGAAGAGCGCGGACATTGTGCAGGCGGGCAACTTCGGCCCCATCCGTACCTTCGTCGAGTATGCGTCGGCCGAGCAGAAGGCACGCTTCCTGCCTGACCTGCTGGCGGGCAAGAAGCTGATTGCGCTGGGCATGACCGAGCCGGACGCCGGCTCTGCCGTGACGGAGCTCAAGACCTCGGCGCGCCTCGATGGTGACCATTACGTCATCAACGGCAGCAAGATCTTCTCGACCCACAGCCCCGAGGCGGAACTCTTCCTGATCTACGTGCGCTTTGGTCCGGGCGTTGGCGGTATCGGCTCGGTGTTGGTTGAGCGCGGTGCGCCTGGCTTCCAGGTCGGCGAGCCCTCGAAGTTCATGAGCGGCGAGGAATGGTGCCAGCTCTACTTCGAAGATTGCCGCATTCCGAAGGAAAACCTGCTGCTGGGCGAAGGTGGTTTCAAACGGCAGATATCGGGATTCAACGTCGAGCGCCTGGGCAATTCGTCGCGCTCGCTGGCGCTGGGCCGTCATTGCTTCAACATCGCCAAGGAACACGCAAAGATCCGCAAGCAGTTCGGCCGCGAGCTGTGCGAGTTCCAGGGCATCCAGTGGAAGTTTGCCGAGATGGCGCTGAAACTCGAATCGGCGCAATTGCTGCTGTACCGCGCAGCGATGGAAGGTGAGCACGGCCTGCCGTCGGCACATAGCACGGCGATGGCCAAGCTGGCCTGCAATCAGGCGGGCTGGGACGTAGCGAACGAAGCGCTGCAAGTCATGGGCGGCATGGGCTATAGCCAGGAATCGATCGTCGAATATTGCCTGCGTCGCATCCGTGGCTGGATGATTGCCGGAGGTTCCATCGAAGTGCTGAAGAACCGCATTGCAGAAGGCGTGTTCGAACGTACCTTCTCGCAGCGCCCGCCGAAGGCCGGCTGAGTCTGCAAGATTCTGCAGATCGTCGCCGATCCGGCGAAGCACGCAAGAGATACAAGAGACACAAGAGACACGAGACACAAGCGATACACGAGACACTGGATTGACTATGAACACCTCCGCTTCGAACCATGCAGATGCAGCTTTGGCCCAAGCGCTCCTGGCTCCCAAAAGCGTGGCGCTGTATGGCGCCTCCGATGACGCCGGGAAAACCGCTGGCCGTCCGCTCAAGTTCCTGCGCGCGGCAGGATTCCAGGGCAAGATCTATCCGATCAACCCGAACCGTCGTACGGTGCAGGGCGAGACCGCCTATGAAAGCCTGGCTGCGTTGCCGGAGGTTCCGGAGCACGTCTTTATCCTGACGCCGACCAATACGGTGCTCGAAGCCGTAGCGGAATGCGCGAGCTTGGGCGTGAAGGTGGTCACTATCCTGGCCAGCGGGTTCTCAGAATCGGGACCGGAAGGCGCGGCGCGCGAGGAAGCGCTGCGCAAACTCAGCAAGGGCACCGGCATCCGCGTGCTGGGACCCAGCAGTCTGGGCGTTATCAACCCCAATGTGGGCCTCGTCCTGACGGCCAATGCCGCATTTGCCGAGCCCGAGTTGCCCAGCGGCAAGGTATTCGTGGCTTCCCACAGCGGCAGCATGATCGGCTCGCTGGTTTCCCGTGGTAAAGCGCGCGGCGTAGGCTTTGCAGGTCTGGTGTCCGTCGGCGGCGAGGCGGATCTTTGCGTCGGCGAAATCTGCGCGGCAACGCTCGACGACCCGTCGATCGAGGGCTACCTGCTGTTCCTCGAAAGCCTGCGTCATGGCGACCAACTGCGGGCCTTCGCACTGGAGGCGGCAAGGCGCGGCAAGCCGGTCATTGCCTACAAGCTCGGTCGCTCGGCCGCCGCAGCGGAAATGGCTGCTACGCACACTGGGGCGCTTGCCGGTGAGGATGATATTGCTGACGCCTTCCTGAAGGATCTTGGCATCGCTCGCGTTGGCATTCTCGAAGCGTTGCTGGAGACCTTCCCGTTGGCCAAGCGTATTCCGCTGCCGACCAAAGAGTCTTCGCTGCGCCGGGTTGGTGTCGTGACGACTACCGGCGGTGGTGCAGCGATGGCGGTGGATCAACTGGGCATCCGTGATGTGGTCGTCGAACCCGCTTCCGCGGAAACGCTGGCCAAGCTGGAAGCCGCCGGTATTGCCGTCTCGCCGGGCCGGGTGCTGGACCTGACCCTGGCCGGTACGAACTACAGCGTCATGAAAGGCGCACTCGACATCATGTTCGAAGCGCCGGAATTCGATGTGGTGTTGGCGGTGGTGGGATCGTCCGCGCGCTTCCAGCCGCATCTGGCCGTCAAGCCGATTATCGACAGTGCTTCGAGCAGCAAGCCTCTGGCGGCGATGCTGGTGCCGGACGCCCCCGAAGCCTTGCGCTCGCTCACTGAGGCTGGTGTGCCGTGCTTCCGCTCGCCGGAAGCTTGCGCCGATGCCATTGCGTCGCTGTTGGCGCGCCGCGCGCCCGGCAAGCAACCGCTGGCAACCGTAGACCTGAGCGGTGCGAAGCCGTTGAGCGAAGCGCAGGCCTACGTCATTCTCGACCAGGTAGGCGTTCCGCATGCGCCCGCGGTGACCATGCCTCTGGCAGGTCCGGCGAGCCAACTGCCGTTTGCATTCCCGGTCGTCGCCAAGGTGTGCTCACCAGAAATTCCCCACAAGACGGAAGTGGGCGGCGTGGTCCTGGGCATCAAGGGGCAACCCGAACTTGAGTCGGCCCTGGCGACGTTGCGTGAAAGCCTCCGTGAGCATGCAGGCGACAAGCGTTGCGACGTGGTACTGGTCCAGCCGATGACGAAGGGGCTGACTGAAGTTCTGGTGGGATACCGTGTCGATCCAGAGGCCGGCCCAATCGTGATGCTTGCCGCAGGCGGTATCTGGGCAGAGGTCGCGCGTGATCGAAGCATCCGCCTGGCGCCAGTGACGGTAGACGTGGCGCGGGAAATGATTGCCGAGGTGAAGGCGCTGAAGACGGTGTCCGGGCTGCGTGGCAAGAAAAAGGGCGATCTCGAGGCGTTGGCAAAGGCCGTATCGGCCTTGTCCCAGCTTGCCGTGAAGCCTGAGCTTCGGATCGCGGAAGCCGAGGTCAATCCGCTGATGGTGCTCCCGGAAGGCGAGGGCGTACTGGCGGTCGATGCGCTTGTACTGCAGGCATGATGATGACATCGGCGGCTAGTTCCACGGCGAGGCCGGAAGAGATTCTGGACCGGCTCAGCGCGCTGGCCACACTTCGCAGGGACCGCTCAGGGCCCACGGAGATCGTCTGGCGAGAAATTGGCCAGGGGACGCCGCTGGTGCTGATTCATGGTGGACACGGCAGCTGGATGCACTGGGTGCGCAATATCGAAGCGCTCAGCCGGCAGCACACGCTGTTGCTGCCGGACCTGCCAGGGTTTGGGGACTCGGCTTCGCTGGAGGGAGATGCGCACGCTGCCGACCGCCTGGATCGTCTTGTCGAAACCGTCGCGCGCAGTCTCGAAGGATGGTTCGGAACCGCCGACGACTTCGGGCTGGCCGGCTTCTCGTTTGGCGGCCTCGTCGCCGCGCGTCTGGCGGCGGCGTTGCCCAATGTCGGCAAGCTTGCCTTGCTGGGTTCGGCAGGGCACGGCGGAACGCGACGCCAGCGAATGGAAATG
Organism: Cupriavidus sp.; assembly: GCF_057315035.1. Lineage (NCBI taxonomy): Bacteria > Pseudomonadati > Pseudomonadota > Betaproteobacteria > Burkholderiales > Burkholderiaceae > Cupriavidus > Cupriavidus sp. The sequence continues at coordinate 56,630 of NZ_DBHKYV010000013.1, read as the reverse complement.
ATCAACTGGCGTACCGAAGATCGGGATCAGATGTTGCATGGTTTGCGGCACAACCTTGCCGCGCTCATGCTCCACGATGCGGCGAATATTGACGCGCTCGCCATGCGCGTACATGAGCAGACTTGCCTTGCCACGCGTTTCCGAAGCAAGGCCATTTCACGCGGCGCGCTGCTTGAACCAGTCCTCGACAGCTATCAAGGGCCCACGCTTCTGATTTGGGGCGAGCACGACGTCACGGCGAATCCCGTCGAGGCAGCGCAGAAAATTGCAGGCGGTTCACCGCATCGGGAATGGTGCCTGGTGCCCGGTGCCGGGCATTGGGTGCAGTACGAACGGCCGGACGAAGTCAATCAGTTGCTGTTGCGGTGGTTTGCCGAAGGCAATTGATCGGCGCATATGTGACAGTGCCTACGCCGGATACCATGTCGATTTGATCGGCATTGCGGGAAGACCACCGAGCGAATAGCTTAGCGACGCCGCCGCGCGCACAACGCTTGGTGCCAGCTTGTGCAACTTGGGCACTGTCAGTCGGGTGGTCGGGCCAGAGATGCTCACGGAACCGAGAACGACACCCTTGGCCCCGGTGACCGCAACGGACACGCTTGCGGCGCCTGGATTGCGCTCGCCGCGCGTCACGCAATATCCCTGCTTCCTGATCGACTCGTAAAGAACTCCCGGCCGATTCAATGCGGCCAGGATGACCTTGCCGGCCGAGCCACTTTCAAGCGGCAGCAATTCGCCCAGACGGACATGATGTCGAAGGCCGCGAGGTCCTTCAACGCGCATCAGGCATGCGCGAACATTCTCCTCATAGATGAAGAACGACGCGCTTTCACCGGACGTTGCGGTGAGGTCCTGGAGGATGGGTTCGATGACAGCGTGCGCATCGAATTGGGCCTGGTATCGGGAGCCAATGAATGCGGCGGCGGGACCGAGGCGCCACGCGCCGTCTTCGCGTTGCACGAGGAAGCGCGATGCGGCCAGCGTCCGGGCAAGGCGAAGCGTGGTTGGCTTGGGCATGCCTGTGCGTCGTGCCAGGGAGCCCAGCGATACATATACTTCGTCGCCGGAGAAACAGGTAAGAATCGAAAGGGCGCGAGCCACCGATTGCACGGTCGTACCGGGTGGTGCGTCTTCGCCGGATGCAGCGGCCTTGTCGGTGCGGGTTGGTCGCAGGCTCGCAGGCACGAGTGCACCCCGTGAAGTGAGCCGCGAGTCGGCATCGTCAGGCCTCCGGGTGGAAACAGGACTCTTGGCGATGCCCATACGGAATCTCCTCAGGAATGTTTGTCCAGCAGGGCCGCCACATACTGGCCGATGGCAAGCGACGACGTCAGTCCCGGTGACTCGATGCCGAACAGGTTGACCAGACCGTGCACGCCATGAACCTGTTCTCCCTGAATCAGGAAATCGGTGTCGGTGTTGTGCACGGAACCTGGCCCTGCAAGCCGCGGTCGGATACCGGTATAGCCGGGCTGAAGGGTGCCGTCGCGCAGGCCGGGCCAGAACCGCCGTATGCCTTCGTAGAAGCGGCTCTCCTTGCCTTGGTCAAACGTGTAGTCCACTTCGTCGCGCCAGTCGATGTCGGGTCCAAACTTGCATTGTCCGCCCAGGTCTAACGTGACATGCACGCGTAACGCGGCTTCGCGTGCGACTGGATAGACCAGGTGCGAAAACGGCGAGCGTCCCTGCAGCGTGTAGTAGTGGCCGATGGCGTAGTGTACCTTCGGTATGACTTCGCGCGGAACTCCGTCGATCGACTGTGCGACCTTGTCCGCCTGCAGGCCTGCCGCATTGACGAAGTGTCTGGCCAGCAGCCGCATCGGCTCCGCACCGCCCACCTGCAGCTCGATGCCCTCGCTGGTGACCTTGCCTCCCGTGACCGGACTATTCAGTACGAGACATGCGCCCGCGGCTTCCGCGTCGCCCAGGTACGACAGCATCAGGGCGTGGCTGTCGACAATGCCAGTCGATGGCGAATACAGCCCCGCGACGGCAAGTATCTCGGGTTCCAGCGCGCTGACACTACGGGCGTCGAGCAACTGGAGGTCGTTGACGTCGTTGGCCTCGGCCAGCTTCTGGTATTTGTGCAGGCCGTCGATTTCAGCCTCATTCGTTGCGACAATCAGTTTGCCTATGCGGCTGTGACCGATGCCACGTTCGGCGGCATAGGCATAGATGGCATCCCGGCCGCTTTGACACAGTCGCGCTTTCAGGGAGCCGGGGGCATATGAGAGCCCGGCATGCAGGACTTCCGAGTTGCGCGCACTCGTATGCGTGCCAAAGGCGTTCTCTGCATCGAGGATCAGCACTTCGTGCCCGGCCTGGGCGATGGCTCGCGCGATGGAAAGTCCCACCACGCCAGCACCTGCGACAACACAATCTACGCGTTCCATATGTCTCAATGAGTTTGCAGGGACATGGCAGTCCCGGTTCACGGTGCTGGCGACAATGCACGGTCACACAGTGACGAAGCGGCGGCTTGCCCAGGATGCGAGCCGCGGGTAGACACGGAGCGCGTTCTTGAAATAGATGTTGTCCCGGTCAGCATCGGCGAGATCCCTGGCTGCGTCGATGTAGCGTCGCGTGTCGTCAAAATGGAAGCCGGTCTCGGGATCCACGCCCTGCACGGCGCCGAATGCCTCCGAGGCGAACAGGATGTTCTCGGTGGGTACCACCTTGAGCAGCAGGTCGATACCAGGCTGGTGATACACGCAGGTATCGAAGAACACGTTTCGCATCAGCTGGCTCAACGGCGGCCGTCCCATTTGCCGGGCCAACCCGCGGTAGCGACCCCAGTGATAGGGCACGGCACCACCGCCATGCGGAATCACCAGCCTCAGCGTCGGGAAGTCGACAAAGACGTCGGACAACAGCAGTTGCATGAATGCCGCGGTATCGGCATTCAGGTAGTGGGCGCCCGTGTGATGGAAGTTCGGATTGCACGAACAACTCACGTGAATCATCGCGGGCACGTCGAGTTCCACCATGCGCTCATAGAGCGGATACCAGTATCGATCGGTCAGTGGTGGGCCGGTCCAGTATCCATCGGATGGATCGGGGTTGAGATTGCAGCCGACGAACCCGAGCGACGTTACGCACCTTTCCAGTTCGGCGACGCAGCCGTCCAGGTCATGCCCGGGAGACTGCGGCAATTGGCATACACCAGTGAATTGATCCGGGTACAGCGTTGTCACGCGATGGATGAGGTCGTTGCACGCCTGCGACCAATGCAGGCTCGTCACGGGATGGCCCACGTGATGGGCCATGGCACTGGCCTTCGGCGACAAGATCGTCATGTCGATGCCGCGCTCCCGCTGCAAGCGAAGCTGGTTTGTCTCCAGGCTCTCGCGGATCTCGTCGTCACCGATGCGGAAGTCAGGAGGCAGCGGTGGAGCGCCGGGTTCAAGCAGTCTGGCGACCTGCCGTGCGCGATAGGCGTCCAGCGCTTTGGGTGCTGTGGTGTAGTGTCCGTGGCAGTCGACGATCATGTTTGTTCTCTGCTGTTACTCGCACGCCGGCAGGTCATCAGTTCAGCGAGATGTTGGCGTTGCGGATGATCCGCGCCCACTCGGCGCTCTCGCGATTCGCGACGCTGCTCATCTCTTCCGCGGAGGTGACATGCAGATCGACGCCCTGGGCATCCAGGCGGTCGCGCAGGGCCTTGTCCTTGGCGATCTCGGCTAGCGCGGTGTTGAGGCGATTCACGGTATCGCGCGGTGTGCCGGCGGTGGTGTAGATGCCGTACCACGTGGTGTACTGAAACCCGGGCAGCCCGGATGCGGAAATGAGAGGAATGTTCTTGAGGCTCGGTGACGCGGATGGTGCAGTCACGCCGATCGCGCGAATGGCGCCCTTGTCGATCATCGCCTTCAGGCTCGGGTAACTGCTGAACGCCGCCTGGATCTCGCCTGCGGCCAGGTCGTTGAGGAGCAGTGCGGTGCCCTTGTAAGGGACGTGATTGACTTCGATCTTGGGCGTTGCCTTGAACTGCTCCATACCAAGGTGAGCCAGGCCGCCCACGCCGGCCGAGCCAAAGTTGACCTTGCCAGGATTCGCCTTGGCATACGCAATCAGGTCTTTGGCGGAGTTCACCGGCAACTTTGTGCTGACAGTGAGTACATGGGGGCTCGTGGTCACCATGCCTACCGGGGCCAGCCGCTTCGCTGCGTCCGCAACGCTTTTCGTCAGCAGCGGTTGCACGACGACGTTGCCGGAGGCCGCGAACAGCAGCGTGTAACCGTCAGGCGTCGCACGACTCACCGCGCTCATGGCAGGGTATCCGGCGCCGCCTCCGAGATTGTCGACGACAAACGGTTGGCCGAGCACCTTGCCCAAGGCAACCCCGATCTCGCGTGCGACCACGTCGGCGGGCCCGCCTGCGGCAAAGGGTACGACCAGCTTGACTGGCCTGTTCGGGTAGGGGCTGGTCTGCGCCTGCGCGTGAAGGCAGGGCAGTATCGATGCGATGCAGAAAAGCGTGGTTCGAACGCGTGAACGTACGTGCATGGGTTGTCGTCTCCTGTGCCTGAAGAATGCCGGCGTTTTGCTTGTGCGGCGATTCTATGGCGCAGGATTGACAATCCCAACGGTGTTCCATCAGGTGAAACGCAGGCGTGCGGGCATCAACGCCATGGAGCCATGCAGTGGCTTCAATCGTGGACGTAGTTGCCTGTGCTGTAGACCTTTTCGCACCATGCCGAACTAGCGCCGAGGAGCCGCGACAATTTCGTGGCCGCCACCAGTTGCACGCGGGAGATCTCGGTACGATCCGCTGCCTCCAGGCGCGACGCGGGCCCGGACAGTGTGAGTGACGCCATGAACTTGTCGCCCGCGCCGAACAATGGCGTGGCGAATGCCGCGGTGTAGATGTCTCGCACGCCGGCGGTGAACCATGGCAGCGCCTCGTCGCGCTTCGCTGATTCCTCTTGCTTGCCCCAGTACTTGAGTACGGATCCGATTGCCGTGTCGTCCAGCGGCAGGATCGTGCCGGGCAAGCGCGACTCTCGCAATCCTTCGCTGGGCTCGGCGCGATACAGGCACATGCGCTGCTCGTCGCCGTGCAGCACGTAGTACGACGCGCTTTCTTTCGTGGCCAATGCCAGTTCCTGCAGCACCGGTTCGATGACGGAGCCTAGCTGGAACGATTGCTCGTAAAGCTTGCCGAGATAGAGCACACGCGGCCCCAACGCAAAGCGGCCATCGGCGGTGCGCACCACATAGCTCATCCGCTCCAGCGAATTCAGCAAACGGAAGACGGTGGTCTTGTGCATGCCCGACGTGCTGGACAGTTGCGCGAGCGTTTGAATCTCCGCGCCAAGCCGGAAGCAGTCCAGCAAACCTAGCGCCTTTTCGACGGCGGCTACCCCGTGGTTACTCATCGATCAATCCCGGTGCAAGTTTTGGTCATTGTACTGTGTACAACGCCATTTTGTATCGTACAAGGGTATACGCCAAGTGGACGGAAGACTTTAACGGACTATAGTTCTCTCAGATTTATGAAACGATGTTGTACAGAGTACAACGCAAACAGACGCCAAGGCGCGATAAAGCGGAGACAACGAATGCATCCAGTCCGATCCCTTCTACTTATGGCAATTGCGATCACCGCGACCACCGCGATGCCCGCTCACGCGGCGTGGCCAGACGACCGGCCCATCGAGGTGTACGTCGGGTTTGCGGCCGGAGGAGGGACCGACCTGCTGGCCCGCGCCATGGCGCCGTACCTGCAGAAGCATCTGGGCGGCAAGGCCCGCATCGTTGTTGTCAACAAGCCCGGCGCATCGGGCGAGATCGCCTATTCGTCGCTCTCGCGTGCGGCGGCGGACGGCTACACGATCGGCATCGTGTCCACGCCTTCGCTGCTGACCATCCCCATTCAGCGCAAGCCCAAGTACGACCCGGCGTCCATCGTCCCACTGGCGCGCGTGATTGACGATCCGGCGATGTTCGTGGTGGCGGGCGACAGCAAGCTGGCTTCGCTGGCAGATCTGGTCAAGCAGCTCAAGGCCAACCCTGAAGGCTTGTCGATGGGTAGCAACGGCATTGGCACGAACGGGCATATGGCCGCGCTGGCGTTGCAGCAGGTGACCGGCGCCAAGGTCAACCACATCCCGTTCGCCGGTACGTCGCAGAGCAAGACGAGCCTGCTCGGGCATCACATCGACGTGATGGCGATGAGCACCACCGAATACACCGAAGCCGATCGCGCTTCGAAAGACGTGAAGGTGCTCGCGCAACTGGGCAATGAGCGTCGCTCTGGCCTGGTGGCAGATGTGCCGACGGCGCGCGAACAGAAACTCGACATCACGATCTCGTCGGAGCGTGGCTTCGCGGTGCCGCGTGGCGTGCCGCCGGAAATCGCCAAGCGTCTGCAGGCCGCGATCGAAGCCACGACGAAAGACCCTGAATTCCTGGCTCGCGCCGTCAACGAGGCGCGCGGCATCTCATACCTGTCCGGCACTGCATGGACCCAACACATGGCCACGCAGCGCGGCAAGTTCGAAAGCCTCTGGAAGCTCGCTTCCGCGAAGTAAATCCCCTGGCAGATCCCCCTTTGTTTGACCGTCACATCTGGAGTCGATACATGAGCACCCAATCCAAAGCATCCCCCGCGATTCGTCGCGAATATGAGCGCGTTTCGCCCGAACTGGTTGAGCGTGCATCGAAGTTTCAGGCAGCCATCCTGGCCGACGTGGTGGGCCGTCGCGGCACGCTGAACGCCCGCGTGCAGGGCCTGTCTCCCGCCATGAAGGTGTGCGGTCCGGCGTTGACGGTGGAAGTGCGTCCCGGTGACAACCTTATGTTCCACGTGGCGCTGGCCATTGCCCAGCCTGGCGATGTCATCGTGGTCGACGGCAAGGGCGACCAGACCGCGGCCCTGTGCGGCGAAATCATGGCCACGCAGGCGCAGGCATCTGGTGTGGCGGGCTTTGTGATCGACGCCGCCGTACGCGATTCGCATGAGCTGGGCAACGGCCCGTTCCCGGTGTTTTCCGCCGGCACCAATCCGTGCGGCCCCACCAAGGCCATCGGTGGCCTGGTGAACTGGCCGGCGTCGGTGGCTGGCGTGGCCGTCAATCCGGGCGACCTGATCGTGGGCGATGCCGACGGCGTGGTGGTGATTCCGCGCGAAGACGTTCCCGTGATCCTGGAACTGGCACAGAAGAAGGTGGACGCGGAAGCCAAGCGCATCGCCGCAATCAAGGCCGGCGAGCTGCGTCCGGGCTGGCTGGACAAGGAACTGCGTGCCGCCGGCGTGCTGGCCGAGGGTGAGTCGCTGTGAGCGCCGTAAAGAAACCCGTTTTGCTGGTTACGGGCAACGACCTCGCGCCGCAGGCGCTGGCGCTGCTCGATGATTTCGACGTCTGCTTTGCTGGCAAGCAGTGCAGCGAAGATACGGTGGTTGCACTGGCGAAGGAGAAGGACCCGGTCGCGATCATCGTGCGCTACGGCAAGATCGGCACGAGCGTGATGGACGCCGCGCCATCACTCAAGGTCATCTCGAAGCATGGCAGCGGTATCGACGTGATCGACCAGAAGGCCGCAGCCGAGCGCGGCATTGCTGTCAAGGCCGCCGTCGGTGCGAACGCTGCCGCCGTGGCCGAACACGCCTGGGCGCTGATACTGGCTTGCGCCAAAGCCGTACCGCATCTGAACGACCGCATGCGCGGCGGCCATTGGGACAAGTCGACGCACAAGACCATCGAGCTGAACGGCCGCACGCTTGGCGTGGTCGGGCTGGGTGAAATCGGTCGTCGTGCGGCGGTTACCGGTGTCGCGCTGGGCATGCGCGTGATTGCGTTCGATCCGTTCGCGAAGGCGGCGCCCGAAGGCGTGACGCTGGTCGACCTGGCACAACTGTTCCGTGAGTCTGACGTCGTGTCGCTGCATTGCCCGCTGACAGAAGAGAACCGGGGCATGCTGAACCGCGAAACGCTGGCCACGTTCAAGGATGGCGCAATCCTGGTCAACACCGCACGTGGCGGGTTGATCGATGAACCCGCACTGGTCGAGGCGCTGGAGAGCGGCAAGCTGTACGCCGCCGGGCTGGACAGCTTTGCTGTCGAACCGATGCCCGTGCCGCATCCGTTCCAGCAGGTGCCGAACCTGATCCTTTCGCCGCACATTGGTGGCGTGAGCGACGCGGCCTACGTGAACATGGGCGTAGGCGCGGCGAAGAACGTCATTGCGGTGTTGCAAGGCGCCGCAACGCCGGCTTAAGTTGAGATAAGAATCGTCGCGGGGGGGCGGGGCCCGGCCAGCAGGTCGGGCCTCGACAACCACCGCGACCGCAGGAGACAACAATGTTGAATCGCGTCATTCCTCTGTTTACCGTCGTCGCCACGCTGATGGGCGCCGCATCGGCGCCCGCATTTGCGGCGTATCCCGACAAGCCCGTCCGCATTGTCGTACCCAATCCGCCTGGCGGCGCCGTCGATGTGGTGACCCGCAAGATCGCGCAAAAGCTCACGGTGCAGATGGGCCAGAGCTTTGTCGTCGAGAACAAGCCCGGCGCATCCGGCACGATTGGCACCACGCAAGTGGTCAATGCACCAGCCGACGGGTACACCTTGTTGGCCAATGACAACTCGTACACCACGCTGCCGTACGTCTTCAAGAAGCTGAACTGGGACCACCAGACCGCGCTGGTGCCGATCGCACCGTTCGCGTTCTCGCCGGTGGTGCTCGGCGTAAAGGCCGATTCGCGTTTCAAGGACCTGGCTGCGCTGGTCAGCTACGCCAAGGCGCATCCGGGTGAAGTCACGTTCGGCACCGGTGGCCCGGGTAGTTCGCCGCATTTCGCCGCCGAAGCCTTCCAGCAGGCAGCGGGTATCAAGCTGATGCACGTGCCGTACAAGGGCGCGGGCGAGGCCATGGTGGGCCTGCTGGGCGGAAGTGTCGACCTGCTCGTGGTATCCACGCCTACGGCGCTGGCGCCGGTGAAGGGCAACCAGATGCGACTGCTGGCCATCAGCGGCAAGAGCCGTGTCGCGGTGTTTCCGACTGTGCCGACCTTTGCGGAAGCGGGCGTGCCGACGTTCAGCCTGTTCAACTGGTCAGGGCTGGCTGCGCCGAAGGGCACGCCGAAGGAAGTCATCGCCCGCCTGCAGGCCGAGATCCAGAAAGCCCTCCAGGCGCCGGACATGAAGGAATTCCTCGCGCAGATGGGGTCGCAGCCAGGCAACCTCGATAGCCCCGCGTTTGCGCAACTGATCCAGCGGGAAACTGCGCAATGGGCCCCGGTTGCAGCGAAGGCCAATATTGAAAAGCAATAAGGCGTACAACCACGCGTATCACCACGCGGAGAATCATCATGCTGCTGCTTCAGCCACCTGCCGTGCGTGACGCGACGGTACTCACGCGCCTGCCGGAATCGTTTCGCCGGCAGGATCGGGACAATGCCTGGTCGCTTGCCAATCGCGGCGGTGCGGTAACCGATTCATTCCTGGAAGGCCCGGTCTGGTCGGATGGCTATCTCTGGGTGACCGATATTCCCTATGGCCGCGTGTTCCGTGTGTCGATGCAGGGCGACTGGGAACTGGTCGCCGAGTTTGACGGCGAGCCCAATGGCATGAAGCGCATGGCCGGCGGCGACTTCCTGATTACCGATTACCGCAATGGCCTGATGCGGCTCGATCCCAGGACCGGCACTGTCACCCCGTTTCTCGAACGCCGGAATTCGGAGCGCTTTCGCGGTGTCAACGACCTGACCTTCGATTCGGTGGGCAATCTGTATTTCACGGATCAGGGCCAGACCGGCATGCATGACCCCACGGGCCGGGTCTACCGCCTGTCACCGGACGGCAAGCTCGATATCCTGCTGGCCAACGCACCGAGCCCGAATGGTCTGGTGCTGTCGCCTGATGAGAAGGTGTTGTACGTGGCCATGACTCGCGGCAACTGCGTATGGCGGGTGCCGTTGCAAGCCGATGGGTCGGTCAGCAAGGTGGGGCAGTTCTTCACGTCGTACGGTCCGAGCGGTCCCGACGGGCTGGCGATGCGTGCCGACGGCTTCCTGCTGGTGGCCAATCCGGGCCTTGGCTACGTCTGGGTGCTGAATCACCGCGCCGAACCTGTCGAAGTGATTCGTACACCCGTAGGTGCGTCGCTGACCAACCTGTGCTTTGGTGGCCCGGACGGCAAGACGCTGCTGATGACCGAATCCACCACCGGCACGATCCTGAGTGCGGAGATGCCGCAAGGCGGCGCGCCCGTGCATGGCGGACGCCTGGCATGACGGTGCAGTCAACCCCGGTTATCGAGTTCGCGGGTGCATGTGATTGCCATACGCATGTGTATCTCAGCCGCTATCCGGTTGCGCCAGAGGCCAGGCTGCGTCCCGCCGATGCGTCGGTCGACGATTATCGGCAGGTCCAGCGCGAGCTGGGCACGCAGCGCGTGATCGTGGTGACGCCATCTACCTACGGCACCGATAACGCCAGCACCATCGACGCCATCGCGGCGTATGGCGAATGCGCGCGCGGTATTGCCGTGGTAGGCGCCGACATTGCCGACGCGGAGCTGACACGTCTGCACCACGCTGGCATCCGCGGCATCCGCCTGAACCTGACGCTGCCCGCGCCCGTTTCCCTCGACGATCTGCCGTCGCTGGCCGCGCGTATTGCCGCATTCGGCTGGCATGTCCAGCTCAACCTGCCGCCCGAGTGGCTGCCCGACGTGGCTGGCATGCTGGCCAAGCTGCCGGTGCCGATGGTGTTCGACCACTACGGTCATCTGCCACTCGGCAAGCCCGAGGCAGAGTCTGCCTTTCGGGTGATTGCCGATCTGGTGTCCGCCGGCAAGGCGTGGGTGAAGCTGTCGGGCCCCTATATCGAATCGCTCGACGGGGCGCCTGACTATCGCGACATGCAGCCGCTGGCTGCACGCTACCTGAACCTTGCGACGGAACGCATGGTGTGGGGATCCGACTGGCCGCATCCCTCGGCGCAGGCCAAGGGTGGCGCACCCATCGACGATGCCGCCGTGCTGCGGACCTTTCTGAACTGGTGCGGATCGTCCGACACGGCACAGCAAATACTGGTTCGCAATCCGCAATCGCTTTACGGGTTTGGGGACCTTACCCCGGCCTGAGTCGTACCGCCAAGAAGAACTGGAGACATGATGTTCAAATCGCTTCACCTGACCGCCCGCATGTGCAAGCTGGGCGCTTCGATGTGCCTGGCCGCCGCGTCGTTTGCCGCTGGCACAGCCCATGCGCAGACCGATTGGCCAAACGGCAAGGTCATCAACTACATCGTGCCGTACCCGGCGGGTGGCACGACCGATATCCTGGCGCGCCTGATCGCACAGAAGGTCGGCCAGGCGCTGCATACGACCATCATTGTGGAAAATCGTCCGGGTGCCACGGGCGCCATCGGCTCCGCATTCGTCGCGCGCTCGGCGCCCGATGGCTACACATTGCTGGGTGCATCCACCGCATCGCACGCGATCAATCCCGCGCTGAATCCGAAGCTGCCGTACGACGCCGTGAAGTCGTTCGCGCCAGTAGCGCTGTATGGCACGATTCCGAGCGTGCTGATCGTCGGGCCGAACAGTTCCTATCAGAACGTCAAGGACCTGATCGCCGCAGCCAGGCGCAAGCCCGACGCTGTCAGCTACGCCTCGGGTGGCAGCGGCACCATCCTGCAGATGTCCGCCGAGCTGCTCAAGGAACAGCAGGGCGTGCGGATGACCCACGTGCCTTACAAGGGCGACGTCCCGGCGATCCAGGACGTAATGGCGGGCCACGTCGATTTCATGTTCGCGCCCACCGCACCGATCCTGCCGCATGTACAAGCCGGCAAGCTGCGTGCACTCGCCGTGGCAACCGCCGCGCGTGTGCCAAGCCTGCCCAATGTGCCGACGATGGCCGAAGCCGGTGTGCCGAATTTCGAGGCCGAGCAATGGCAGGGCATCTTCGCGCCGGCAGGCACACCGCCCGCCATCGTGCAACGCCTGAACGCCGAGATCAATCGCGCGCTGCAAGACCCGGAGGTCAAGGCCCAACTGGGCAAACTCGGCATCAAGATCATCGGTGGTTCACCCGAGAAGCTGACCGAGATCCAGAAGGCGGACATCGCCAAGTGGAGCCGCGTGGCCAAGGCCGCCAATATCACGCTGGAGTAAGGCATGTTCGATCCGTCTATCGGCGAATCCTCCAGGGCATGGACCCGCCGCAGGTTCGTCGTCGCGTCGGCAGTGATGCTCGGCGCGCCGCTGGCCAATGCGGCGGCCCGACAGGCCGTGCCGCATTCGCAGGGTGAAGAGGCGCCGACGCTGGTGGCACCGGAAAACGCGTGTGACTGCAACATGCATATCTACGATCCGCGCTTCGCATCGTCGCCGCACTGGAAGAATCCGCCGCCGGTTGCGCCGGTGGACGCCTACCGGCTGTTCCAGCGGCGCATCGGCACGTCGCGTACCGTGGTTGTCACGCCTTCGACGTATGGCATCGACAACAGCTGCACGCTCGACGCCGTACGCCAGCTTGGCGCGAGCGCAAGGGGCATTGCAGTGGTCGATGCCGACGTGGCGGATGTCGAATTGAAGCGGCTGGGCGATGGCGGCGTGGTGGGCCTGCGCGTGAACTTCGTTTCGGCCCAGTCCTGGGGCACTACCACGCCGCAGATGCTTGAAACGCTGGCGCAACGCGTGCACCCGCTGGGCTGGCACATCCAGGTGCTGATGAATGCCGACCAGATCGTCACGCATCGCGCCGTACTGGAGCGCCTGCCCACACCAGTGGTGTTCGATCATCTGGCGCGTATTCCGCAACCCGCGGGCATCCATCACCAGGCATTTGGCATCGTCACGGCGCTGATGCGGCAGGGCAAGGCATTCGTGAAGCTGTCCGGCGCATATATGGATACCGCCACCGGCGCGCCGGAGTATGCCGACGTTTCCACCGTGGCGCGTGCCTTCGTCGACGCAGCGCCGTCGCAGGTGGTGTGGGGCAGCGACTGGCCGCATCCCACCGAGAAGCAAAAGCCCGATGACGCGGTGCTGTTCGACCTGTTAAAGCGTTGGGCGCCCGATGAGAAGGTCCGCCGACAGATTCTGGTCGACAACCCGACCCGCCTGTATCAGTTTGCATAACCATTGGAGCAAGACGTTGTACACCGCAGTTGCCGAACACAAGGAAGCGAATCTGGAAGCCGATACGATCAGGAAGATTACCTGGCGCATCGTGCCGTTCCTGATGGTCTGCTATTTCTTCAATCTGCTGGACCGCGTGAACCTCGGCTTCGCGGCGCTGGAGATGAACAAGGACCTGGGCTTCAATGCAGCCGTCTATGGTCTGGGAGGGAGTATCTTCTTCATCTCCTATTTCCTGTGCGAAGTGCCCAGCAACCTGGCACTGCAGAAGGTAGGCGCACGGCGATGGATTGCCCGCATCATGATCTCGTGGGGCATGGTGTCGGGCGCCATGGCCTTTGTGTCGGGCGAGACGTCGTTCTATACGATCCGGTTTCTGCTCGGCGCCGCCGAGGCGGGATTTTTTCCGGGCGTGATCCTTTACCTGACGTACTGGTTCCCGTCCGCATACCGTGCACGCATCGTGGCAACGTTCATGGTGTCGATCCCGCTTGCCAGTTTCCTGGGATCGCCGCTGTCGGCGGCGCTGCTGCACGTGCATGGCTTCATGGGACTCAACGGATGGCAATGGCTGTTCATCCTGGAGGCGTTGCCGACAGTGTTGCTGGGCATCGCATGCCTGTTCGTGCTGACGGATCGGCCGCAAGTTGCCAAATGGCTCAGTGCGGAGGAGAGGGATTGGCTCAACGACCGTCTGGACCGTGAACGTGCGGGCAAGAAACTGGTGGGCAAGGCGTCGATCTGGAAGTTGCTGCGCAACCGCCACTTCCTGGTGATGGCAATCGTCTGCTCCGGTGCTTCGGCGGCAGGCACATCGCTGTCGCTGTGGCAGCCCCAGTTGCTGAAATCGTTCGGCCTGACCACGTTCGAGACCGGCATGGTGAATGCGTTGCCCTACGGCCTGGCCTGCGTGGTCATGGTGCTGTGGGGGCGGCATTCGGACAAGACGGCCGAACGCCGCTGGCATACCGCCATCCCGCTCGCGTGCATCGCGGTAGGTCTGTTGACCACGCTCGTCGCACCGTCGTTGCTGCCCACTATCGGCGGACTGAGCCTGGCATTGGCCGGCGCCTACTCGTTCAAGGGCCCGTTCTGGACGCTGTCATCGACATGGCTCGATTCGGAATCCGCGGCGGCAGGGCTGGCGGGCATCAACGCGGCATCGAACCTGATTGGCGGCGGGATGGTCTCGCTGATCGGTCTTATCAAGGCGTCGACCGGAAGCTATGGCCTGGCCTTGCTGCCGATCGTCGGGCTGGCGTTGGTGGGCAGTGCCTCGCTGCTGTGGATCAGCAGGAGGGATACCGTTCAGAAACAATAGCAAGCCATCGCGGGGGTGCTATCGCCCCCGAAATATCGGCTTACGCTTCTCAAGAAACGCCTTTGTGCCCTCCTGGCCATCCTGCGATTCGTAGCAGATATTCTGCGCAGCCGTCTCGCGAGCCAGTGCTTCACGTAGGCCCCCCTGACCGTGTTGCTGGATTGCGCGTTTTGCCAACTGCACAGGAATGGGAGCATTGCGGCAGATCGCGCGGGCCATGTCACGCGCAGTGTCCATCAGTCTGTCAGGTTCATGGAGACTGCTGACCAGCCCAATCCGCAATGCTTCGTCAGCATCAATCGTGGCTGCGGTAAATATCAGTTCGTATGCCTTGGAATGCCCCACGATGACGGGCAGCAAGTAGGAGCCCCCGTAGTCGGGCATCATCCCTCGTTGCGTATGGGATTGGGAAAAGCGCGCGGTGCGTGATGCAAGGCGGATGTCTGCTGCCAATGCCAGGTTCATACCGGCACCCATTGCCGGCCCATTCACTGCCGCAATGACTGGTTTGCGGGATTCGTAGACGGCGAGCAGGGTCCTGTCGCGCTGCGGCTCGATCTTGTCATCGAGCGGTCGGCCATGCACGGTTCGCTCATGGATCTCCCTTAGATCGCCACCCGAGCAGAATGCACTGCCGGCACCCGTCAGGATAATGACGCGCACGCCGTCGTCACGCTGAGCGGCTTCCATCGCTTCAACGATGTCCTCGCGCAGCGTGCCACCCAGTGCATTCCTACATTCGGGACGATTCAACGTGATGATGGCGATTTCGTGCTCACGCGCATAGAGCATGCTGCCGATCTGGATAGTAGTTGGGTCGATCATGTCATTGAAATGATTGTCACGCACTCGAGGCATGCATGCCAACGCGATACCCGAATACCAGAGCGGGCCCAAGTGTGGCGCCAGGCCCCGGATAGGCGCCTTTCAAGACAGAGGCCATATCGTTGCCGCAGGCGTACAGTCCGTCGATGGCAACATCGCCCGTCGCCAGCACACGTCCGTCCGCATCGGTCCTGAGTCCCGTGCAACTGGCGGCGTCCGCCGGCCACACCTGTACCGCATGGAAGGGCGCGGCGTGGATGGGGCCCAGGCAGGGGTTCGGTTGGGTGGGATCGCCGTTGAATCGGCTGACTTCGGTGCTGCCCTTGTGAAATGCCGTGTCTGTGCCCGTGTCCACGAAACCATTGTGTTGCGCAACACTGGCTGCAAGGCCCGCGGCGTCGATCTTAAGCTTTTCAGCCAGCTCCGCTAGCGTGGGCGCGGAAATCAGGTAGCCCGAACGTTCATATTCGCGCGGGTTGCGTGTTCCGGGTGGAACGATACCGATGCCATACTTCAGCAGGAACTTGTGGTCGCAGACCAGGTAGGCGGGAACGGTGGCATCCGATGACTTGTTGTCTGCCAGCATGCCTTCCACAAAATGGTGATAAGACGCACCTTCGTTGACAAAGCGCTGGCCTGCACGATTCACGGCGATCAGCCCTGGCTTTGCCCGATCGAGATAAAGATGGGGAAACAGTCGGTACCCGCCGTCCGCGTCAGGAATGCGGGAAACCGGCTGCCAGAGAAAATCGCGGGCATGGTGCTCGAACGACGCACCCACCTCCATCGCGGCGACCATTGCGTCGCCGCGAACGCTTGCCAGGGCCAGTGAATCGAATGCGAGTGAGCCTGCACGACGGCGTAGCGCAGTGTTGTGACCTATTCCGCCAGTCGCCAGGACCACGCCTGTACGGGCTCCAATGCGTTCGGTGCGCGCGCCCGTGGCTACAACAATGCCGCTGATCCGATTGCCGGTTTGTTCAAGCTTGATGAGCTTGGTGTTGTATCGGATATCAACCCCGGCACGCACAAGGCTGTACAAAAACCTCGCAACCAGCGCATTGCCAAGTACCAGGCGGGTGCCGCGCGCGTATGAAAGCCGATCCTTGGCGTAGCGGCACACCAGTTGGACCGTGCGGCGGAATGCAGGCCATGAGCGATACCGCTGCACCAGCGCCTGTACGTCGCCCTTGTTGGCCATCATGCCCCCAAGAACCAGGAAGTCCTTCAGGGGAGGGCGGACTCTGTCGAAGTCGGCACCAAGCCGTCGCCCGTCGAATTCCACTGGCGACAGCGCGCGTCCGTTCAACGCGGCGCCTGGCAGGTCAAGATAGTCTGGGTGTTTTCCCGCGCTGGAAAAGGCGAGTTCGCACTCGTTCTCCAGGAATTCGATGGCCGGACCTGAACTTTCGAAGAAGGCTCGCCGGCGGCCAAGGGGGTCATCGGAACCTATCAGCGCATCGAGGTAGCGCGCCCCTGCCTCGATGCTGTCATCGTAGCCTGCCGCACGTCCGTGTCGATTGCCCGGCAACCACAGCGTACCGGCCGACGTGGACGTGGTGCCGCCGACCTGATTGCTGGCCTCGCAGATCAGTACCTTGAGTCCATGGTGAGCGGCGGCGAGCGCCGCGGTCATGCCGCCAGCGCCCGCACCGCATACGACAAGATCGTAGTCCGTCATGGCTTTTGCGGTAGTGAATCGGCCGCCGACTCGACGAGTCGCCATTGCAGCAACGAGTAAGGCGGGGTCGCATCATGGTGGTGCTCGAATACACCTTCCACTTCAGTGCCGATCTCGACCTCCTGCAGAGGGTCACCGAGGAGGTTGCCGACGATGCGCACATTGCCCGCTTGCGGCAGTTCTACCAGCACGGCAAGGTATGGACCGCTTCCGGCAAGGGCATCGTGGGAAGCATGCCAGATGCGCTCCCAGCTATAAACGCGACCGCGTGGCGCCACCTCTCGCCAACCCGGGTCAAACTGGTGGCATTGATGGCAGAGCCATTCCGGTCCAAACTGCCACGTTTCGCAATGATCGCATCGCTGCATTAGCAGGCGGCCTTCGCGCAGGCCGTTCCAGAACGGCGCGGAAAGCCCATCGGGCTCCGCCACGGGAATGGGAAGTCCGGCTGGAAGATACGGTGTGTCCGAGACGATAGTCATTGGGTTGCCTCCGATCCCAGCAGAAGGTTGCTGACCGGGGTAACCATCGGTCCCCCAATCACCAGCGCCACGTCATTGTTCTGTGCCTGATTGCAGGATGTGCCCCGGATCTGCCTGACGGCCTCCAGGACGAGTTCGAAGCCGTGCATATAGCATTCCGCCAGATTGCCGCCACTTGTGTTCAGTGGGAGCTTGCCCGTCGAGGCAATGAGATTCTCAAGCGTGAGGAACTCGTTGGCGTCCTCTGGCTTGAAGAAGCCGTGCTCGGCCAGTGCCATCACCACGCCACCGGTGAAGTTCTCGTAGCTTTGCACCACCCCGACATCGGAAGGGCCAATGCCGGCCATCGCAAACATGTCGGGAGCGACGGTGTCGAAACTCGCGCTGCCGTACAACGGCGAGTTGTGGGGAATGGCGCCTGTGCGGTAGCCCGATCCGGAGGCCGCACCCAGGATGTATGCAGCCTTGCCGGGGAAGTCTTTCGCGCGCTCCGCGGGCACCAGGATCAGCGCCGCGGCGCCATCGTTCTCCATGCAGCAGTCGTAGAGATGGAAAGGCTCGGCAATCCACCGTGACGCATCGTATTTTTCCTCGCTAAGCGGCTTGCCGAACATGACTGCGCGCGGATTGGATTGCGCGTGATGGTACGACGCGAGCGCAATGGCACGCAGCGCCTCCTGGCGAACGCCATGATCGTGCATGAACCGTCTCACGCGCATGGCAAATCGTTGGGGAGGAGCCAGTACTCCATAAGGCATGAGGTATGCCTTCTCGCCCGAAATCGTGTCGATGCCGGTCGTGCGTCCGAACCTTCCAAATTGCCCTTGGGCGAGGGAGCGAAAGACCACGACGCAGTCTGCCAGGCCAGCCTGAATCGAGGCGGCGCCATTTGCCACGGCGCCGCAACAGCCGCCACCGCCGCCGCCCCATTGCATGGTCGTGGCCCGAAGTCTCGGCAGACCCAGCGCGGCGGCAATCCGCGAGGGGTCGTTACGGTCATCGCTGAAGGACGAGAAGCCATCGATCTCGCGAGGACTGATGCCGGCATCCTGGCAAGCCGCTAGAATTGCCTGCAGAGCGAGTTTGAATTCGCTGTCGGGTGATTTTCCGTGGCGGTAGTACTGGCTCTCGCCCACACCAATAACCGCGACCTGGCCCTTCAATGTTCGAGTCACGATGCGGATTCCCCGGAGAGTTCGCGTTGGTCCTTGCCCAATGCTCCAGCGCAGCGGAGCACATCGAGTTGGCTGTCGTCGTAACCGAGCACGTCGCGCAGTACTTCAAGCGTGTGCTGGCCCACAGCGGGGGCCGGCTTGGGGTCGACCATGGGCGTATCGCTATAGCGAATCGGTGAGGCGATATTCGGCACCCACCCAACCTTGGGATGCGCGATGCGGCTGACGATGCAACTCTCGCGCGCCTCCGGCGAGCGAATTGCATCGCCGACGCTTCTGACTTCACCGCTAGGAACGCCGGCCTTGCGCATGAGGCCCTGCCAATGACTCCATGGGTGCTCCGCGAATGCCTGGTCCAGGATCCCGAACAGCGCTTCGCGGCGCGCGCGGCGCAGGTCACCGGTTGCATAGTCGGGGTCGGCGGCGAGGTCCGGGCGGCCAATGACCTGCGTCATCAGGCGCTGGAAGATGCCGTTGTTGCCGGAGTTGATGTAGAACGCGCGGTCCTTGGCCTTGAAAACGCCAGACGGGCACGTGTCGGGGCTCGTATTGCCATGCCGTTGCGGGTCAGCGCCGCTGAACAGATGCTGCATCGGCGCGTAGCCGGTCATCAGCACTGCGTTATCGAAGAGCGCAATTTCAATGGCCTGGCCCTTGCCGGATTTCTCGCGCGACAGCAGTGCGCCCAGGATGGCGTTGCAAGCCATCATGGCTGTGCTGATATCCATCACCGGCGACAGCGCGCGCACGCCTTCGCGGTCGGCGTACCCGTTCATCGAAACGAATCCGCTTTCGGCCTGCGCAATAGGGTCGAAGCCGAGGCGGTCCGAGTAAGCGCCGCTCCGGCCGTACGCCGAGACCGAGCAATAGACCAGGCGAGGGTGGTCGCCTTTGAGGCTCGCGTAATCGAGCCCGAAACGCTCCATGACCCCCGTCGAGAAATTTTCGACAACAACGTCCGCGCTGGCGACCAGCTCACGCGCAACCTTGAGGCCTTCAGGGGTTTTCAGGTCGATGGCAATGCTTCGCTTGTTGCGGTTCGACCAGAGAAAGGGCGCGCCCTGGCCCAGTTCAGCGTGGACAGGAGGGTACTGACGGAAGTCATCGCCGCGGCCAGGCGCTTCGATCTTGATCACGTCAGCACCCATGTCGGCCAGCATCATCGTGGCAAACGGGCCGGCAATGAAGTGGGTGAAGTCCACTACGCGGAGACCGGCAAGCGCAGTGGGGGCGCCAGCGGGGCGGGGCACGTGAGCGGGGAAATCGGCTTCGAGGTTTTCAAGCATGTCGGGTCCGGATCAGAGGTGAATGTTGTATTTCGTGATGACGGGGTTCCATTGCCCCACTTCGTCGCGGATGAGCTTCTGCAAGTCCTCGGCGCTACCACTGCGAGGCTCGACCTTGCGTTCGATGAATATCTTGCGAACGTCGGGCTGTGCGACCGCCTTGACGATGGCGTCGCGCAGTTTCTTCTCCACGTCGGGTGGAATTCCCTTGGGAGCCAGCACGCCGAACCATGCCTGGCTTGTGAATCCAGGTACGTCCTCGGCAATCGCAGGAAGACCAGGTACCACTTCGGTCCTGCCGGGTGTCGCGACGGCCAGGTAGCGGACCTTGCCCGAGCCAACCATGACGGCGCCATCCAGGCCGGTTACGAAGGCGGCCTGAACCTGGCCGCCGAGGAATGCCGACATCAACGGCGCTCCACCGTTGTAGGGGATGTGCTGCATCTTCAGGCCGGCCATCTCGTTGAAGTACTCGCTCGTGAGGTGAGAGAGCGAGCCGTTGCCTACCGAGCCGATGTTCAACGACGCACCTTGCCTGCGGGCATAGGTAAGGAACTCTTTCATCGAGCGCGCCGGGCTGTCCGCTGGGACCGCCAGAATCATGGGTGAAATGGCAACCGTCGAGATGGGGCGCAAGTCGCGCAGTGAGTCGTAGGGAACCTTGCGCATCAACTGGATGACGGCGTTGGGGCCCGAGTTTCCAAAGACGAGCGTATATCCGTCCGGGGCAGACTTGGCCACAAGGTCCGTGCCGATGGCGCCGCCCGCGCCCGGCTTGTTCTCCACGACAACCGGCTGTCCCAGGTACTCGCTCATCGGTTTCTGGATGATGCGGGCAAGCTGGTCGGTGCTGCCGCCGGCAGCGTACGGGACGACGAGCCGGATTGGCTTTTCGGGGTATTCCTTTGCTGAAACGAGGGGTGACAGCAAAAAAAGGGCGAACGAGAGCATTGCACGCAGGTGCAAAGGCCGGGTGCGCATGATTTGTCTCCTAGTTGTGGGCTGCGGCTCGCTTGGCCGCTTGGGTCAGGTTTCCAGGTAGCTGGACCAGTAAGTTGTGGCCCGGTCCATGTGCTGCAGAATCAGGCGTTCAGCTTTCGAGATGTCGCGGTTGCGGATGTGCTCGAGCATCTGCCTATGCTCGCGTGCCGATGCCAGACCTTGGGTATGGTCTTCAAACAGCACTGCCCTGCGGCGGGCCGTAAACCGGTAGAACGCATTGAGCGTGCGAACCAGCACCGAGTTATGGGCAGCGTCGACCACGGCGATATGGAAGTCCGTATCCATTTCCGCGATGTTGCCGTTTGCCTCGAGTGTTTCGTCGGTCCTGGCGAGGATGGCTTCCATGCGAGCCAGGTCCTCGTCGGTCCGACGCTGGCAAGCCAGGCTGACGGCGAGCAGTTCAAGGTGCGCTCGCACTTCCATGGTCTCCGTGATCTCCGTCGGGGTGGGGGTCGCTCCGATATCGGTCAACAGCACGAGCGCCTCGAAACTGCTCTCGCGGGACATGTGGCGCAGATAAACGCCGGAATTGGGACGCGACTCGACCACCCGAAGCGTGACGAGCGTTGCAAGCGCTTCACGAACCGCATTTCGGCCAACGCCGAGCCGCTCGGCCAGGTCGCGCTCCGACGGCAAACGGTCGCCTGGCTGCAGGCGCCGGTCCTGCAGGTATGCCAGGATGCCGGCGATCACGTTCGTTCCGACGCTGGCGCGCGATTCAGCGGTTGCTTCGTGTGCTTGGTTCATGATTTGCTTTCCATTGGCCGTTCTTTGGTACTTCCTTGGCCCTGACTCCCGCCATCAAAGATCAAGCACCAGCGTCTTCGAGCGCGCGCCGGAGCAACAAACCATGATTGCCTGGTTGGCTTGTTTCTCTTCGTCGCTCAGGAAGTCGTCCCGATGGTCGGCCTGACCGTCAATGATTTCGGTCCGGCAGCTTCCACAAACGCCGTTGCAGCAGGAATAGGGCACCGCAACGTTATTATCCAACAGCACGTCGAGGATGGTCTTGCCGGGCTCCACACGGAACTTCGTGCCGCTCTTGTGCAGCACCACATCGAAGCCGCCTTCGGTGGCTGCCTGCTGCGTGGCGGAGAAGCGCTCATAGTGGACCGTGGCGGGGTCTCGCGCCTGTGTGACGGCCAGGAAGTCGTCAATCATGCGCGTCGGGCCACAGCAATATACGTGCGTCGAAAGCGGGAGCGCTTCCACGGTAGCGCTGATATCCAACCGCTGGGCGGGTTCTGAATCGTGGAAATGGCGAACGCGGCCGCGTCCCGCGTCGATCCGCTGAAGCTCGTCGGCAAAGGCGGTTTCGCCAGCCGAGCGGCTTGCGTACATCAACTGCCAGTCGCACCCTAGCGCGTCGAGCCGGCGAATCATCGGGAGGACGGGCGTAATCCCGATGCCGCCGACAAAGAATACGGCGCTTGAGGCGCGTTCATCGAGCGGGAAGTCGTTGGCAGGCGGCGTTGCCCACAATCTGTCTCCCACGCGAAGCTTGTCATGGGTCCAGCGTGAGCCACCTCGGCCGTCGGGTTCGCGCTGGACGGCGACGCGGTAATACGCCGGGTCTGTCGACGCCGCATTGGCCAGGGAATAGCTGCGAATCATCCCTGGCTGGAGATGCAGGTCAATGTGGGCGCCAGGGTGGAACCCCGGCAGGGGCTTCCCGTCAGCGGAAACGAAGTCAAACGAAGAGATGCGCTCTGCTTCGAAGGTGATTCGCTTCAGGCGAACTTCAATCAGCGAGGTGTTCATGCTCATATCCAGTGCTACTTAGCGGGGACGCATTGGTGGCGTATTGGGGACGTATCAGGGCGTGTAGCCAAAGTCCTTGCCCGGCTCCGCACGCATTGCGTCTTCACCCAGCTTCATCCAGTCGCCGCCCAGGGGGATGGTCAACGACACTGCGCGCCAGCGGAATGCGCCAGGCAAATTGGTCGATGGCGGACGCTCGCCCGACGCCGCCAGTTTCTTTGCGGCCTCCAGCAACACGCGCCGCATACGGGCAACTCCGGAGTCGCTGGTGCCCAGATGTTCCTTGCTGCGATCGAGGATGGGCGTCGTGCCGGACTGGCATGCCGCATCCTGAATCCACAGGCCCGGCATCCCTGAGTTGTATTTTTCCACCTGCGACTTGTAGTCGAACTGATAGGCGTTGCCGCGGTTGTACTGGCTCCAGTAGGTGTGATACGGCTCGGTTACCGGCCGCTTCTCGAATGCACCGTCCGAATGGTGGCCAGTCTCGCGGCCGTTATGACCTTCCTTGAACAGCTTCCGGGTGCGCTCGTAGAACGGCTTTGCCGGGTGATAGGAGAACATCAGGCAGAGCGTGTGCTCGTCGTCGATGGGCACCCAGGCGTGGCCGCTTAGCTCGGGGAACTGGGATTGGGGCGGAACCAAGGTCCAGAACGGCATCAGGAACTGATTCACACGCACGTAGTTGTCGCCGTCCGGCGTCTTGCGCCGTGCGCCGATGCTGATGCCAGCGTCGTGCTGCACGCATTCAAACGTCGGGCTCAAATCCTGAGCCTGGCGCCATTGGTTGATCACGCCACCTTCGCCAACGCGGCCGTGGAGAATCGCGGCATGGGCCGAATCGATCTCGCCCTCCAGCGCCTGCAGCCAGTTGCATTCCTGGACGCGCATGGAAATGGCGACTTGCTCCTCCGGCACCATATTCCATTCCACGTCGGGAAGCTCGGGTGCCTTGTCCGCGTCGGGGCCCATATAAGTCCACAGCACACCGTTGCGCTCCCTGACCGGGTAGGCCTTGATTTTCATGCGCTTGCACATCGGGCTGTCCGCAGGCTCGCACGGCATTTCCTCGCACTGGCCGCTGACCTTGAATTTCCAGCCGTGATAGACGCAGCGCAAACCGTCATTTTCGTTGCGGCCGAAGATCATCGGCGCCCCGCGATGCGGGCAGGCGTGGTCCACCAGGCCGACGTTCCCGCTGTTGTCCCGGAACGCGACCAGGTCTTCGCCAAGCAGCCTCACGCGATACGGCTGACCGCCAGCTGTTACTTCCGATGCCTTGAGAAATGGAATCCAGTACAGCCGCATCAGGGTGCCCATGGCCGTCCCTTGGCCGACGCGCACCAGCAGTTCGTTGTCTTCGCGTGAAAGCATTGTGAGGTCCTTTTTTGGTAATCCAATCTGGTAGGACCAATTGTAGGTGCAGACGGAATGGCAGAAATCGGTAGAAACCCTGAATTCTGAGCCTGAATTACCCTGAATTTTGGTAGGCCTGACCATTTACAAGGCCGACTCTCCCGCGCAATGTGCTCTCTGTGCCATTGTGAAGATGCGTCTAGGGACTTACCCGACTATCGTTTGGCGAAGCAATTTTTCTATAGTGTCCCCACCAAAGTGGTCCCACCAAAAGAGATTCGGAGACAAGATGGAAGTATCGTCGCCCCCCATTCATGCCTCGCTGAAGGCAGTCAGTCACCCAGTTATCGACAAGGCTTCAGGAGATGCCATTGTCAGGAAGGTGGGGCGGCGCCTGATGTGGTACGTGATCGCGCTATACATCGTGTCGGTACTGGATCGGGGCAACCTGGGGTTTGCATCGTTCTCGATGAACAAGGAACTTGGCCTGACGCCGCAGATGTATGGGGTAGGAGTGGGCATCCTGTTCCTTGGCTATTCGCTATTCGAGGTTCCCAGCAATCTGGCGCTCGCCAGGTACGGGGCCCGCATTACGCTGACGCGCATCGCGATGCTGTTTGGCCTGGTCACCGTATCCATGGCATTCGTGACGGGTCCGTACAGCTTCTATCTGGTGCGTGGCCTGCTTGGCATGGCCGAAGCCGGATTGACGCCCGGCGTCTTCCTGTTCCTGAGCTACTGGATTCCTCAAAGCTATCGGGCTCGCTACAACGCCGCATTCACCTATGCGGTTCCGTCGGCGTACATCCTTGCATCGCTTGTGTCCGGAGCGATTCTGCGGCTTGACGGCGTCTTCGGAATACCTGGGTGGAAATGGTTGTTTGTGCTTGAAGGGCTCCCGGCAGTGTGTCTTGGTGTGATTGGCATCTTCTACCTCACCGACCGGCCCCATCAGGCAACGTGGCTGAAACCCTCGGAGCGCGAATGGCTGCAAGCCCAGATCGACCGCGAGGCAACTACCAGGCACGAGGAATCCGCGAAGCTTGGAACCTTGCTGCGTCGTCCGGTGCTCTGGGTTCTAGCCGTCGGCTACATCGGCATCTTCTGCGGCAATGCGACGCTGGGCATCTGGTTGCCGCAAATCATGCACGGTCATGGCATTGCGCTGTCCATCATCGGTTTCGTCGCGGCAGTGCCCCCGCTCGCCGGGGTAATTGGCATGACCTATTTGTCGCGTCGTTCCGACAAAATGAAGGAACGTGTGTGGCACACAGTCGCATGCATGGTCATCGCGGCGCTCGGATTCGCTCTCATTGCCACATCGCAAAGCGCCACTGCTGCACTGATCGGATTCATGCTTGCAAATATTGGCGTGTACTCTTCCCTGGCGATCTTCTGGTCAATTCCTCAGACCTACCTGTCGACCAACGTCCGTCCTGCCGCCATTGCACTTATCAGTTCCTTTGGTGCCCTGTTTGGTGGGTGGCTCGCACCGATGTACATTGGCAAGGCGCAAGGCCACTTCCATAGCTTGCCGATGGGAATGGCAATCGTGGCCGCATTGATGCTCATCTCGTGTGTGTGTGTTGGTGCAGCGGGGAAACGTCTCTCCCGCGGCCAGTAAGCGGCTTGCTCCGCTTTACGCAGGAGTGCATCGGCGTCCGGCCTTGCTCCAACGTATTTGGAGAAGCTCAATGGATGTAAGTGTTTTCCAGAGTGAGCGCGTCGCCAATGCGATCGCGGCAATTGGCACCGACTCGTTTGGCGCGCAACTCGACTTGCTCGTCGACGGCATTTGCAGAGTTGACTTCTGTGCATGCTATCGGGTTGCCGATGACGGCGTCGATGTCGTAGCCATCAGCGACCCGCTTCGTTTTGAATCGGCCGCGCGCATCGATTCGTATGCGCACGACAAACTCTGGGCAATCGACCCCGCCTTGCATCAGGCGCGCCATCAACTTGCCTCAGCGAGCCTCACGCATGCCAGACTTACGCGCGGCGATATCTCCGATAGTCGCCTGCGCGATCTCGTCTACACACATCTGGTAGACAGGCTTCTGATCTGTCACAAAGGTAGCGCCGGTGTTTTCGCCATAAGCCTGCTCCGGTGGCGAGGAAGCTCTTCCTTTCAGTTCAGCGACGTGGAGACATTGGTCGCGGCCGGTCCAATCGTCATGGCACTGGTAGACCGCCATGCCGCCTCCCTGGCAATCCGTCGGCGGCCTGCCGACGCCTTCATTTCGTTGGTGCTCGCCGAACAATGCTTCGGCGCGCAGGCCGATATGCCGGCGCGCGAATGCGAGGTCTGCGCACGAATCGTTTTCGGCCATTCCTTGCCCGCAATTGCGCAGGACTTGAGAGTTAGCGTCGATACGATAAAGAGTTACGTCAAGCGAGCCTATCAGCGCATCGGTATCGCATCGCAAAGGGAACTGGTTGTCGCATACCTCGATTTCTGGGGAGCCTGGCTACCTGGCCAGAAAGAAGCCCGCAGGATGGTGCGGTAATTGGCGGCTTGTCACCCAGGCGGGTGGCAGACAGCAGGTTACGCAGGACATAGAGTGAGTTGAACCTCAACAAGAGAGCGCGCGACCCGGCGATGGGTCAGCAGCGCTATGACAGGAGACAACTCTATGTACCTCAACAACGCCTGGTATGTGGCCGGATGGGACGCGGATTTTCCAGGTGAGCGACTTCTGTCGCGTCGCCTGCTTGGACAGGACATCGTGTTCTACCGTCGTGGTGACGGACGGCTGGTTGCACTGGAAGACAGGTGCTGCCACCGGGCTGCGCCTTTGTCCAAGGGGCAACAGGAAGGCGACCAACTTCGCTGCATGTACCACGGTCTGCTGTTCGATTGCTCCGGCCGATGCGTCGAGGTACCTGGGCAAGAGAAGCTCTCGGACAAATTGCGTGTCCGCAGCTACCCGGTCGAGGTCCGGAATAACCTTGTGTGGATCTGGATGGGGCTGCCGGAAGAGGCGGATCCGGAAAGTATCCGCCCCGTGCATTGGCACGATCGCGCTGGCTGGAGTGTCGAAGAAGGTGGCTACATCCGCTATGCGTCGGATGTACAGCTGATTGTCGACAACCTGCTTGATTTCTCTCATCTCGGGTTTGTCCATAACAAGTCGATTGGAACCCGCAAGCAAGGTAATGTCCGCCCGGAAACGGATTTCTGCGGTGAGACCGTCTCGGTTCGCTTTACCACGCCTGACAGCGCGCCACCGGCATTCGCCCGCGAGCTTGGCCAACTGCCTGAAAAGGTCGACCGCTTCAATCATTACGTCTGGCACATCCGGGGCAACCTGTTTGTCCAGGACTCAGTCATTGCGCCGGTGGGCGACGGGTATGACAGCGAAGACCCGACCGCCATCAAGCTTCATACGTTTATCGCGCTGACACCGTGCGACGAGACCACGACCCACTACTTCTGGGCAACTGCTCGTAACGATTTCGCTTCGAAAGAAGAAGATCTCACGCGCAAGCTTACCCAGCAGGTGGCAAGTGCATTCGAGGAGGACCGGGAGATCATCGAGGCACAACAAGCGGTAATTTCCGCCACGCCACAAGCCCCGATGATTGCCATTGCCGCCGACGCTACCTTGCTGAAAGTGCGCCGCATGCTCGATGCATTGCTGGCCACCGAGCAGTCAGAACGGTGAACGGAGCGACGACATGAAAAGTTATGACATTGTCGAATGGGGCCGGCCTCTTCAGGAAGTCGTGCGAGAGACGCCGATGCCACGCGGAAGCGAGGTGCGTGTCAAGGTTGAGGCCTGTGGTGTCTGCCATAGCGATATACATATCCGCGAAGGCGCGCTGGACCTCGGTAACGGCAAGCGTGTCGAATTCGGCAGCGTGGGGGTCGAACTGCCGTTCACCATGGGCCACGAAATCGTCGGCGTGGTCGACGAAACTGGCCCCGACGCAAACGTTGCGCGCGGTACCCGATGTGTAGTCTACCCGTGGCATGGGTGCGGTGAGTGCCTGAACTGCCGGAGTGGCCGCGAGATCGATTGCGAGAGGGGCCGGGCGTTGGGTACGCGGCGACCGGGGGGGTACTCGGACTACGTCATGGTGCCGCATGAACGATATCTGTTGGACTATGGGTCGCTTGACCCGCTACTCGCCGCTACTTGCGCGTGCTCGGGATTGACGTCGTACAGTGCGCTGCGCAAGCTGCCGCCTTTGATGCCGCAAGATACCCTCGTGCTGATCGGTGCCGGAGGCCTTGGCCTTGCTGCGCTTGGGCTGGCGTCTGCGGTAACGCCGGCTCACGTCGTCGTGGCCGATATCGACGATGAAAAGCTGGCATATGCCACCACGGCTGGTGCTCACGCGGTTGTCAACCTGCGTTCCGCCGATGCGGCGACTGCTTTGCGGAAGGCCGCACCAGACGGGATTCGCGCCGTGATCGATTTCGTGGGCTCGGCCAATACCGTCGGTTGTGCATTGGAAAGTGTCGCGCGTGGCGGCACGGTCATTGTGGTCGGATTGTTCGGCGGATCGCTGTCGGTATCGACGGCGCTATTGCCCATGCGGAACATAACGCTTCAGGGTTCCTACGTCGGAACCGTCGATGAGATGCGATTGCTGCTCGCACTGATACAGGAACGCGAGATCAGTTCGCCTGTGAAGCTACAGGTACGTCCCATGTCGATGGTCAACGATGCGCTGGACGACCTTGCTCAAGGCAAGGTGAGTGGGCGTCTTCTTGCAGTACCTGGTCAGTGACGGAGTCGAGGGTACACATATGCTCTACAAATCGGCGAAGGCGGTATCCGGCCATTTGGTCAACCATCCCGTTGCGCTTCTGATTGGCGGCAGGCTCGTGGAGGGTGCCGGGACAATGGATGTCATCAACCCTGCCACGGCGGAGCCGTGTGCGGTGGCGCCTGTGGCATCTGCTGCTCAACTGGATGAGGCGATCAAGTTGGCCAGGCACGCGCAACCAGCGTGGGCGGCACTGCGACCGGAAGAACGGGGACGTCGTCTGCAACGGCTGGCGGCGCTACTGCGTGAACATGTCGAGGAACTGGCTGCATTGCTGACGCTGGAGCAGGGGCGCCCACTCGCCCAGACCCGGACGGAAGTCGCGCGGGCCGCGATGCTTCTCGAAGCGATGCTCACAATCGATATTGGCGATGAACTGCTGCGCGAGGACGACGCGTATCGCATCCTGCTTCGCCATCGACCGTTGGGTGTGGTTGGGGCGATTGCACCGTGGAACGTGCCCATCGGCTTGGCAGTCCCGAAGATCACGCATGCCCTCTACACGGGCAACACCATCGTACTCAAGCCGTCCCAGTACACGCCGCTGGCGACCTTGCGACTTGGGCAGTATGCGGCGGATATATTCCCGCCCGGTGTATTGAACATCGTAAATGGCGGCAACGACCTCGGAGAGGCCATCTGCAGCCACCCCGACGTGGCAAAAATCACGTTGACCGGATCCGTGGCGACCGGAAAGCGTGTCATGGCAACCGGTGCGAACTCGCTCAAACGCCTGACACTCGAACTGGGCGGAAACGACGCATGCATCGTGAGACAAGACGCGGATATCGAGCGCATTGCTCCCGCGCTTTTCGCGGCAGCGTTTGTGAATAGCGGTCAGGTTTGCATGGCAATCAAGCGTCTGTACGTGCATGAGTCCCTGCATGACCGCCTGGCACGACGCATGACCGATCTGGCAAATGGCGTCAAGGTTGGCGAGGGATTCGATCCCTCCACGGAGCTGGGGCCCTTGCAGAACGCCGCACAGTTTGAATCTGTCAGGCGCGTGCTAGGCGAGGTATCCGCAGATCCATCTGCACGGGTGATCGCCGGCGGCAAGATCATCGACCGACCCGGATACTTTATCGAGCCAACCATTGTCACCGGGTTGGCAGAGGGCAGTACGCTCGTGGACAACGAGACGTTCGGGCCGGTACTTCCGATTCTTTCCTTTGGCACGGATAAAGAAGCGATTGCGCGTGCCAACGCAACATCGCTAGGGCTCGGTGCTTCTGTCTGGGGCGAAGATATCGCGCATGCAGAGCAGGTGGCGCGCCAACTGGATGCCGGAACGGTCTGGATCAATCGGCACGTCGGCGTGGATCCGCTCGTGCCCTTCGGTGGGAACAAGGAATCCGGAATCGGGCGGCAGTTTGGGCGAGAAGGATTGCTGGATTTCACGGAATCAAGCGCACTCTACGTGCCTCAACACGGGTAGTTTTTTGCACGTCGTCCGCTTTGGCATAATGGCACTCCGACCATTCGCCGGTGATCCAGATGCGCATCCCGCCCATGAAGGCAATCCTCGCCTTCGAAAGTGTTGCCCGCAACAAGAGCGTCGGCAAGGCGGCAGAGGAGTTGGGGCTTACTGCATCGGCGGTGAGTCACCAGCTCAGCAATCTGGAAGATGTCATTGGGCAATCGCTGTTCTTCCGGCAGGGACGCGGACTGGTTCTGACACCAGTTGGTGAGCAGTATCTGCGCGACGTGACCGGCGTGATTGCAGAGCTGAATCGCGCCACGGAACGTGCGTCCACCCCGTCGGCCATTGACATCCTGCGCGTGCATACCAGTCCCAGTTTTGGGCTGATGTGGTTGTTGCCGCGGCTGGAGTCGTTCCAGGCCGATAACGGTGACATACAGTTGAACCTGTCTTGCTCGTATGAAGACGTGTCTTTCACCGCGGGCTTCTATGACATCGACGTACGGCATGGCCATGCACACTGGCGCGATCTCGAAGTCAAAAGCCTGCGCCATGAACGGATCCTGCCGTTGGCTTCGCCGGAATATTTGCGCAAGCATCCGGTACGCGATCCTGTCGACCTGATTGATCGCCGGCTGATCAATTCCGAAACCCCATTGGTGCGCTGGCAGCAGTGGTTCGCACGCTTCGGCGTGCAGGCTGCACAGAAGACCTTCGATTTCTCGTTCGACCGCTCCTACATGTCGCTGGAAACCGCCGCGCTAGGCCTTGGCGTGGCGCTGGAAAGCTCGCTGCTGGCGTCGGTGATGCTGCGCAAAGGCACTCTGGTGCCAGTCTTCGAAGCGCAATACGCCGTGGAGGTGGCCAGCCATCACGTTGTCTATCCCGCACAGAACGCCGACCTGCCTCGTGTGGAGCGCTTCCTGGCCTGGCTCGACCGTGAGGTCAACCGTCCGCAGGACGGCACCGCAGCCTAGGGTTTTCCTGCTGCTCCATAACCCTCGATATCTGAAAATTTCTCAACGATAGTTGAGGCCGAATGCATTGATCGGCGCTCCGCCAGCGACAAAACTCTAGCCATCGTCAAGTCGAACTAAAGGAGACACGAGATGCTGGTCGAGAACAAGGTAGTCATCGTCACGGGAGCCGCATCGCCGCGCGGAATCGGCAAGGCCACGGCCCGGGCGCTGGCGGAGCAAGGGGCAAAGGTCGTTATCGTCGACCTGCAGCTCGAAGCGGCGCAAGCGGCGGCGGCTGATCTGGGCGAGGGCCATCTCGGCCTGCGCTGCGATGTGACTGACAAGGCGTCGTGCGACGCCGCCGTCCACGCTACGGTGGAGCGCTATGGTCGCATTGATGGCCTGATCAACAACGCCGGCATCACGCAGCCGATCCGTACGCTCGATATCGGCGCCGCCAACTTCGATGCGGTGGTTGATGTGAACCTGCGTGGCACGCTGTACATGTCCCAAGCGGTGTTGCCGCAAATGAAGGAGCAGAAGCGCGGCAGTATCGTCTGCATGTCGTCGGTATCGGCGCAACGCGGTGGCGGCATTTTTGGCGGCCCCCATTACAGTGCGGCCAAGGCCGGCGTGCTGGGCCTGGCCAAGGCCATGGCACGCGAGTTCGGCGGCGACCATATTCGCGTGAACTCGGTGACGCCAGGTCTGATCCAGACCGATATCACCGGCGACAAGCTGACGCCGGAGATGCGCACCGACATCATCAAGGGCATTCCGCTTGGCCGGCTGGGCGACGCCGCCGATGTGGCCAATGCCTGCCTGTTCCTGGTCAGCGACCTGTCCTCGTACCTGACTGGCATCACGCTCGACGTCAACGGCGGCATGCTGATCCACTGAAGCCCTGCGGCCTGCAGGTCGGGGGGCCGCAACACCATGTCAACGCACCCGGGACCACCCGGGGCACAGGCAGGAGACATTCCATGAAGACGAAATACGCAGCGTCGGCCATTGAGGCCGACGCGGTGATGCCGCGCGCCGATCAGGCGTCATTCGAATCGCGCACCTATGGCAAGGTGATGCGGCGCCTGATTCCGTTCCTGATGCTGTGCTACCTGGGCGCGTATCTGGATCGTGTCAATGTGGGCTTTGCCAAGCTGCAGATGCTTGGTGACCTGCAGTTCAGCGAGACCATCTACGGCCTGGGCGCAGGCATCTTCTTCCTCGGCTACTTTATCTTCGAAGTGCCAAGCAACGTCATCCTGCACAAGGTTGGCGCACGCAACTGGCTGGCGCGCATCATGCTGACGTGGGCCGTGATCTCGGCGGGCTTCGCGTTTGTCAGTACTCCCACACAATTCTACGTACTGCGCTTCCTGCTCGGGGTGGCCGAGGCGGGCTTCGCACCGGGCGTGATCCTGTACCTGACGTACTGGTTTCCCTCTGAACGGCGCGCCAAGGCATTGTCGATGTTCTTCATGGCCATTCCGCTGGCAGGTATCGTCGGCGGGCCGCTGTCGGGCTGGATCATGCATGCGCTGCACGGCGTGCACGACCTGGCCGGCTGGAAATGGCTGTTCCTGATCGAGGCTGTGCCATCGCTGCTGCTGGGCATCGCCATCCTGTTCTATCTCGATAACGGCATCCAGGGCGCCAAGTGGCTGACCGACCAGGAGAAGGCGCTGCTGCAGCGTAATGTCGAGGGCGACAACGCACAGAAGGTGCAACACGTATCGATCCGCGCCTTCATGTCCGACCGTCGTCTGTGGCTGATGGCCGCGATCTACTTCTGCGTGGTGCTGGGCCAGTATGGCCTCACGTTCTGGCTGCCGACCATTATCCGCAAGACCGGCGTGGTCGACCCGCTCTGGGTGGGTATCCTGACCGCGGTGCCATACCTGTGTGCCATTGTTGCGCTGCCGTTGATCGGCCGGTCCGCCGACCAACGTCGTGAGCGCCGCCTGCATCTGGCCATTCCGATGCTGGTTGCGGCAATTGGCTTCGCTACGTTGCCGCTGCTGGGCAGTGTCACGGCTGCGATTGTCTGTCTGTGCATCGCGGCGGCCGGGATCATGACTTCGTCGTCCCAGTTCTGGGCGCTGCCCACCGCTTTGCTTGGCGGCATGTCTGCCGCAGCAGGCATCGCGGCGGTGAATTGCGTGGCCAACCTCGCGGGCTTCTTCTCGCCGGCGATTGTGGGCTGGCTCAACGATCTGACCGGCAAGTCCACTGCTGGCCTGATGTTTATCTCGGCAACGGTCGTCTGCGGCGCGCTGCTGGTCTTCCTGGTGCCGGCCAAGGCCGTCAACCGCTGAATTTTTTCCCCTGGAGTCATCATGAGTCGTACCAATCTCGACACGCCAGTGTCGTTGGCCGAACGCGCCTATCGCATCCGGCGCAATGCCATCCTGATGGGCGAAGTACAAGGGCAGGGCTATGTTGGCCAGGCGCTGGACATTGCCGATGTGCTGGCCGTTGCGTACTTCGGTGCCATGAAGTACCGCCCCGAAGATCCCGAATGGGAAGGGCGCGACCGCTTCCTGCTCTCGAACGGACACTACGCCATCGCGCTGTACGCCGCGCTGCTCGAGGCTGGCATCCTGCCGGCGGAAGAACTTGAAACGTATGGCAGTGACGGCAGCCGCTTGCCGATGTCAGGCATGGCCAGCTACACGCCGGGCATGGAAATGTCGGGCGGTTCCCTGGGCCAGGGCCTGACGATCGCCGTGGGCCGTTGCCTGGGGCTGAAGCGCAAGAATTCGGACGCCTTTGTCTATACGCTGTTCTCGGATGGCGAACTCGACGAAGGATCGGTCTGGGAGGGCATCCTGTCTGCCAGCCACTGGAAACTCGATAACCTGATCGCCATGGTCGATGTGAACAACCAGCAGGCTGACGGGCCGTCGACGCAGATCCTGGCGTTCGAGCCACTGGTGCCGAAGCTCGAAGCGTTCGGATGGTATGTGCAGCGTGTGGACGGCAACGATATCGATGCGGTGGCCAAGGCGTTCGACAACGCACGTGCCCACACCGAGCCGCAGCCACGCATGATCGTTTGCGATACGCGCATGGGCTGTGGCGTGCCGTTCCTGGAACAGCGCGAGAAGAATCACTTTATCCGGGTGGAAGCCCACGAATGGCAATTGGCGCTGCAAGCGCTGGAAGCCGGGAGACAAGCATGAGCAATACCATTCAGACCGGCAAGACCCGGCTCAAGACCTCGGCGATGATTGCCTCGATTGCTGCCGAAGGACAGGCTACGCGCGCGGCACCATTCGGTCATGCGCTGACGGCACTGGCTGCGCAGCGGGCCGACATCATTGGCATGACGGCCGACCTCGGCAAGTACACCGACCTCCATCTCTTTGCCAAGGCATACCCGGAGCGCTACTACCAGATGGGCATGGCCGAGCAACTGCTGATGGGTGCGGCCGCTGGCTTCGCTCATGAAGGTGCCGTGCCGTTCGTGACCACTTACGCGGTATTTGCCACACGGCGCGCCTATGACTTCATGCACCAGACCATCGCTGAGGACAACCTCAACGTCAAGATCGTCTGCGCACTACCAGGCCTGACCACGGGCTATGGACCGAGCCACCAGGCGGCGGAAGACCTGGCGCTGATGCGCGCGATGCCGAACATGACCGTGATCGACCCGTGTGACGCCATCGATATCGAACAGATGGTGCCGGCCATCGCCGCACATGACGGTCCCGTTTATGCGCGGCTGCTGCGTGGCAATGTGCCGGTGGTGTTGGACGAGTATGACTACAAGTTCGAATTGGGGAAGGCCAAGTTGCTGCGCGATGGCGCCGAAGTGCTGATCATATCGTCGGGAATCATGACGATGCGCGCACTGGAAGTGGCCAAGGCGCTGGAAGCCGATCGCGTGGGCGTGGCGGTCCTGCATGTGCCGACGATCAAGCCGCTCGATACCGAAACCATCGTGCGGGAAGCCAGCAGGGCAGGCCGCCTCGTAATCGTGGCGGAAAACCATACCACCATCGGTGGCCTGGGAGAGGCTGTGGCCACGTCCCTCATGACAGCGGGAGTTGCCGTTCCATTCCGTCAGATCGCGTTGCCTGACAAATTCCTGGATGCAGGCGCACTGCCTACGCTGCACGATCGCTATGGGATTTCCACTGCGGTCATGAGTGCCAACATCAAGAACTGGCTGGCTTGACCCTGCACAGGCACAGCGACGGCGCGGTGAGGTTGACCTCGTAGCCGAGAGGTGTCGACTAGCCCGAAAGCGTCGACACCAATTTTCTCCACAAGATCGAGAACCGCAATAGTTTTCGAGAAATTCGATGGCCGGTGCGGCGCTTTCCAAAAAAGGCCCGTCGCCGTCTGAGACCATCCGAAGCGCGGGTTACCTTACCTGCGGTATTCCGGAACGCCACCAAGACTTCGTCATTCCATTATTGGTTCAACCAAATAGGTTGAGCCAATTGTATTTGAACGAGTGCCTTGTGAAATCAGGGATAACCCTCGGGAAAAGGCTTCTGGCCGAGGGAAGCACGATTTGGCGCGGAACTGGGTCATACATCGGCCCGCTTGCAGGGACTCTCCCAAACCTCCACACGCACGCTCTTGCACGTCAGGGATCGATACCCATTGACGACTTCGCTTCCAGCTCACTAGAATAGTTTGGTAGAACCATTCAACGGATCAACCAACTAGGATGTGCGCGATTGTACGACCGCGTGAACGTCATGAATGGCGGCCCCGCGCCGGCGTCTTCGGGTGGGACAAATTTGAGGCGGTTGAACAGCAGCCGCTGGAACAGGAGATACGCGTGTTTGATCGAGCTCGAGTTGAGTCGTTACCGCAGCACGAGGCAACGTCCTCGAAAGGGAAGGGCGTCCTGGATGGCGTCCGTGTGGTTGATTTCACGCACTTTGTCGCTGGGCCGCTGGCGACCATGACATTGGCTGACTTTGGCGCAGATGTCATCAAAGTGGAGGCTCCTGTAAAGGGAGATGACTTCCGCTACTACCCGCCCATGGACCCCGAAATTCCTGCGCAAGGTGCTCCCTATCTGTGGACCAACCGCAACAAGCGCAGCATTGGCATCGATATGAAGTCCCCTGAGGGCCTTGCGCTCGCGAAGGCCCTGATTGCCGAAGCGGATGTGCTGGTCGAGAACTTCTCGACCGGCGTCATGGAGCGTTTCGGGCTGGACTACGAAACCTGTCGGGAGATTAATCCGCGACTGATTTACTGCTCGGTCTCTGCATATGGGCGCACCGGGCCCTATGCGGACCGCCTCGGGTTCGACCCTATCGCGCAAGCTGAGAGTGGTTTCATCTCGATGAACGGCTACTCGGATCGCCAGGGAGTCCGAACCGGCGCCGCCGTGATGGATATCAGTACCGCCATGATGGCCACCAACGCGATTCTTCTTGCGCTGCTCGGGCGCCAGAGGGATGGTGAAGGTCAGTTTGTCGAGGTGGCACTCTTTGACACCGCCATTCTGATGACCGGGTTCGCAGCCATGCAGCATTTGACCACCGGCTATGAACCTCAGCGTAACGGAAATACCAGCCCCGATACGTGCCCTTCGGGCGTGTTCCACTGTCAGGACGTGCCGTTCTACATCAACTGCGGCAATGACGGAATCTTTGTTCGTCTGTTCGAGCAGGTGCTGGAGCGACCCGATCTCGCTCACGACCCCGTGCTTTCGAAGCGCGCCAATCGCCTGGAGCGACGTGACGAGCTATTCAAGCTCATGGCGGAGGAGTTCGGCAAGCATCCGTGGCGCTATTGGCAGCCGAAGCTGCGTGCGGCAGGTGTCCCGAGTGGGCAAGTAAAGACGTTGTCAGAAGCACTATCGTCTGACGAAGCTGCCGCTCGACAACTGGTTACCCGCATTGAACATCCGGTGAAAGGCTGGATTCCGAACATCTCCACGCCACTCAGGCTGAGTCGCACACCCGCACGCGGCGCCACGGCCGCGCCGGCCGTGGGTGCAGACACTGAACAAGTGCTGAAGGATGTCCTGAAGCTCAGCGACAGCCAGATCGCCGAACTCAGCGCATCCGGCGCGTTTGGTGTCAAACAGGATTGAATCAGCCACGCAAGCATATGACCAGAAACGTAGCAATCATTGGCGCCAGTGCGATCCCGGTGGGGCGTCACCAGACAGCAGATGATGCAGCGCTCCAGACACTGGAGCACGAAATCATGACCCGCCTTGTTGTCGAGGCAGTCAAGGATGCCGGAGTCGACAAGCAGGATATCCAGAGCCTGGTTTTCACGCTTCCTCGTCCATACACACGCCAGAAGTACTTCCACACGTTCCTCATGGGGCAGCTTCGGTTGTCATGCCGGGGTAACGTCATGGAGGTAATGGGCAACGGCATGACCGCAGCCTTGGCGTTTGACCAGGCGTGCAACGACATCATGCTGGGAAGGTCTGAGGTGTCGCTTGCGCTCGGTATCAACATGGAGAGCGCTGTCTCTGCTGCCGAACACATGATGAGCAGCATGCGGACGACGGGTGATGTTGATTTCCATACGTCGGCCGGCTTTACGCCCATCGCATGGTATGCGATGGACGCCATGCGCTACATGCATGAGCACGGCGCCACAAAGGAGGAACTCTGCTCGGTTGCTGTAAAGAACCGATTCCATGCGTCCATGAACCCGCTAGCGCAGTATCGCAAGCCGGTAACGTTGGACGAAGTCGTTCAACAGCGCCCCATCGTCGAGCCGCTTGGGCTCTATGACGTTCCGCCGCGTGGCGATGGTGCGGCCTGCCTGGTTCTGGCTAGCGAGGAAGTTGCTCGCGAGATCGGGCGACCGTACGTGCTCGTAAAAGGACGTGGTTTCTTCCACGATGGCAGCCATCAAATCAGCGACGTCCCGAATGACATGATCGCATTCGAGTCGGCGAGACAGGCGGCTGCTACGGCTTACGAGCAAGCTGGCATTAGTGCAAAAGACGTCGATGTCGCCGAACTGTACGCGCCGTGCACGATTGTTGAAGTGCTAGTGAGTGAGGCAATCGGGCTGATTCCCAAGGGGCAAGGTGCACGCGCGGCATTCAATGGGGAGACACGTCTCGGTGGCCGCATTCCCATCTCGACATCTGGTGGTTTGACGTCCCGTGGCCACCCTGCGTACGTCACGTCGCTCTACAACTATGTGGAACTTGCAGAACAGTTGCGAGGAAGGGCAGGGGAGCGCCAGGTCAGGAATGCGCAGTTCGGCTTGGCTACAGGCGAACTCGGCAACTACAACGCGGCCATGATTCACGTTATGGAGGCAAAGCAATGACCCTCGAAGCACTGATTGTCGATGGCGAGCGTGCATACCCGCCGCGTGAATCCGAATTCACCAGGGAATTCTGGTCACAACTGGCAAAGGGCAGTTGGGTTACCACCCAATGTACCGATTGCAGTAAGACAACGTTCCCGCCAAAGCTCGTGTGCCCGCATTGCTGGTCGACGCAGATGGAATGGAAGGCCTTGGGCACTACAGGGACGCTGTACTCATGGACGCGCATTCACGCCGCGCCCGCTGTATTCGCTGCCGAGGCCCCCTACGCATGCGGAATCGTGGATCTCGATTGTGGGATTCGCCTGGCATGTCGCCTCGTTGAAGACAACGGGGCGACTCTGAAGATTGGTCAAGCAGTCGAAATGGTGGTTCTGCAGTACAAGGACGGTCCTCTGTTCGCAGCGCGGCCCAGCAAGTAGGTAACTTTCTTAACCAGCATCAACCGGGGGGCGCATAGCTCAGCCACTGCGCTGCGGCCCCATGCTGTTGCGAAATTCATAGTAGCTAGGAGATAACAATGTCGTTGATTAATACTGTCGGGCTGACTGAAGACCAGCGGATGATGCGTGAGGGCGTCCTCGACCTGCTCAATCGGGTCCTGCCGTGGGAAAAAGTCCGGAAGATGGACGAAGCCCGCGAATTCCCGCTCGAGGCCTACGAGGCACTGGCGGACGCAGGCTATATCGGACTGTTCTACCCCGAGCACCTTGGCGGGATGGGCGGCTCGTACCGCGACATCACTGTTCTCCTTGAAACGCTTGGCTACTACTACACGGGCATCGCGCAAGCGATTACGACTTCGGCGGTATACGCGGGCATGCATATCGCCAAGTTCGGTACGCCCGAGATGCAGCAGGAACTGATTCCGAAGATCATTTCCGGCAAGGCGAAGCTGGCACTGTGTATGTCCGAACCGGGTACTGGCTCCGACGTGGCAGGCCTCAAGACCTATGCGGAACCTGCCGGTGATGAGTACATCCTGAACGGTAACAAAGTCTGGATTACCTGCGGCCACGTGGCAGACTATTTTGTCGTCATCACGCGTACCGACCGGGAAGGTGGTCGCCATCAAGGCATCAGCACGTTGCTGGTCGATGCGAAAGCCCCGGGCGTTACGGTCCGTCCTCTGCAAATGCTGGGTCGCCGCACCACCCATGCCAATGAAGTGTTCTTCGATAACGTCCGTGTTCCCGCCAGGAATCTGTTCGGCGGCGAAGGCCGTGCCTGGAAGAACATCATGAGCTGCCTGGGTCTCGAGCGCCTTGGCCTGGCTGCCATCTCCGCGGGTCACTGCTTCAAGATCACGGAGTATGCCCGCGACTATGCGAAGGAACGGGTTCAGTTCGGTAAGCCAATTTCCGACTTCCAGGTCATTCAGCACAAGCTGGCAGACATGCTCATCCTGTCCGAGACTGCGCGTCAGGTAGTGTACCGGGCCGCCGATGTGCTGGACGCCGGGCAGGCTGCCGTGAATGAAGCGTCGATCGCCAAGATTGTGGCTAGCGAAAACAACTTCAAGTGCGCGGACATTGGCCTGCAGATCATGGGGGGCGCCGGCTACTCGATGGAGTACGACATGCAGATGTTCTTCCGCGATTCCCGGGTTGGCCCCATCGGTGGCGGCACCAACGAGATCCAACGCAACATCCTTGCCAAGCAGATGGATCTGTAACAGGGGCTTGTGTAGCAGGAGGGCAGGGCGCGCAAGCGCCCTGTTTTTCTTTGTCTGGCTTCGCGGCCTTACTGCGGACGGCGTCGATACAGCAATGTGGTAATCATGGAGTGGACTACCTCGCCTCGCTGATTCTTGACCTTGCGGTCGAACGTGACGACCCCTGACGTGCCCTTGCTGGAGAGCTTCTTCTCGATCGGGGTAATCACGACGTGGATGGTATCCCCGTGCTTGACGGGCAGATGCATGCGCCATTGGTCGTTGCCGAGCATGGCAATGATGGTCCCGTCATTGATGCCGCTGAGGCATTGAAGACCACCTGCGATGGCCAGTACCAGCGGACCGTGGGCAATTGGCTCTCCATAGGATTGCGTCTTGCAAAACTCGTGATCAATATGCGGCGCATTGTGGTCCCCGGACAGGCACGCGAAGTTGACAATGTCGGTCAACGTCACTGTGCGACGTGAGGTGATGATGGTCTTCCCGATCTCGAAGTCTTCGAAGTACATGCCACGGGGCTTGCGGTCTTCAATTTCAGACATGGTTCATTCCTTATCCGGCTCTGCACCGGCAACATCGTTGGGTTGATAAAACTGAGGGAGATGATCTCGCACCACCGGACCATCGATTCGCCAGGACCGGCACTGGTTGAGGTAATGGGGGCGTCCTCCATCAAGAGGATCTTTACCCCGGTTTTTGCGCTGCTGGGCTTGCCAGGTCGGAATGGCCTGGAACGCCGCAGTGGCCATGTTGACAAGCAGTTCACGAAGGTGAGTGCAGCTCTCCGTGCCGCCGAGACGTTCGTTGATCGTGTGGCGCCAGCCATATCCCATGCGTACGCCTACCATCGTTTCCAGGCTGTCTTCAATCTCCCGGCATACGCGGAACGGAACGGCCTCCATGCGACTGACGACGTCTCGCACGGTCAGTTCCTCATCCACCACCAGCGCGATCACCATGTGATGTACGGAGGTTCCAGCTGGAAGGTTGCCTTTCTCCGCCACCATGGTGTCGTAGTTGCGGAAGTCGCGCATTTCGCCTTCGATCTCCCATAGCGCATCGCCGCGCCGGTAGCACCGGTATTGCACTTGGCGCGTGTGCAGCAAAACTCGCTCTATATTCATGAACGCCACCGCTCTGGTTTTAATGGTTGAGCCATTGTATAGTTGCATCAATGGTCGTTGCAATGGCCGTTGGTGGCTCAAATGCTGATGAGTTAGCCGGCTGCATGCGATGAGGCTGTTCTGCTGACAACATTGAACTACTGGAGACTTCATGAATCGAGATAGCGCTTCGCCAGCGTCGGGACCACTCGCAGGATTGCGTGTGATTGAGATGGCTGGCATTGGCCCGGGGCCATTCGCTTGCATGCTCCTGTCGGACCTGGGTGCCGAGGTGGTCCGAATTGACCGGAGCGATGCGAAGCTGGGGGATCGATTCGACATCGTCGGCCGTGGGCGCAAGACGGTGCTCCTGGACCTCAAGAATCAAGCGGATGTTGAGAAGGTGCTCGAACTCGTTTCAGAAGCTGATGTTTTGGTGGAAGGGTTTCGGCCGGGGGTCATGGAGCGCTTGGGCCTTGGTCCTGCAGAGGTTGAGAAGCGCAATCCAAAGCTTGTGTATGGACGGATGACAGGCTGGGGGCAGGACGGACCGCTAGCCCTCGCTGCTGGCCACGACATCAACTACATTGCAATTTCAGGTGCGCTGGCAGCCATTGGCGAGGCTGGACGGGCGCCGGTCCCTCCGCTCAACCTGGTGGGTGACTACGGCGGCGGGAGCCTATATCTCGTTGTTGGAATTCTGGCCGCTGTATTCGAAGCGCAACGCTCGGGCAAGGGCCAGGTTGTCGATGCTGCAATCTGCGATGGTGCGGTGTCTCTCACGAGTCTGTTTCACACGCTACGCTTGCGCGGTCACTACGTCGAGAAGAAGGCAAGCAACGTGCTCGACGGCGGGGCGCCCTATTACAAGTCTTACGAGACTTCCGATGGTGAATACGTCTCGGTCGGTCCCATCGAGCCGAAGTTCTTCGCATTGCTCTGCGAGAAGCTGGGTGTGCCTGCCGAATTGCAGAAATCCCAGAATGATCGGGCCAGGTGGTCGGAGCTCGAAGCCTTCTTTGCCGAGGCATTTCGAACGGAGACGCGCGCTCACTGGTGTCAACTCCTCGAGGGCACGGATGCATGCTTCGCTCCAGTCCTGACACTGAGCGAAGCTGAAAAGCACCCGCATCTTCAGCACAGGGAGTCCTTCGTATCTGTCGATGGAGTCCAGCAACCGGCGCCTGCCCCGAGATTCTCCCGGACGCCCGGCTCCGTTCAGGGACCGGCGCCCAAGGCGCCCGTCAGTCCGGCCGACCTTCTCGAGGCATGGCGGGGATCCTCGCGCGCATGACGTCCGAAAGGTTCTACATGAAAACACGCATTACGGAATTACTGGGTACCGCCTATCCGATCATCCAGGGTGGTATGCAGTGGGTAGGGCGAGCAGAGCTCGCCTCCGCCGTCTCAAACGCAGGCGGGCTCGGGGTGCTGACCGGTCTGACTCAGCCTGATCCAGAGGCCTTGCATCGGGAGATTGGTCGCTGTCGTGAAATGACTGACCGGCCTTTCGGCGTCAATATGACGATCTTTCCGACTATCAAGCCACCGCCGTATGCCGAGTACATCGACGCCATTATCGAGAACGGCGTTGGTGTGGTGGAGACGGCTGGAAACAAGGCGCTCGAATACCTCCCCAAGCTCAAGGCTGCCGGGGTCAAGGTTATCCATAAGTGCGTTGCCGTCCGGCATGCGCTCACAGCGGAACGACTTGGCGTGGATGCCATCAGCATTGATGGTTTCGAATGTGCCGGGCATCCCGGTGAGGAAGACATTCCGGGGATGGTGCTGATTCCGATAGCTGCCCGGCAACTTCGGGTGCCTGTCATTGCATCGGGTGGCATTGCTGATGGTCGCGGCATGGCCGCTGCCCTGGCGCTCGGTGCCCATGGCGTGAACATGGGGACGCGCTTTTGCGCGACACGGGAAGCGCCGATTCATGACAACATCAAGCAGCGGCTTCTGGGCGCAAGCGAGCGCGACACCAATCTTATCTTCAGGACGCTGAAGAATACGGCGCGGGTATTGAAGAACGTCGTGTCGGACGAGGTCGTGGCCACCGAACGTCGTCCTGGTGGTTGTGAGTTTGACGATATACGTCATCTTGTGGCCGGAGCTCGAGGGAAAGCTGCCTTGC
This sequence comes from Cupriavidus sp., assembly GCF_057315035.1. Lineage (NCBI taxonomy): Bacteria > Pseudomonadati > Pseudomonadota > Betaproteobacteria > Burkholderiales > Burkholderiaceae > Cupriavidus > Cupriavidus sp. The sequence continues at coordinate 13,289 of NZ_DBHKYV010000013.1, read as the reverse complement.
AAGAGGGTGATCCCGATGGCGGGATCGTGACTGCTGGAATGGTGGTCGGCTTGATTCACGACATCCCGAGCTGTGAAGAATTATTGGAGCGGATGGTTGCCGAATGCCGTGAGAGCCTGACGAGCGCGAGCGCGTTGGCAGTAGTTCGATAGTCGTTCGATAGTCGTGGATGAATCGATGTCGAGGTCCGACAGTGGCGAGGACCGAGTATCTGGAGAGATGAGATATGAATAATCGTGAGGAGCAGGCAAGCTCCATCCTTGAGCATCTTCTTTCGGCGCGACATAGCTGTCGCGCATTTCTACCTGAGGAGGTCCCGCAGGACGTGGTAGAGCGAATCGTGTCGCTCGCACAGCGCACCGCATCATGGTGTAACGCCCAGCCGTGGCAGGTGGTCATTACTCGCGGCGCGGCAACCGAGCGCTTTCGTGAGGCCATGCTGGCCCCGTCGGAGCAAGATGACAAGCGTCCGGACTTCGAGTGGCCGCGAGAGTATCGAGGGGTTTATCAGGAGCGCCGCCGGGAATGCGGCCTGGCGCTTTATGACGCAGTTGGCGTTGTGCGTGGCGACCGCGCGGCGTCTGCAAAGCAGGCGCGCGAGAACTTGCGGTTATTTGGTGCTCCGCATGTGGCAATTGTGACCAGCGACGAGGCCCTTTCTACTTACGGGGCGGTCGACTGCGGCGGCTACGTGGCCAACTTCATGTTGGCGGCGACCAGCCTGGGTGTTGCCACAATTGCGCAGGCTGCGCTGGCTTCCCGCCCTGAACGGGTCCGGGAATGTCTCGATCTGCCGGAGGACAGGCGCATTGTATGCGGGATTTCCTTCGGCTTCCCCGACACACGTCATCCGGCCAACACATTCCGAACGAGTCGCGCTGACCTGTCTTCGGCAGTAAAGTGGCTTGACGCCTGACTAGGTGCTTTTTTTTGCGGCGGGGCGCTTCTGTCGGGACTTCGGCGCCTCTTCTTTCCCGGTAACGAGCGAAAGATAAGCCTGCTGGAGCCGTTTGAGGCTGGCCTCCATCTCGGCAACAGCAGCATCGGCATCCTTGGCGTGCATGTGTTTCATGAAACGCTTGCGGGACGGCAGCACGAAGTTGTTCTCGTATTCGCCAATACTGTTGACGAACTTGCCCAGCACGGCCAGCAGGCCGTCCATCATGATGACCATGATGGGGTTGCCCGACATCCTGGCAAGTGCGCGATGAAAATCGAAGTGAAGCTCGGCACGACGGGGGAAGTCGCCTTCTTCTGAAGCCCGGGTTACATCGTCGATATTCTGCTGCAGTGCAGCCAGATCTTCGGCGGTCGCGCGCTCGCACGCTTCGCGAACAATGATGGACTCAAGCCAGATACGGGCTTGCGTCAGTTGATCCGGCGAAATGGACCCGACGTGATACAAGTCCATCAGGCTATTCGAGATGGCGAGGCCGGACCCTTCGCTGATGAACGCTCCGCCGCTAGCCCCCTTCTGAAGCCGGATCAATCCAGCATGCTCGAGGGAGCGGAGAGCCTCTCGCAGGGTGTTGCGAGAGACGCCGAATTGAACTGCTAACGCTCGCTCCGCCGGCAGTCTGCTACCGACTTTGAGTCTTCCTTCCGCAAGCTCCGCGCGGATTTGATCGGCGATCTCTTCGAAGGCTCTAGCTGAGCGGACAGCTTCAAAACGAACGCCTCCAACATCAGGGGAGGCATCTGCGGATTTCAACGGAGAGGTGGTCATAGGCTTACAAGCGTGGTCGAGTTACTGCGGCAATCGTGCGAGTTGGAGGTGATCAAGCGGCAACCTTCCGCTTTTTTGCGGGCTTCTTGCTCTCGCTTTCCAGATATTCGCTGACATGCCGCAAGTGTGTGGTCATTGCCTGGCGAGCCCCCTCGGCATCACGCTGCCGCAGGCGCGCCATGACCTTTCGCCGAACTTGCATGATGTCCCGCCGTGGCTCAGGGGCGATCTGCGCCAGCAGCTTCCGAATGATCTCCGACAAGGCATCGACCATCAGCACGATGACTGCATTGTGGGTTGCCTGGGCTATGAGTCGGTAGAACTCGATGACTGATTTGGAGTTTCGTGACCCACCGCCTTGGCGGAACAACTCGGTGTGATAGGTGACGTCCGCTTCAATCGCGTCCAGTTCTTCCTCGGTGGCTCGTTCGCATGCCAGGCGGAGGGCTACAGTCATCAGCTCGATGCGAGCTTCAGTAACATTGGCTATCGAGACCTGACCAAGCGACACCAGATCCTGAACTGTTTGCGTCAGTCCAGTAGTGGTGTTGCCACTTCGGATGAAGAAGCCTCCGTTGATGCCGGTCCGCGCTTCCACAACGCCGGCGGCTTCGAGGCTGCGCAACGCTTCCCGCACCGAGCTACGGCTAACGTTGAACTGCTCTGCCAACTGAAGTTCACCGTTGAGCCGGTCGCCGGGCCGTAGTTCCCCGGCTGCGAGTTGTTGGCGGATCTGGTCGCTGACAGCTTCGAATGCCCGCCTCGTGCGCACGCGCTTGAAGATGGGACCCGCTGGACTTTCATCCGATTGGCTGGGCACGGCAGGTTTCATTTTCGTAGGCATTTTTTTGTGTCTTGCATTGGATCAACCTCTGTTCGTATGGTATCAGAGGATGGGCGCCTTATACGCCACTTGAAGTAATTCCTCCACGTCTTCACTGCTGGCTCATGCGGCTACCGGGCACAATCTTCTTGCCTTAAGTATAATGGTTGAACCAAAATAACACACGTGTTCGCGCAGTGCGAATCTACGTTGGAGGAGCAAGAAAATGGATCTACGACTGTCGCCCGCAGAGGAGGCATTCCGCGCGGAGGTGCGGGCCTTCATTGCAGAGAGACTGCCTGCGGAAATTCGCGCCCGCTTGCGAGCAGGGCACCCGCCGCAGAAGGAAGATACCGTGACGTGGCAGCGCATCCTCAATGAAAAGGGCTGGGCAGCGCCACACTGGCCACGCAAGTACGGCGGCGCCGAGTTGGGCCAGATGGAGCGGCTTATTCTGATGGATGAGTTGTACCGGGCGCCGGCGCCGCTGCCTCAGGTCTTTAACGTGACAATGTTGGGACCAGTCTTGATGCGGTATGGCACGCCTGAGCAACGCGAGCATTTCCTGCCGAAGCTCGCGAACCTCGACCTGTGGTTCTGTCAGGGGTTCTCCGAGCCCGGCTCCGGCTCCGACCTGGCATCGTTGCGAACCACCGCGAAGCGCGACGGCGAACACTATGTTGTCAACGGACAGAAAATCTGGACCACTACAGCTCATTGGGCTGACTGGGTCTTTGCTTTGGTGCGAACCAACCCGGAAGGCCGAAAGCAGGAGGGCATCTCGTTCCTTCTCATCGACCTGAAGTCGCCTGGCATCACCGTCAGGCCGATTCGTTCCATTGATGGCGATCATCACCTGAACGAGGTGTTCTTCGACGACGTACGCGTACCGGTCGCCAACCTTGTCGGTGAGGAAAACCGCGGCTGGGATTGCGCAAAGTTCCTGTTGGGCAATGAACGTACGGGCATTGCCAACGTAGGCCTGTGTCGCGAGCGCCTGGACTATGCACGTGAGTGTGCCAGTCGGACCCGTCAGGGTTCCGGAAAGCTAATCGACGATATCAAGCTGCGTTCCGAGTTCGCTGCGCTGGATGCAGAGATCCGTGCATTGGAAGTGACAAACTGGCGGTTCCTGCTTACGCCGAGTGCGCAGGCCGAGTTGCCGGCGTTTGCCTCCGTGCTCAAGTTGAAGGGCGTCGAGTTGCAACAGGATATCAATGCGCTCCTGGCCCGCATCGCCGGTCCTCTGGGACTGGAAAAACGAGGCAAGGACGACACGGTGCACGGACCGCTGACGCCGCGCTACTTCTACTCGCGCGCCGCCAGCATCTACGGTGGCACCAGCGAGGTACAAAAAGACATCCTGGCCAAGGCAATTGTGGGATAGGGAGACAAAGTGAATTTCGAACTGAACGATGACCAACGGGCTATTCAGGATAGCTTGCGACGGCTACTCGCGGATCGCTACGGATTTGAGAGCCGTCGGGCGTATGCCGAGAGCAGTGACGGGCATGATCAGCAATCGTGGGCTGGACTATCAGAACTCGGACTTACGGCGCTTCTGGTGCCGGAAACCCTGGACGGATTCGGTGGCGGCGCGGTAGCGCTGCTTCCCGTCATGCAAGAGCTTGGGGCCGTGTTGTCCCTGGAACCGTTCCTCGCAGCAAACGTGCTGCCGGTCACCGCTCTGCGACCGTTCGGTAGCGAGCCCCGGCCAAAGGAGGCTTTTCTCGAAATGGCAACGGGAACCCGAAGGCTGGCGTGGGCGCATGATGAGGCGGGACGACGCCACGCACCGTGGTGGGTAGAAACCATCGCCACCAACGAAGACGGAAAATGGCTGCTGAGCGGCCAGAAGACGAATGTGCTGGGGGGCGGGCGGACCGATCAATACATTGTGAGCGCACGCGTCCAGGGTTCACCAGGCGATACGGATGGCTGTGCGCTCTTTCTCGTCGACGCAGGCCAGGCGGGGTTGGATGCGCGTGGCTTCCGGCTGGTAGACGACACCTCGGCCAGTGAGCTTGTTCTGCGCCAGGTGGAAGCTACACCTCTTGGCAATCCCCTTGACGGTCAACGTGCATTGCAGGCAATCGAGAACACCCAGGCAATGGGTATCGCTGCAGTGTGCGCGGACATGGTCGGCGCGGCGAGCGCAGCATTTCGGCTCGCGATGGACTATCTGAATACGCGCAAGCAGTTCGGGCGACTGATTGGAGAGAATCAGGCGTTGCGTCATCGCGCGTCCGAGATGCTCGTAAGTCTGGAAATGGCCAAAAGCATGGCCATGGCGGCGGCTGTGGCAGTGGATGATCATGAGTCGGAGGGTGCTGACCTTGACTTGCATCGTGCAAAACTGTCGGTGGCCAAGCACGCACGAGCAGTCACGCTCGGCGCGATTCAATTGCACGGTGGCATTGGTATGACCGAGGAGTACGCTGTCGGGCACTATTTGCAAAGAGTGCACGTGTTAGACCAACTCTTCGGAGACGGTGATTCGCACGCCTCGAAGCTGGCGTCATTGATTTACGCGTAGATAAAGACAAGACCAACGGAGTGAGACAGAAATGAGCGAAGCTACCATCTACCTGGATGGGCGCCCGAAGGCGCGCGAAGAGGTACTACAGCAAGCACTGCGTGCCGCCACGGGATTCGACCAGATGGGCATTCGAGAGGGCGATACGGTCGCCTTGCTCCTGCGTAATGACTTCGCGTTTTTTGAGGTGCAGCAGGCCGCCGCAGCCATCGGAGCGTATTCGGTACCGTTGAACTGGCACGGTAAGGCAGAAGAGATTCTCTACGTTCTCGACGATGCGAAGCCCAAAGTCCTGGTTGCTCATGCCGACCTGCTGGAACCGATGCGCTCCCAGATACCGGCAGGCATCAAGGTGCTGGTGGTCCCAACGCCGCCGGAAGTCCAACAGCGCTATGGGATTGCAGGGCAGCTAACAAAACCCCAAGAAGGTGACGTGTCGTGGAGTGCCTGGTGCCAGCCGTTCGAGCCCTGGGAGCTGCCCGCCAGGCGCGGCCGAGCTACCATGATCTACACCTCGGGAACCACCGGCCACCCAAAGGGCGTCAAGCGGGATCCGGCCAGCCCTGAGCAGGCGCAGGCATACGTGAAGCTGATCGAGCAAGTCTATGGGCTGACCCCAGGCGTACGTTCGCTCGTCACCGGACCGCTGTATCACGCGTCGCCCAACGCCTATGGCAGGCAAGCGCTGATGGCCTCGGACGTGCTGGTGCTGCAATCCAAGTTCGATCCGGAAGAGACGCTGGCCGCCATCGAGAAGTACCGCATTACCAATGCGGTGATGGTGCCCACCATGTTCATTCGAATCCTGAAGCTCCCGAAGGAAGTGCGTGATCGTTACGACGTGAGCTCACTGAAGTGGGTGACCCATACGGGGGCGCCTTGCCCGCGGGAGGTCAAGCAAGAGCTCATGCAGTGGTGGGGGCCGATTATCTATGAAACGTATGGTGGCACGGAAGTCGGCACGGCAACGGTGGCGACGCCTCAGGACTGGCTTGAGCATCCAGGCACGGTCGGCGTACCAACGCCAGGCACCCGGATTGCCTTCTACGGAGAGGACGGGCAACGCGTAGAGGATGGCTCGCCAGGTGAAATCTACATGCGGGTGCCGGCATACGCAGACTTTACGTATCTGAACAACGAGGAAAAGCGCAAGAATGTTGAACGGGACGGGCTAATCAGTGTAGGGGACGTCGGCTACCTGAAGGACGGTCGGCTCTACCTGTGCGATCGGCGTTCGGATATGGTCATCTCGGGCGGGACGAACATCTACCCCGCGGAGATTGAGATGGTGCTCACACAATGCCCCGGTGTGCACGATTGCGCTGTATTCGGTATCCCCGATGAAGATTTCGGCGAATCGCTTGCTGCTGCGGTGGAACTCATGCCGGGGGCAGAACTGAGTGCAGCCGATATCCAGAAGTATCTGGCATTGCATCTCGCGAAGTACAAGGTCCCAAAACGCATAGATTTCCATGCGTCGCTGCCGCGCGAAGACAGCGGCAAGATTTTTAAACGGCGGCTGCGGGATCCTTTCTGGAAAGCAGCGGGACGGAGGATCTGATGGATGGCGCGGCGGACCATCAACGCTTTGCGGAGAGGTTACAGCGAGTCCTTCGGAAAGGTGCAGGGGAGAGCGGCGAGGTTGCCAGACTCCGGCGGCTTACCGGTGGCGCGACCAAACAAACCTGGGCATTTGAATGGCATTCCCGGGGCGCTGCCCAGGAAATGATCTTGCAGCTCACGGGGACATTTACTGGAGCATCCGGTCGGGTGCCCAAGCTTACGGCCCGTGAGGATGCGACCGTAATGAAGGCGGCGCGCAGCGCGGGTGCTCCGGCGCCAGTGGTGCGTGCGATCCTTGAGGACGTTGATGGCATGGGTCCGGGTTACATCACGGAGTTCATCCATGGTGAAACGCTTGGACGGAAAATCGTACGTGACGAGGGGTTTGCGAGTGCGCGCCAGATGTTGGCGAAACAGTGTGGCGAAGTACTTGCCACCATTCACCAGGTAGCGACCGAAGGCCTGTCATTCCTCAAGGTCATGTCACCGGCGGAGGAGCTCTCTGCATACCGGGAACTGCTCGACGAGTGTGGCGTACGAAATCCGGCGCTGGCTTATGCGCTGCGCTGGGTCGAGGAGCATCTTCCTGAGTCCTGTTCGAGTGCGTTGGTCCACGCCGACTTCCGTACCGGCAACCTGATTGTTGGCCCGGACGGATTACGGTGCGTCCTGGACTGGGAGATTGCCAGGGTAGGGGACCCCATGCAAGACCTGGGGGTTCTCTGTATGCGGAGTTGGCGTTTTGGGGGCGCGTTGGATGTCGGGGGCTTCGGTCAACGCGAAGACCTTTACGCAGGCTATGAATCCGTTTCCGGTGTAGCCGTCGACCCCGAAAGAGTGAGGTTCTGGGAGGCGTTCGCAAATCTCAAATGGGCCATCGCATGTGCCAGACGCGGCTCCGCTCAAACACAAGGTGGCGGACAGGCGAGCCTGGAGCTTAGTGCTATCGGGCGACGGCTTGAAGAGCCGCTGTGGGACTTCATGACTTTGACCGGTCCATACGAGAAGGGGAGATACCAATGACCGAGTTCGTACCAGAAGCCGATCGGTTGCTCCTTGCGGCCTCCGACTACCTTGAGAGCTCTCTGCTTCCCACGCTTGAGGGCTACCATCGATTCCAGACGCGAGTCTGCATCAATGTTGTGCGAACTGTGATGCGTGAACTGCAGTTGCGGGTGTCGGCAGAAGAGGGCGAACAACGCCGTGTTGAAAGCCTTCTAGGCACGACGGGAAGCCTTGAGGAACTGAACACCGAAATGTCCTCGCGATTGGCTTCGGGGGAACTCCCGTTAGATCATCCTGGACTGGTAGACCACCTGCTTCTCACATTGCAGGACTCGCTCAAGATCAACAGTCCGCACTGGGCTTGACAGGCCAGGGGGACCAGCCCGCGCACCTACGGCCCGTTGCCGATCGCAGGCAACGGGCAACGGGCAACTGGAAACTGGCGCAGCTTCACGCCATGCGCCGTGTACACCTGCATCAAATACCCCGCTTACCTCCGCTTCCCCCCCCCCGCTTTTTGCAGCCCGGTAATCCGGGCTGAAGCACCTCTCCTCACCAAATATCGATCTGCAGCCTGCCACGCCAAGGTAATCCGCGCATTGTGCATCGAAGGCGGTATTTGCTGCTTCGCTGCGAAATCTCGTTGACGTTGCAACGCCTCCGAAATATCATTGGTTCAACCAAATAAATAAAGAGGCAAATGATGTCGCAAATCGTGTCGTTGGAAGGTCGTACCATCGTGGTGACAGGGGCAGCCCAAGGCATCGGCAAAGCTGTGGTCGAACTTGGCTTGGAGCTTGGCGCAAACGTTGTTGCCGTCGACCTGAACGGCGAGACGCTCAACGCATCCCTTGCGCCGTTGCCGGCAGACCGGGTGATGGCCGTTGCCGGCAGCGTCGCCGATTCCGCGCTTGCTACGCGGGCTATTGCTGACGCCGTGGAGCGATTCGGCGCCGTGCATGGCCTGGTCAACAATGCGGGGATCATTCGTCCGGCGATGATCGACAAGATGACGGATCAGCAATGGCAGGATGTCATCGACGTTCATCTCAGCGGCTCTTTCTACTGGATGCGTGCCGTTGGGCAGCACATGGTCGCGCGCGCCAAGGACGGGGACAAGGCGGGTGGTTCCGTCGTCAACATCTCGTCGGATGCAGGCCGGAAGGGCTCCATTGGGCAGATCAACTATTCCGCGGCAAAGGCAGGCATGCTCGGCATGACCATGACAGCCGCCCGGGAGTGGGGGCGCTATAACGTCCGCGCCAACTCGGTTTGCTTCGGTGTGGTGGAGACGCCAATGACCGAGGTCGTTCGCGGTGAGAAGTTCCGGGACAACATGCTGGCTCAGATTCCCCTGGGTCGTTGGTCGACGCCTGATGAAGTGGTCAAGACAGTGTGCTTCCTGCTGTCGGATGCCTCGAGCTATGTCACGGGTCAGCATCTCGGCGTCAACGGCGGATTCCACATCAGTCTGTAATCATGGAATCCGGCGACATCCTCCAGGCAGGCTCCGGCGTTGTCGAGCGCCTGGCTGCGTACATGCGTAAGCAGGTTGGTCCATTCGAAGGTCAGCTGAAGGTTAGCCGGATTCTGGGTGGCCAATCCAATCCCACCTACATTCTCGATGCAGGTCAGGACCGCTATGTACTTCGTCGCAAGCCATCTGGCACGCTGCTTCCATCTGCCCACGCGATCGAGCGCGAGTACCGGGTCATGCAGAGTCTGGCGCCAACGCAGGTGCCTGTCCCTCGTGTACGGGTACTTTGCGAGGACGTTGCTGTCCTTGGCAGCGCCTTCTACATCATGGATTTTGTAGCGGGCCGCATCTTCGACGACCAGACGCTGCCGAGCCTGGCAAACGACGAACGTCGTGCTGCATATGACGAACTGAATCGTGTCATGGCAGCGCTGCATCTGGTCGACTACAAGCGTATCGGCCTGGCGGACTATGGACGGGAGGGGCGCTATGTCGAACGCCAGATCGAGCGGTGGACACGGCAATACCGATCCTCGGAGACGCATCGGATCGATGCAATGGAAACACTGATTCAGTGGCTCCCGACGAGTATTCCGAAACAGACAAGTACCACGATCGTTCACGGTGACTATCGTTTGGACAATGTTGTGTTCCATCCCACGGAATGGCGCATCGTCGCGGTGCTCGACTGGGAACTGTCAACACTAGGCGATCCGTTGGTCGACTTCGCGTACCACTGCATGAACTGGCATCTGGAGTTGGGGACCCATCGAACCCTGGCGGGTGTCGATGTTGACAGCCTTGGCATTCCCGACGAGCGAAAGTACGTCCGCATGTACGGTAACCATGTCGGAATCGAGGCACCAGAGGGGATTGACAGATGGCCCTTCTATATGGCGTTCAACATGTTCCGGCTCGCTGCGATCCAACAGGGCGTGGCTCGCCGGGCGCGCGACGGAAACGCGGCGAACGATAACGCAAGGAACGTAGCAGCGCGGGTTGAAGCGACGGCGGAGGCCGGACTGCGGATGGCCAGGAACGACAGATTTTTCCTGGCCAGCGCCACGTATTGACTCCCAACCTGCAAGGAGATCGCACACGATGTACATGCCCCCTGGCACCAAGCTTCTGTTAGACCCTAAAGACGAGTACACGCATACGCCAGAAGCTGTTTCAAACTACAACGAGAGCATGTACTTCAATGCTTTCGACACCACCAACAGAATTGGGCTGTGGGTCCGGATTGGCAACCGGGTGAATGAGGGACACGCCGAGATGAGTTGCTGCGTGTACCTGCCGAACGGCCAGGTTGGATTCATGTTTTCCCGCCCCAAGATATCCAGCAATGACGCGATGGAAGCGGGCGGAATGCGCTTTGACGTGCTGGAGCCATTCAAGCGGTTGCGGGTTTCGTATGCGGGCGAACTGCTCGTCATGGATGATCCGCTCGCCATGGCAGACCCCAGCGCCGCCTTCAAGCGCTATCCCAAGCGACCCGCCTCGATCTCTCTCGAGTTCACCGGCGTCTCACCGATGCACGGCGGCGAGATCGTCAAACTCGACGGCTCACCGCTTGACCTTGATGCCGAGCACGCGGTTTATCGAGGTCACACAGAGCAGCATATGGGGGTGCGCGGAAATGTCGCCGTGGATGGCGCCGAATACAGGTTCGAGAACGGGACAGGTTATCGGGACAAGTCCTGGGGGCCTCGGCATTGGCACAGCTTCTCCTGGTACAAATGGCTGCCCGTGGCCTTTGACCGGGATTTCGGCGTGCTGTTTTCCGTCAAGGATCCAAACGTCGCTGCGCTTCCGATCAGCGGCAACGTACTTGTAAACGGTGAGTACGAGCCGGTCATCGATGGTCGCGTCGAGACGGAATACGACGAAGCCTATTACCCCAGGCGTCTGACCGCCTGGATCACCACGGCCAGGAAGACGTACGTGGTGGAAGGAAAGGTTCTGACTACGGTGCCGCTTCGCCATCGGCGCGCAGACAGTGCCTCGACGTCGTACACGCGCATCACGGAAAGCCTGACCGAGTACACCTGCGAAGGCCGTCGAGTACTTGGTATGACGGAGTACTGTGACGTGATTCAGGATGGTGTTCCGCTTTCCATTAAGCAAGGGCAAGCATGAGCCAGACTGATGAAATCAACCTGGAGTACCAGGACGGTGTAGCGGTCGTAACGTTGAACCGGCCTCAGGCAAAGAACGCACTGACGGTCGCCATGACCGATGCGATGGCCGAGATGTTCCGTTCCTTCCGCTCAGACGAGCGAGTACGAGCAGTTGTCATGATTGGTGCGGGAAGCGACTTCTGCTCCGGTGGCGACGTCAAGGGTATGGGTGGCGGTGCACCTCGGAACACCGAGCAACGTCGACAGGCAATGAGCCCCTATCGGGAGTTGGTCCTGGCGATCTCGGCATTGGACAAGCCTGTGATAGCCGCGATCGACGGCGTCGCGTATGGCGGCGGCCTGAGTCTTGCGCTGCTGGCCGACCTCGTCATCTGTTCCCGTCGGGCCAGGATGGCGGTCGTCTTTCATCGAATCGGTCTGGTTCCGGATGTTGGGGCATGGTACACGCTGCCACGAATCGTCGGTGTTCAGCGGGCCAAGGAGTTGGTTTTCTCGGCGCGAGAGTTTCTCGCGGATGAGGCCCAGTCGATGGGCATTGCCATGGAAGTGGTCGCACCTGAAATCCTGAAGGAACGGGCGTTGGAAATGGCTCGCAGCTTTGAAGGTTCTTCAGCGACGGCAATCAGCTTGTCCAAGCAGGCGCTGCAGAAGTCTCTGCAGAACGACCTCGAAACGATGCTCAACATGGAAGCGGCTGGCCAGGCGATTGCGGCAGGCAGTGAGTACGCGCGCGAATCGATCCGCCGTTTCGCCTCAAAGGAGCCAGCGCAATTCCGTTGGCCCGCTCTTCCCAAAACCGAGTACACAAATGATTGATTATCTGAAGACAAAAGCCTGGGAGTCGGGCGAGGTCAAGCACACCTACACCGAGAAGGACAGCATCCTGTATGCGCTGGGGCTTGGCATCGGGGCAGACCCGATCGATGAGCGGCAACTCCGGTTCGTTTATGAGAAGGATCTTGTCACGCTTCCTACCATGGCGGCCGTACTGGCGTCTCCGGGATCCTGGATGCGCGACCGGAAGGAACTGGGGATTGACTTCCTGAAGCTGGTCCACGGCGAGCAGAGTGTGACCCTGCACAAGACGCTGCCCGCTGCCGGTTCGCTGGTCGGCAGTAGCCGTGTCACGCGCATCGTCGACAAGGGCGCTGGAAAAGGTGCAATTCTCCATGTTGAAAAGACATTGCGCGATGCTGCCAGTGGTGACCACCTGGCCACTGCGGAACAGGTTCTCTTCTTGCGCGGTGATGGTGGGTTCTCGGAGAACGGTGGCGGTGACGAAGCTGCTCCTGCAGCACCGGCGACCCCGGAAACGACACCCGATGTGTCGGTTGAACTGCCGACCCGTGCAGATGCAGCGCTCGTGTATCGGCTTTCCGGCGATCTGAATCCTTTGCATATTGACCCTGAAATCGCATCCAGGGCTGGTTTCGCACGTCCTATCCTCCATGGCCTGGCGACGTACGGCAATGCGTGCCATGGAATCGTCAAGGCATTCTGCGACTACGACCCTCGCAGGCTCACCTCGATCAGGGCGCGCCTGACATCACCGGTCTATCCAGGTGAAACGTTGGTGCTCGAGTGCTGGAAGCTTGGCGGCAACGAGGTTGCCTTCCGTGCTCGCCTGAAGGAGCGCGATGTCGTTGCACTTGCGAACGGACGGGCCACGCTGTCGGACAAGGTGTAACCGAGACGACTCGTCGGCATCCCTTTCGGGCGCTGAGTACCCATACCAATGGAGTTCAACAATCTCAAAGGTAATGCAGTGAAAATTCTTGTTGCAGTGAAGCGGGTAGTGGATTCCAACGTGAAGGTCCGTGTGAAGTCGGATGGCACGGGCGTTGACCTGGCCAGCGTGAAAATGAGTGCGAACCCGTTTGACGAAATCGCCGTGGAAGAGGCCGTGCGCCTCAGGGAAGCCGGTGTGGCGACCGAAGTGATCGCCGTGTCGTGCGGCACCACGCAGTGCCAGGAAACGCTGCGTACCGCGATGGCCATCGGCGCCGATCGCGGCATCC
>NZ_DBHKYV010000012.1:0-170337 GCF_057315035.1 Cupriavidus sp. | reverse complement strand
TGGAGCAGAACTTCCGCTTTGCCGCGCCGCTGGCCGACCGCTTCTACGTGATGGAACACGGTGCCATCGTCGAGCGCTTCGCCGCCGACGAACTGCAGGCCAAGATGCCGGTGCTCAACGAACTGCTTGGGGTCTGACCCACTGCGCCGTGCAGGCGCCAGGGTCTAACTTTTATCGTATCGACGATGGCAGCAAGGTGGCGTGAGCGCGCCGCCGCAACTCAGGAGACAAAACATGAAGATGACTCGGCTGGCGGTCGCAGTGGCGGCTACTGTCTTTGGTGCGTTTGCAGGGGGCGCCTCGGCGCAGGTGTCGGGCGACACCGTGAAGATCGGCTATATCACCGACATGTCCGGACTGTATGCCGATATCGATGGCCCGGGCGGCCTCGAGGCGGTGAAGATGGCAATCGAGGACCACGGCGGCAAGGTGCTCGGCAAGCCGATCGAACTGGTCTCGGCCGACCATCAGAACAAGGCTGACATCGCGGCGTCGAAAGCGCGCGAATGGATGGACCAGCAAGGCCTGGACATGCTGCTGGGTGGCACGAACTCCGCCACGGGCCTGGCCATGAACAAGGTGGCGCAGGAAAAGAAGCGCGTCTATTTCAACGTGGGTGCCGGCACGGCGCGCCTGACCAACGAAGAGTGCTCGCCGTACACGGTGCACTACGCCTACGACACGGTGGCGCTGGCCAAGGGCACCGGCAGCGCGGTGGTCAAGCAGGGCGGCAAGAAATGGTTCTTCCTGACTGCCGACTACGCGTTCGGCCACTCGCTCGAGAACGACACCGCGGCCGTGGTGAAGGCCAATGGCGGCACCGTGGTGGGCCAGGTACGCCACCCGCTGTCGGCATCTGACTTCTCGTCGTTCCTGCTGCAGGCACAGGCGTCGAAGGCCGACATCCTGGGCCTGGCCAATGCCGGTGGCGACACGATCAACGCGATCAAGGCGGCCAAGGAATTCGGCATCACCAAGAACATGAAGATCGCCGGCCTGCTGATGTTCATCAACGATGTGCACAGCCTGGGCCTGAAGAACACCGAAGGCCTGCTGATGACCGACAGCTGGTACTGGGACATGAACGACGACACGCGCAAGTTCGCGAATCGCTTCTTCGGCAAGATGAAGAAGATGCCGAGCAGCTTGCAGGCCGCCGACTATTCCGCGATCAGCACCTACCTGAAGGCCGTGGACGCGGCCAAGACCGATGATCCGGACAAGGTCATGGTCGAGTTGAAGAAGATGAAGATCAACGACTTCTACAACAAGGGCCAGATCCGCGCCGACGGCCGCAATATCCACGACATGTACCTGATGCAGGTGAAGGCCCCGGCCGAGTCGAAGAAGCCGTGGGACTACCTGAAGGTGGCGGCCACGATCCCGGGCGACCAGGCGTTCACCACGGTCGCCGAGTCGAAGTGCCCGATGATGAAGAAGTAAGCGAACCCAAGATGGTTTGCTCCCCTCTCCCGCACGCGGGAGAGGGGCAGGGGGAGAGGGCAGGCGCATATTCCGCGACAAGCCGTAACGGAAATCGCCTTGCCTTCTGTCCCGACCTCTCTCCCACAAGCGAGAGAGGAGAGACATACCAACAGGCAATCTGAGCCATGGATATTTTCGGAATTCCGCTACCCGCCATGCTGTCCCAGCTGCTGCTGGGGTTGGTCAATGGCGCTTTCTACGCGATGCTGAGCCTGGGGCTGGCCGTGATCTTCGGCCTGCTCAACGTGATCAACTTCGCGCACGGCGCACTGTTCATGCTCGGTGCCGTGCTGGCATGGGCCGGCATGGAGTACGCAGGGCTCAACTACTGGGTAATGCTGGCGCTGTCGCCGCTCGTGGTGGGCCTGCTTGGCGTGATCATCGAGAAGACGATGCTGCGCTGGATCTACAAGCTCGATCACATCTACGGCCTGCTGCTGACGCTGGGTATCACGCTGATCATCGAAGGGGTGTTCCGTTCGATCTACGGCGTGTCCGGCCTGCCGTACTCGCCGCCCGATGCACTGCAGGGCGCCACGGACCTGGGCTTCATGATCCTGCCGAACTATCGTGCCTGGGTCGTGGTGGCGTCGGTGGTGGTGTGCCTGGCCACGTGGTTCGTGATCGAGAAGACCAAGCTGGGTGCCTACCTGCGCGCCGGCACCGAGAACCCCAAGATGGTGGAAGCGTTCGGTGTGAACGTGCCGCTGATGGTGACGCTGACCTACGGCTTCGGCGTGGCACTGGCCGCGTTCGCGGGCGTGCTGGCGGCACCGGTGATCCAGGTGTCGCCGCTGATGGGCCAGAACCTGATCATCATCGTGTTTGCCGTGGTGGTGATCGGCGGCATGGGATCGATCATGGGTTCGATCATCACGGGCCTCGGGCTCGGCGTGATCGAGGGCCTGACCAAGGTGTTCTATCCGGAAGCATCGTCGACCGTGGTGTTCTTCATCATGGTGATCGTGCTGCTGCTACGCCCGGCCGGGCTGTTCGGGAGGGAGAAGTGATGAGCGGACCGACGGGACAAACCGCGGTGGCGGTGGAAGCCAAGGGCTTCAAGGAAGGAACGGGCTTGCAAAAGAAAGTGCTCTACGGCCTGCTGTTGCTGGGCCTGATCGTCGCGCCGCTGGCCGGCGCGTATCCGGTGTTTGTGCTGAAGGTGCTGTGCTTCGCGCTGTTCGCGTGTGCGTTCAACCTGCTGATCGGCTTTACCGGGCTGCTGTCATTCGGTCACGCGGCGTTCTTTGGCGGTGCCGGCTACGCGGCCGGCCATGCAATGAAGGTATGGGGCGTGACACCGGAGGTGGGGCTGCTGTGCGGCACGCTGGCAGGCGCGTTGATCGGCTACGTGGTGGGTTCGCTCGCGATTCGTCGCCAGGGCATCTACTTCTCGATGATCACGCTCGCGCTGGCGCAGATGCTGTTCTTCTTCTGCCTGCAGGCGCCTTTCACTGGCGGTGAGGACGGCCTGCAAGGCATACCGCGCGGCAAGCTGTTTGGCGTGCTGTCGCTGTCCGACGACATGACGCTGTACTACGTGGCACTGGCCATCATCGTGGCGGCGTTTGCGTTGATCGTACGCACCGTGCATTCGCCATTCGGACAGATCCTGAAGGCGATCCGCGAGAACGAACCGCGTGCGATTTCGCTGGGTTACGACGTCGACCGTTTCAAGCTGCTGGCCTTCGTGATCTCGGCCGCGCTGTCGGGCCTGGCGGGTTCGATCAAGGCGCTGGTACTGGGCTTTGGCACGCTGACCGATGTGCACTGGTCGATGTCGGGATCGGTGATCCTGATGACGCTGGTGGGCGGCCTGGGCACGCTGTCGGGCCCGATCGTCGGCGCGTTCGTGGTGGTGGCGCTCGAGAACAAGCTGGGCGATATCGGGACGTTCCTGGCCAATCTGACCGGCATCGGCTGGTTCAACGTGCTTGGCGAATCGGTGACGATGGTGACCGGCATCATCTTCGTGATCTGTGTGCTAACGTTCCGCCGCGGCATCATGGGCGAGCTGATCGCGCTCACGAATCGCAAGAAATAACCGATGGGCAAGTGCGGGTCGGGCGACATGCCCGATTTTGGGGCTAGGGTTATTGCTGACTTGTTTCATACGCACCGGTTCGTTACATTGCATATACGGTTTTCGCAGGTTACTTGGAGGCGGAAGCGAGGAGACGACAGGCGCGCACCCGGTGTCGGGTAGCAGCAGCCAATACGATAAAAGGGCGTTGCCGGGTGATCCCTGGCAACGCCTTTTTCATTTCCTGCCTCCGGATGTTCGCGATCCGCCCCTCGGATTCACCCGGGTGCTGCCCGATGCATGTTCGGCATGACCACCCGCCAGCCCCCGTGCGACAATGCCAGGCTCGTTTCGCAGCCCGCCATGTCCAGTCCTTCCGAACCCCAAGATTTGTCCGCCACGCAGCGCTGGGTACGCCCCGGCGTCAACGCCGATGCGCCCGCGCTCGATGTGTGGCTGATGGGCCGCGCGCCGTTGCCAGTGCCGGAAATGCGCGCGCGCAGGCTGTCGCTGGAAGCGCTGCTTGAGCAAGGCGGCCACGGCATCTGCCTGCTTGGCGGCACCAATGCTGTGCACGCCACATTCGATTGCCTGCTGCCGGTCACACTTATCCACAGCTTGTCCACCGGTGGGCGCGTGGCGATGGTCGCCGAATGGTGCCCGCCTGCGGCATTGCCCGCTCTCTGGCTGGGGCTGTGTTGCACCGTGCTGGCCGACTGGTGCCGCGCGCATGGCATCCGGCGTATCTGTATGGCACCGGGCGTGGTCAGCGATGCCGGAATGGCGCCTGAGGGCTTCCAGCCCGACCCGACCGGGCTTTGGGTACGCAATCTCGTGCCAACGCCCAAGCAGCTCGGATAGCGCCCTCCGTCGCCGGCATCTCATCAGTATCCTTCCCTCGGGTTCACCCATCTCTCGACTGTTCCACCATGGAGTTTGTGTTTCTGGCTGCTGCCGCCTTCCTGGCCGGCATGATTGACGCTGTGGCAGGCGGTGGCGGACTGGTGCAGATCCCGGCGCTGTTCTCGACATACCCGAACATGGCCCCGGCCACGTTGATCGGCACCACCAAGTTGGCGTCGATGGCGGGCACCGCCAATGCGGCCGCGCGTTATGCACGCAAGGTACGGATCTACTGGGGCGCCACGGCGCCGGCGATGATCGCCGCGTTCATGCTGTCGATGGCCGGGGCCTGGACGCTGACGAAGATCCCGGCGGAGCCGTTGCGCAAGGCCTTGCCGTTCGTGTTGCTGATCCTGCTGGCCTATACGGTGGCAAAGAAGGACCTTGGCGCCGAGCATGCACCGACGCTGTCCGGCACGCGGGAGCGCGTGGCGGTGCTGCTGGCGGGCGCGGCGATCGGTTTCTACGACGGTGTCTTCGGGCCTGGCACGGGCAGCTTCCTGATGATCGTGTTCGTGCGCGTGTTCGGCTATGACTTCCTGCATGCTTCGGCATCGGCCAAGGTCGTCAACCTGGCCACCAACCTTGCCGCACTGCTGTTGCTGGCGGCCAAGGGACATGTCTGGTGGCAGCTGGGTATCGTGATGGCCGTAGCCAATGTGGCCGGCAGCCAGGTGGGCAGCAAGCTGGCGCTACGCCACGGTAGCCGGTTCGTACGCAAGGCATTCATCGTGGTGGTCAGCGCGCTGATCCTGAAGACCGCGTACGACGCATTCCTGCGCCAGGCCTGAACACCAGAGCACCAGAACTCCAGGGTGCCAGAACACCGAAACCCGATACTGTTGCGCCCGCGCTGCTGCGGGTTAATCCCGCCTATTCGTGGCAAATCGCTGTGTTAGACTCGGTTCGCATTCCCGACCGTGCGGTCGGGAAATGCCACTGCGCAATCCGGGGGTAATACGCGCAGGACGGGAAAGAAGGGGCGAGCTTCGATGTTCCGCACCCATCGGATGCCAGCGCGGATGCCTGCGCTGCAACCGGCAGAGAGCCTGCACAAGCAGGCCGAAATAAAAACAACTGAGGGCATCCGTCGGCCGGAAGCCGGCGGATGCCTTTTTCCGTTTCTGGAACCGAAGGAGACACGCCATGACGTTCAAGCGCGCCAGCTTGCTGGCTCTTGCCGCCGCCAGCCTCTTTGCCGGGGCGGCCAGCGCCCAGGTGAAGGTTGGGGTCACGGTATCGGCCACCGGGCCGGCCGCATCGCTGGGCATCCCTGAAAAGAACACGTTCACACTGCTGCCGAAAGAGATCGCGGGCAAGAAGATCGAGTACATCGTGCTCGACGACGCCACTGACACGACCACGGCGGTCAAGAACACGCGCAAGCTGATCAGCGAGGACAAGGTCGATGTGGTGGTGGGTTCCACCGTGACGCCGAACTCGCTGGCGATGGTGGACGTGGCCGCCGAAAGCGAAACGCCGATGATCTCGATGGCCGCCTCGGCCCGCATCATCGAACCGATGGACACCAAGCGCGCCTGGATCTTCAAGACCCCGCAGAACGACTCGCACATGGCTACCGCCATTGCCGAGCACATGACCAACAACAACGTGAAGACGGTGGCGTTCATCGGCTTTGCGGATGCCTACGGCGACAGCTGGGCGCAGGAATTCGCCAAGGTCGCGGAGATGCGCAAGATCAAGGTCGTGGCCAACGAACGTTTTGCGCGCACCGACAACTCGGTGACGGGACAGGTCCTCAAGATGATGGGCGCCAACGCCGATGCGGTGCTGATCGCAGGCTCGGGTACGCCGTCGGCACTGCCAGCCAAGGCGCTCAAGGAACGGGGCTACAAGGGCAAGATCTACCAGACCCACGGCGTGGCCAACCCCGATTTCCTGCGCGTCTGCGGCAAGGACTGCGAGGGCACGTTCCTGCCAGCCGGGCCGTTGCTGGTGGCGGAGCAGTTGCCTGACAGCAATCCGGTCAAGAAGCCGGCCCTGACCTACAAGACCGCCTACGAGAAGGCTTTCGGTGGCCAGGTTTCGACCTTTGGCGGACACGCCTGGGATGCCGGCCTGCTGCTGCAGAACGCGATTCCGGAAGCGCTCAAGAAGGGGCAGCCCGGCACGAAGGAATTCCGCAAGGCCTTGCGCGATGCGCTGGAGCAGACCAAGAACCTGCCGGTATCGCACGGCATCATCAACATGACGCCCACCGACCACCTCGGCATGGACCAGCGCGCACGCGTGATGGTGCAGATCGTCGATGGCAAGTGGAAGCTGCAGAAGTAAGCCGGCAGGCATCAACCGCGCGAGGGTGTGCAAAGGTGTGCGTAACGGCGCAGGGGCGCATGGACAAGCCATGCGCCCTTTTTTTGCCCGCCGCGCGCCGAAGACTATGTAGACGGCAACGCAGCCATTAAGCTGACGTTGCGGACCCATCACGATACGGGGAGACAATGGACCTTTCGATTGCGGCCATTCTGGCGCAGGACGGCATCACCTCCGGCGCGATCTACGCGCTGCTGGCACTGGCCTTGGTGCTGGTGTTCTCGGTGACGCGCGTCATCTTCATTCCCCAGGGCGAGTTCGTGGCCTACGGCGCGCTCACGCTGGCCGCGATGCAGGCCGGCCATGCGCCACAGACCACGTGGCTGCTGCTGGCGATGGGCGTGCTGACGTTCCTCTACGAATGCGTGGCCGTGCTGCGCAGCCCCGAGCTGCGCAGCACGGCGGCGCGCAGGCTGGCAATCCTGGCCGGCAAATACCTGGTGTTTCCCGGTGCGGTCCATCTGCTGGTGCAGCAGTATGCCGGCCAGCCCTTGCCGATGATCGTGCAGATCGCGCTGACGCTGCTGATCGTGATTCCGCTCGGCCCCATGCTGTACCGGCTGGCCTATCAGCCGCTGGCCGAAGCGAGCACGCTGGTGCTGCTGATCGTTTCGGTCGGCGTGCACTTTGCACTGGTGGGGCTGGGGTTGGTGATGTTTGGCGCCGAAGGCTCTCGTACCAATCCGTTCTCCGATGCACGCTTCGACGTGGGCAGTCTCAGTGTGTCGGGACAGAGCCTGTGGGTAGTGGCCGTGTCAGCCGTGCTGATCGGCGCTTTGTACTTCTACTTCGAGCGCACGCTGCAAGGCAAGGCGCTGCGCGCAACGGCCGTGAACCGGCTCGGTGCGCGGCTGGTTGGCATCGGTACCACGCAGGCGGGCCGCCTCTCGTTCACGCTGGCCGCGGCAATGGGCGCGCTGTGCGGCATCCTGATCGCACCACTGACCACGATCTACTACGAGTCGGGCTTCCTGGTCGGGCTCAAGGGCTTTGTCGGTGCCATCGTGGGCGGGCTCGTCAGCTATCCGGTGGCCGCGCTTGGCGCGCTGCTGGTGGGGTTGCTCGAATCGTATTCGTCGTTCTGGGCCAGTGCCTTCAAGGAGGTCATCGTCTTCACGCTGATCATTCCGGTGCTGCTGTGGCGATCGCTCACCAGCAGGCATGTCGAGGAAGAGGAATAGGCCATGACGATGCTCACCGACAAACCGTTGGAGAAGACCGTGGACACGCAAGGTAGCGCCGCATCGCGCAAGCGTGACGCAACGCAGGGCGCCACGCGCAACCGTATCCTGACCCTGGCGTTCGTGATCGTGCTGGCACTGCTGCCGGTGCTGCCGACGCCCGAGTTCTGGATCACGCTCGGCAACTACATCGGGCTCTACAGCATCGTGGCGATCGGGCTCGTGCTGCTGACCGGCGTGGGCGGCATGACGTCGTTCGGGCAAGCGGCGTTCGTTGGCCTTGGCGCCTACAGCACGGCGTACCTGACCACGCAATTCGGGCTGTCGCCGTGGTTCGGCCTGGTGGTGGGGCTGGTCATCACCGTGGCGTCGGCCTACGTGATCGGATTGATCACGATGCGCATGTCGGGCCACTACCTGCCGCTGGCAACTATCGCATGGGGTCTGTCGCTGTTCTACCTGTTTGGCAATCTCGAGTTTCTTGGCAAGTACGACGGGCTTAACGGCATTCCGGTGCTGTCGTTCCTGGGCATCGACCTGCAATCGGGCCGTGCGATGTTCTACCTGATCTGGGCCGTGGTGCTGCTGGCGGTGCTGGCGATGCAGAACCTGTTGAACTCGCGGCCGGGACGCGCGATCCGCGCGCTCAAGGGTGGCGGCACGATGGCCGAAGCCATGGGCGTGAACACCGCGTGGATGAAGGTGGTGATCTTTGTCGTGGCGGCGATCCTGGCCTGTATCTCTGGCTTCCTCTATGCCCATCTGCAACGTGCGGTGAATCCCACTCCGTTCGGCCTGAACTACGGCATCGAATACCTGTTCATGGCCGTGGTTGGCGGCGTGGGCCATGTGTGGGGCGCGGTGCTTGGCGCGGGCGTGCTCACGATCCTGAAGGACGTGCTGCAGGGGCTGTTGCCGAAGCTGCTCGGCACCACCGGCAACTTCGAGATCATCGTCTTCGGTGTGTTGCTGGTATTGCTGCTGCAGTACGCGCGCGACGGCATCTGGCCGTTCCTGCGCAAGCTGATGCCGTCGGGGCCACCGGTAGCCGCGCCCGATCACGCGGATGCGTTGCCGCTCAGGCAGAAGCCTGGCGCGGGCGAACTGATTCTCGATGTGCGCGCCGCGCGCAAGCAGTTCGGTGGACTGGTAGCGGTCAACGATGTGAGCTTCGAAGTGCGCGCGGGAGAGATTGTTGGACTGATTGGCCCGAACGGCGCGGGCAAGTCCACCACGTTCAACCTGGTCACTGGCGTCTTGCCGCTGACGAGCGGCGAAGTGCGTTATCGCGACCAGATCATTTCCGGCTTGCCATCGCGTGAGATCGTGAAGCGTGGTGTCGGCCGTACCTTCCAGCACGTGCATCTGTTGCCGACCATGACGGTGCTCGAGAACGTGGCTATCGGGGCGCATCTGCGCGGTGACTTCAGCGCGCAGGGCGGCGTGTCGGCGGCGATCCTGCGCATGAATCGTGTCGAAGAGCAGAAGCTGCTGTTTGAAGCCAGGCGTCAACTCGAACGCGTGGGCCTGGCTGATTGCATGTACATGGAGGCCGGTAGCCTCGCACTGGGCCAGCAGCGCATTCTGGAAATCGCACGCGCGCTGTGCTGTGATCCTGCGCTGTTGCTGCTCGATGAGCCGGCGGCGGGGCTGCGCTACAAGGAGAAGCAGGCACTGGCCGAACTGCTGCGCAAGTTGAAGGGCGAGGGCATGAGCGTGTTGCTGGTGGAACATGACATGGACTTCGTGATGAACCTGACCGATCGCCTGGTGGTGATGGAGTTTGGTACGCGCATCGCCGAAGGCGTGCCGGAAGAGGTGCAGAAGAATCCGGCGGTGCTGGAAGCCTATCTCGGCGGTGTCGAGTGAGGAGATGAGATGAGTCTGATACTGGAGGTGAAGGACCTGCACGTGCGCTATGGCAAGGTCGAAGCGGTGCACGGGGCTAACCTGCAAGTGCAGGCCGGCAAGATCGTCACGGTGATCGGCCCCAATGGCGCGGGAAAGTCGACCATGCTCAATGCGATCATGGGCGCTCTGCCTGTGAGCGGGTCGGCCAGCGGCAGCGTGCGTTACCTGGGCCACGACATGGCCGGCATTCCCGTGGAAGGGCGGGTCGGGCGTGGCATGTGCCTGGTGCCCGAAAAGCGCGAGCTGTTCGCGACCATGACCGTCGAGGACAACCTGCTGCTGGGCGCCTTCCGTCGCAAGAAGGCCGGCGAGCGCAACTACCTTGACCAGATGGACGTGGTCTACGAACTGTTTCCGCGCCTGAAGGAGCGGGCGAAGCAGGAAGCCGGGACGCTGTCGGGCGGCGAGCGCCAGATGCTGGCGGTAAGCCGGGCGCTGATGGCCAAGCCGCAGCTGCTGATGCTCGATGAGCCGAGCCTTGGCCTGGCGCCGCTGATCGTCAAGGAGATCTTCCAGATCATCAGCAATCTGCGCAAGACCGGGGTAGCCACGCTATTGATCGAGCAGAACGCCCGGGCGGCGCTGCAGGTGGCGGACTACGGCTATGTGATCGAGACCGGCGACATGGCGATGGAAGGCGAGGCGGCCGCGCTGGCCAGCAATCCCAAGGTCATCGAAACTTATCTGGGCCTGGCCAGGAAGGCTGCCTGAGCCACCTGAGCCGGTCTGATCGACCAAAACTATCGATAGAAGAAATAACGGCGCCGTCTTGGGCGCCGTTTTTATCTATACAGACGATCTTGTTCACAAAATTATCCACAGGCACGATGGCTGCCTAAGAAAGTAGCACTGTGATATCGGCTGCTGCCGCGGCGAGCAGCCATTGCCTGAAAATGTTCAGTGCCGGATGGTCGCGCCGTTCTCGCGGCGAGCACAGAAAGTAGCCACGCGTGAGCGTAACCGGCAGGTCGAATGGTGCGACAACCTGGCCAGCCTGCATGGCGTCACGCACCAGGCAGCGCTGCAGCACCGCTATCCCCATGTCGGCCTTGACGGCCTCCAGCAGGATCGACACCTGGTCGAAGCCTCGCGCAAGCTTCGGCGCAGCACTGGGTACGCCCGCGGCGTGCATCCAGGTCTGCCAGTTGGCCGGTGCAGTGGTGTGGAAAAGTAGTGGTTCATCGAGCAGATCCGCCGGTGTTGTCCACAGGCCAGCCGCACGTTTTGCATGCGCTCGGGCAGGGTGGCATACCGGCACCATCTCGCGCCCGATCACATAGTCCACCTGCCAGTTAGGCCACTGGCCCGCCTCGCCGGTCAGGATCGCGGCATCGGGTCGGGCACCCGAGAAATCCTCGTCACGACGGTACGGCACGAAATCCAGGCGGATATCAGGATGCTTGCGATGGAAATCGGGCAGGCGCGGGACCAGCCATACGCTGGCTAGCGTGGGCACCGCCGAGAGCGTCAGATGATGCCGCCGGTCTTCGCCAAACATTGCCGCGCTGGCGTTCTCCAACGCTGCCAACGGGCCTGCAACCGCGTCGAGGTAGGTACGGCCTGCGTCCGTGAGCGTGATCCTGTGCGCGTTGCGATGGATCAGCGGCTGGCCGAAGTGCGATTCGAGCCGTGCAATGGCGCGGCTGATCGCACCTTGGGTTACGCACAGGGTTTCCGCCGCGCGCGTAAAGCTGCCCAGTCGTGCCGCGGTGGCAAACGCATGCAGCTCGGACATCGAGGGAGAGCGGATGCGCATACCAGGCCTCAGGATGATCTTTGGTAATGGAAGCGTGCAATATAGTCGTTTGTGCAGGGCCGGTAAACTCCACGACACTCGCTGGTCGGTACCCAGATTCGAGAACGAACAAGAGGAGTTTGACCAGATGAACCGAGCCCACAATGCCGGTGGCACGCGCCGCCAGTTCCTGTTGTCCACAGTTTTGTCCACAGCCGTCGCCGCCGCGTTTGCCGGCATCGCGACGCCTGCCGCGGCGCAGTCCGGCTATCCCAACAAGCCGATCCGGCTGGTGGTGCCGTTCGCGGCAGGTGGTACCACAGACCTGTCCGCGCGGCTGGTGGCCGAGTTCGCTGGGCGCGAGCTGGGGCAGACCATCGTGGTAGACAACAAGGGTGGGGCAGGGGGTTCGATCGGCATGGAGCAGGTTGCCCGTGCGGCGCCCGACGGCTACACCATCGGCATGGCCACGGTCAGCACCCATGGTTCGAATCCCGCCGTATACCCGAAGCTAGGCTATGACCCGCTCAAGGACTTCGCACCCGTCACCAACGTGGTAGCGATTCCGAGCGTGTTCGCGGTGCATCCAAGCGTACCCGCCAAGACGATGCAGGAGTTCGTGGCACTCGCCAAGGCCAACCCGGGCAAGTATACGTTTGCCTCGCCAGGGGCGGGTTCGCTCGGTCATGTAAACATCGAGAACTTCATGACGCTGGCGAAGATCGACCTGCTGCACGTGCCGTACAAGGGGGCGGGCCTGGCGCTCAACGATGCGGTGGCAGGGCAGGTCAATGCCATTACCGACAACCTGTCGACGACCTTGCCCCACGTGAAATCGGGTCGACTGCGCGCGCTGGCGGTACTTGGTGCGCAGCGCTCAGCGCAGCTGCCCAACGTACCCACGTATGCGGAGTTGGGCTACAAGGACATGGGCGAGGGCGGCTGGTTCGGTATCGTGGCCCCGGCCGGCACGCCGCCGGCGGTCGTCGACAAGCTCAACGCGGCGATCCATAGGGCGATGCAGAATCCCGAGTTCAAGCGCAAGGTGGAGGAGTCGGGCGGTACGCTGATTCCGACTACGCCAGACCAGTTCAAGGTGCAGATCCAGCAGGCCATGGCCCGCTATGCCCGTGTGGCCAAGGCCGCCAACATCAAGCTGGACTGAGTCATGACGATGTCTGCGATTGCCTATGAGGCCGTAACTGGCGACGCGGCCGCAGGGCCGTTCACGCTGGCATTGCCGGATGGCGATGCCTTGCCGCTGGTCTGCGATTCACCGCACAGCGGGGTCCACTATCCGGCCGACTTCAATGCCGCCGTGCCGTTGCAGCGCTTGCGGGGCGGGGAAGATACCCATATCGACACGCTGTGGTCGGCGATTCCCAAGGTCGGCGGCACGCTGCTTGGCGCTACCTTTCCGCGGGTATATATCGACCCGAACCGCATGCTGGAGGACCTGGATCCCGAGCTATTGGCGACTGAATGGCCGACACCATTGTCGCCGGGCGAGAAGACGCGGCTTGGATACGGGCTGGTCTGGCGCCGCATCGACGCCGCCACGCCGCTCTACGACCGCAAGCTCAGCGTGGCGGAAGTGCAGAACCGGATCGAGCGCTATTACCGGCCGTACCATGCGGCGCTGGCAAGCGCGGTAGAGGCGGCGTACCGGCAGTTTGGAGCGCTGTGGCACCTGAACCTGCATTCGATGCCCAACAATGCCTATGAGCGGCTCAAGATCGTTAGCCCGCACCCCTTGGCGGACTTCGTGCTGGGGGATCGCGACGGTACGACGTGCGAGCCCGGTATCGTCGCACTGGTCGAGCGCGAACTGAGGGAGATGGGCTACACGGTCGCGCGCAATGATCCGTACAAGGGGGTGCAGTTGATCGCTCAGATCGGTCGACCGGCCGAGCGGCGCAACAGCCTGCAGATCGAGATTCGTCGCCCCCTCTATATGGATGAAGCGACGAAGGCACCGAACGAGGGCTTTGCTACGTTGCAACGGGATCTGGCCAGCCTTAGTGGCAGCATCGCCACGTATATTCGGACTCAGCTTTGACGCATGTTTCACGTGAAACATGTGACGAACGGAAGGGCCCCGCGCAAGCGGGGCTTTTTATTTGGCGGGTGTCGTTGGCTGTCCTGTGAGCGAGTGTTTCACGTGAAACACACTTTCGCTCGACACGAGTATCGCGAGCGTCATGTTTCACGTGAAACATTGAGAGCGTCACGGTTCACCAATCGATTGCCGCTATAATTCGGCATCCCGTATCTTCCCGCCAGGCCTCCCGGAGGAGGTGTCCCATGCTTTACCCGAAAGAATTCGACGTCATTGTCGTCGGTGGTGGCCACGCCGGCACCGAAGCTGCCCTCGCTGCCGCGCGCATGGGTTGCCAGACGCTACTCCTGAGCCACAACATCGAAACGTTGGGCCAGATGAGCTGCAACCCGTCCATTGGCGGCATTGGCAAGGGGCATCTGGTCAAGGAAGTGGATGCGCTGGGCGGCGCGATGGCAGCTGCCACCGACGAATCCGGCATCCAGTTCCGCATCCTCAATTCCAGCAAAGGTCCGGCCGTGCGCGCCACGCGCGCCCAGGCAGACCGTGTGCTGTACCGCAAGGCAATCCGCACCCGACTGGAAAACCAGCCGAACCTGATGCTGTTCCAGCAGGCGGTAGACGACCTGATGGTGGAAGGGGATCGCGTGGTTGGCGCCCGGACCCAGGCCGGTATCGACTTCCGGGCCCGGGCCGTGGTGCTGACGGCGGGTACGTTCCTCGACGGCAAGATCCACGTCGGGCTGGACAACTACACGGGCGGACGTGCGGGCGATCCTGCTGCCGTGTCGCTGTCCGCACGCCTCAAGGAACTGAAGCTGCCGCAAGGGCGCCTGAAGACCGGCACGCCGCCGCGCATCGACGGCCGCACCATCGACTTTTCGGTCATGGAAGAGCAGCCCGGCGATCTTGAGCCGGTGCCCGTGTTCTCTTTCCTGGGCCGTGCGGAGCAGCATCCGCAGCAGCTGCCGTGCTGGATCACCCATACCAATAGCCGCACTCACGACATTATCCGCGGCGGCCTCGACCGTTCGCCGATGTACACGGGCGTGATCGAAGGGGTAGGGCCGCGGTACTGCCCGAGTATCGAGGACAAGATTCACCGCTTTGCCAGCAAGGAAAGCCATCAGATCTTCCTGGAACCCGAAGGCCTGACGACCAACGAGTTCTATCCAAACGGGATCTCGACCAGCCTGCCGTTCGACGTGCAGCTGGAACTCGTGCATTCGATCCGTGGCATGGAGAATGCCCACATCCTGCGTCCCGGCTATGCGATCGAATACGACTATTTCGATCCGCGCGGACTGAAGGCATCGCTGGAAAGCAAGGCGATCCAGGGACTGTTCTTTGCGGGTCAGATCAATGGCACGACCGGCTACGAAGAGGCCGCCGCGCAAGGTCTGCTCGCGGGTATCAACGCCGGTTGCTTCGTGCGCGAGCGCGATGCGTGGACGCCGCGTCGTGACCAGGCTTACCTGGGCGTACTCGTCGACGACCTGATCACGCGTGGCGTGACCGAGCCATACCGCATGTTCACCAGCCGTGCAGAGTTCCGCCTGAGCCTGCGCGAGGACAATGCCGATATGCGCCTGACCGAAGCAGGGCGCGAACTTGGCGTGGTCGACGATGTACGTTGGGATGCCTTCAACCGCAAGCGCGACGCTGTTTCACGTGAAACAGAGCGACTGAAAAGCACCTGGGTCAACCCGACCCTGCTGCCGGAGGCTGACGCCGTACCACTGCTGGGCAAGGCAATCGAGCGCGAATATTCGTTGGCGGATTTGCTGCGTCGCCCCGAAGTCCGCTATGAAGCACTGGTGACGCTGCAGGACGGACGGTACGCGCCCGAAGCACCGCTGGACGGTGACGCCATGCTGGCGGATCAGATTCGCGAGCAGATCGAGATCGGCATCAAGTACCACGGCTACATCGCGCGTCAGGCAGCCGAGGTAGACAAACTCGGTGCCAACGAGGCCACCAGGCTCCCCGCTGATTTCGACTACACCGAAGTACGCGGCCTTGGTTTCGAGGTCAGCCAGAAGCTGAACCAGCATCGTCCCGAAACACTGGGCCAGGCCTCGCGGATTTCGGGTGTAACCCCGGCCGCGATTTCGCTGCTGCTGGTGCATCTGAAGAAGAAGGGCATGGGTCGTGGCGCCCAGGCAAACACGGCGGCCGGCAACGGCCAGGAGGCTGCCTGAGTGGGGGGCTTCCGATACGCCGTGGTCGATGACGCGGCGCAGCGCCAACGGCTCGAAGCCGGACTCGATGCAATCGGGCTGGTACTGGCACCGGCGCAGATCGACACGCTGTTTGCGTACCTGACGCTGCTGCGCAAATGGAACAGCGTCTACAACCTCACGGCGATCCGTCACCCCGACGAGATGCTGACGCACCATCTGCTCGACTCCCTGGCCGCCATCCCGGCGCTGGCGGAAGCGGCGCGCAGCGTAGCCGTACCTGATGCTGCGCGGGGCAGGGTGCTCGATGTAGGTTCGGGTGGCGGCATGCCCGGCATGCCGCTGGCCATTTCATGTCCCGACGTGTCGGTGCTGATGGTCGATATCGTCCAGAAAAAGACCGCGTTCCTGAC
Source organism: Cupriavidus sp. (assembly GCF_057315035.1). NCBI lineage: Bacteria > Pseudomonadati > Pseudomonadota > Betaproteobacteria > Burkholderiales > Burkholderiaceae > Cupriavidus > Cupriavidus sp. The sequence goes on along the minus strand of NZ_DBHKYV010000012.1, from coordinate 154,113 downwards.
CCAGTGCCGTGCCCAGTTGCAATTGAGCAATGCCGCGGCGCATTGGGGCCCGGTAGAGAAAATCGAGGATGCCACCGGTTATGCGGTGATTACCTCGCGCGCGTTTGCCGAACTGACCGATTTCGTAAATCTGTCCGGCCACCTGCTGGCGCCGGGCGGCAAGCTGCTGGCGATGAAGGGCATTTATCCACAGGCAGAACTTGATCGCATGGAAGCCGCGGGCCTGATGCAGACGTGGCAAGTCGACGCTGTGCCGAAACTGATCGTGCCGGAACTCGACGCGGAGCGGCATCTCGTAGTGTTATCGCGGCGTTGAATCCGCACAATGTGAATTACCAAAGCATTATTCGTCGGACGAATGACGATGGTGCACTCAGGAGCTGCAAGCGCATATGGCCAAGGTATTCGTGATCGCCAACCAGAAGGGTGGCGTCGGCAAGACCACAACCACGGTGAACCTGGCCGCCGGCCTGGCCGCGCAGGAACAGCGCGTGCTGCTGGTGGACCTGGATCCGCAGGGCAACGCCTCGATGGGTTCGGGCATCGACAAGCAGGCGCTCGAACACAGCGTGTACCAGGTGCTGGTGGGACTGGCATCGGTGACGCAGGCGCGCCAGCGTTCCGAGTCGGGGCGCTATGACGTGCTGCCCGCCAATCGCGAACTGGCCGGTGCCGAAGTGGAGCTCGTGGAACTGGACCAACGCGAACGCCGGCTCAAGCAGGCGCTGGCCGAGGTCGATGACCAGTATGACTTTGTGCTGATCGACTGCCCGCCGTCGCTGTCGCTGCTGACGCTGAACGGCCTGTGCGCCGCGCACGGCGTGATCGTGCCGATGCAGTGCGAGTACTTCGCGCTGGAAGGGCTCTCGGATCTGGTCAACACGATCAAGCAGGTGCATGCGAACCTGAACCGCGAGCTCAAGGTGATTGGCCTGTTGCGCGTCATGTTCGATCCGCGCGTGACGCTGCAGCAGCAGGTATCGGCCCAGCTCGAGGCCCACTTCGGCGACAAGGTCTTCAAGACCGTGATTCCGCGCAATGTGCGACTGGCGGAAGCACCGTCGTACGGCATGCCGGGCGTGGCATTCGATGCGTCCTCGAAGGGCGCGAAGGCGTATCTCGATTTCGGCGCGGAAATGATCGCGCGCGTGCGTCAGCTCGGCTGAGCCGCACGAACAGACAAGGATGGCGAGCATGGTGACCGCGAAGAAGAAAGGCCTTGGCCGGGGACTGGAAGCACTGCTCGGCGGCCCCGCCGAGATCGTCGAGACCGCGAAGCAGGAGGGCGCGCCCTCGGTGCTGCGCGTGGACCAGATGCAGCCAGGCAAGTACCAGCCGCGCACGCGCATGGACGAAGGCGCGCTGCAGGAACTGGCCGCGAGCATTCGCGCGCAGGGCCTGATGCAGCCGATCCTGGTGCGTCGCGTCGCCGAGCCCGATCGCTACGAGATCATCGCTGGCGAACGCCGCTATCGTGCGTCGAAACTTGCGGGCCTCGACAAGGTGCCGGTACTCGTGAAGGACGTGCCCGACGAGGCCGCCGCCGCGATGGCGCTGATCGAGAATATCCAGCGCGAAGACCTGAACCCGTTGGAAGAAGCGCAGGGCATCATGCGCCTGATCCGCGAATTCAGTTTCACGCATGAACAGGCAGCCGAGTCGGTGGGCCGTTCGCGCAGCGCGGTATCGAACCTGCTGCGTCTGCTGAACCTGGCTTCGCCGGTGCAGACCATGCTGATGGCGGGCGATCTCGACATGGGGCATGCGCGTGCCTTGCTGGCAGTCGATGGTGCCACCCAGATCACGCTGGCCAACCAGATCGTCAACAAGCGCCTGTCGGTGCGCGAGACTGAAAAACTCGTGGCGTCGACGCTCAAGCCATTCGACCTCAAGTCGCTGAAGCACAAGCAGGGCAATGGCACGCGCGATGTGGCGCGCCTGGAAGAAGAACTCTCGGACATGCTGGGCCTCGCGGTCCAGATCAAGCTCGGTGCGCGTGGCAAGGGTCAGCTGACCATTCACTTCGCAACCAACGATGCGCTTGACGGCGTACTGACGCGCCTGCGCGAGCCTGCGGCCAGCGCATAACCTGTTCCGCGGTATACGGCAATTGTTTTACAGGTGGTTTTTTCAGGTTGTCGGCCCGGCGCGACAGGGCCGGCCCCCTGCACCATGTCGCGGCACAAATCTGCGCGATAACCGCACGAGCCTCCGCTGATGTCCTTTTGCAGTGCACGCCCAGCACTGCATCGCGCGGGTGGATTCACCATCATGCACGGACTGGCGTGCGCAATCCAATTACGTTTCGCATCATTGCCACGCAATATCACGCCATCCATCATGAAGACGTGATAGCAACCGTTGTGCGAAATTCCCTGCAAGCTAACTGAAAGCAGATTGACTCGTATCGACGATTGCTAATAGAATCGTGCGGTTTGAATTCTGGCCGGACGCGAAAAGTTCCGGCCTGGAACGAGGCTAGACAGGTGGTGGTTCAAGAGCGTCGCGACGATTGGGATGATAACGCCGAGCGTGACGACGAAGCTGTCGATCCGCTGTCGCGTGCCGATGCCGTGAAGTTGCTTGGCGAACGCGCATTGCGTCCGTCGCGCATGACACCGGCAAAGGTGGTGATGGCGCAGGTTGTCGTGACGCTGTTGTCCGCGCTTGGCTGGGCGGTGTTCGCGCAGCAGCATGGACCGGCAGGCTGGTCGGCATTCTTCGGCGGCATGGCGTGTTTCGTGCCCAGCGGTTTCTTCGCGCTGCGTCTGTGGATGTCGCGCGGGCAACCGTCGGTCGGCGGCCTGGTGGCCGGCGAGGCGATCAAGGTCTTCGGCACCATGGCTTTGCTGGTGCTGGTGATCGTGCTGTACCGCGATCTGCGCTGGGTGCCGCTGCTGGTCACGTTCCTGTTGGCGCTCAAGACTTATTGGGTGGCGCTCGCGATCCGCTGATCCATCAGGCGGTGTTCGCGAATCCCGTCGCCCTTGGCAATGCCTCAGGCAGGGCCACGGCGTGGGGTTCCATCTCAGATGAGGCACCCATCCGGAATATCAAGTGTTTCAACACGCAGTGCGTCACAACGGTGAAGCGCAGCGTGAGTAAGGTTTTGCCCAGAACAATACGGCGGGCTTGCCCAGGCGGTGACCGGTCATGTGACCGAAGGCCAAAGCAAGTCCCATACCGGTTAGCCACCAAAGTTGGCGCCGGACCAACAGATTTCGCAATATACCTATCGTTTCGACATGTCAGCTGAAGCTACTCAAGGCGCCGGGCACGTGCTCACACCCTCAGGCTATATCGCCGAGCACTTGCAGAACTTTAATTCGGTCGGCGGCAAGCAGCACTCCGTCGTCGACTTCAGCATCATCAACTACGACACCGTGTTCTGGTCGGTGCTGTGCGGCTTCATCGCCGTGCTGTTCCTGTACATGGCCGCGCGCCGTGTCAGCGCCGGCGTGCCGGGCCGCTTCCAGGCCTTCGTGGAGATGATCGTCGAGATGGTCGACGACCAGGCCAAGGGCATCATCCATGGCGACCGTTCGTGGATTGCGCCGCTGGCGCTGATGGTGTTCTGCTGGATCACCATGATGAACGCGATCGACCTGATCCCCGTGGACTGGGTCACCGGCCTGAACAACGTGCTGGGCGTCTTCCACATCCATCTTCCGCACCACCGCGCAGTGGCCACGGCCGACCTGAACGGCACGCTGGGCATGTCGTGCTCGGTGCTGGTGCTGATGATCTACTACAGCTTCAAGATCAAGGGCGCGGGCGGCTTCATGCACGAGCTGTTCTCCGCACCGTTCGGCGCCAAGTGGTACCTGGCCCCGTTCAACCTGATCCTGAACATCATCGAATTCCTGGCCAAGGCCGTGTCGCTGGGCATGCGGTTGTTCGGCAACATGTACGCCGGCGAACTGGTGTTCCTGCTGATCGCGCTGCTGGGTTCGATCTGGACGTTCAGCGCCGACCTGTCGGCACTGGGCTTCGTCGGCCACGTGGTTGCCGGCACCGTATGGGCGATCTTCCACATCCTGATCGTCCTGCTCCAGGCCTTCATTTTCATGATGCTGACGCTGGTGTACATCGGCCAGGCTCACGATCACCACTGATCGACAGATCACTGGTCACGAATTTTCAAGTTCTTCGTTTTTTGGTTTTTTGGTTCTAAGTCTCTCTAAATTAAAGGAGTCATCATGCAAGCATATCTCGCCAACATCCAGGGTCTGACCGCAATCGGTATCGGCATCATCATCGGTCTGGGCGCTATCGGCGCCTGCCTGGGTATCGCCCTGATGGGTGGCAAGTACATCGAAGCCTGCGCTCGTCAGCCTGAACTGATGAACCCGCTGCAAACCAAGATGTTCCTGCTGGCTGGCCTGATCGACGCTGCATTCCTGATCGGTGTGGGTGTTGCAATGCTGTTCGCCTTCGCCAACCCGCTGCTGGCTGTCATTCAGTAAGTCTTTTCGGTCTGCATGATGCTGACGGGTGGCGCAGGCCTCAATCCGATGGCCCCGCCGCCCTTGTGCATTTATCTGTAGTTTGATTACCGAAAGGAACACACCATGAATCTGAACGCAACGTTTTTTGCGCAGATGGTCGTGTTCTTCATCCTGTGGTGGGTTGTTGCCAAATTCATTTGGCCGCCGCTGGTGAAGGCGCTCGACGAACGCGCAAAGAAGATCGCCGATGGCCTCGCTGCTGCCGAAAAAGGCAAGGCGGAGCTTGAACTCGCCAACAAGCGTGTGGACCAGGCCATGGCCGAAGCCCGCACCGAAGGCGCACAACGCGTGGCCGACGCTGAAAAGCGCGCCCAGGCAGCCGCCGACGAGATCAAGCAGAACGCCCAGGCAGAAGCCGCACGCATCATCGCCCAGGCCAAGGCCGAGGCAGATCAGCAAGTGACCCGCGCACGCGAAACGCTGCGTGACCAGGTTGCAGTGCTGGCCGTGAAGGGTGCAGAGCAGATCCTCAAGCGTGAAGTGAACGCGCAGGTGCACGCAGACCTGCTCACTCAACTCAAGGCTGAGCTCTAATCATGGCTGAAACCGCAACCATTGCCCGTCCCTACGCCGAGGCGCTGTTCCGCGTCGCGAGCGAAGCCGGTGCAGGCAACATGGGTGCATGGTCCGAACTGGTGTCGGAGATGGGGCAGGTTGCCGCCAACCCCGACATGCAGGCGCTCGCCACCGATCCGAACGTGCCGGGCGACAAGCTCGAGCAAGTGTTCCTGTCGGTGCTGAAGAGCCCGGTCAACGACGAAGCTCGCCGCTTCGTGACGCTGCTGGTGGAAAACAACCGCCTGACGGTGTTGCCGGAAATCGCCGAGCAGTTCCATGCGCTCAAGAACGCCCGCGAGGGGTCGTCCGACGTAGAGATCACCAGCGCATTCCCGCTGGATGACTCGCAGACGAACGAACTGGTCGCCGCACTCGAACGCAAGTTCGGCCGCAAGCTGTACGCAAAGGTGGCGGTTGACCCGTCGCTGATCGGCGGCGTGAGCGTCAAGGTCGGCGACGAAGTGCTCGACACCTCCGTGCGCGCGCGCCTGGCTGCCATGCAAGCCACGCTGACCGCCTGACCGCAACGGCCGACGGATTGAAGAATTAGGAGCATTGTGATGCAACTGAACCCCTCAGAAATCAGCGAGCTGATCAAGTCCCGCATCTCGGGTCTTGGCGCCGACGCTGAAGTGCGCAACACCGGCACGGTGATCTCCGTGACCGATGGTATCTGCCGCGTGCACGGCCTGTCTGGCGTGATGCAGGGCGAGATGCTGGAATTCCCGGGTAACACCTTTGGCCTGGCACTGAACCTCGAGCGTGACTCGGTGGGTGCCGTGGTACTGGGTGATTACGAACACATTTCGGAAGGCGACACGGTCAAGTGCACCGGCCGCATTCTGGAAGTGCCGGTTGGCAAGGAACTGCTGGGCCGCGTGGTGAACACACTGGGCCAGCCGATCGACGGCAAGGGTCCGATCAACGCCAAGGAAACGGACGTGATCGAGAAGGTGGCCCCGGGCGTGATCGCACGTCAGTCGGTGAGCCAGCCGGTGCAGACCGGCCTGAAGTCGATCGACGCAATGGTGCCGATCGGCCGTGGCCAGCGCGAGCTGATCATTGGCGACCGCCAGACCGGCAAGACCGCCGTGGCCGTCGACGCCATCATCAACCAGAAGGGCAAGGGCGTCTTCTGCGTGTACGTGGCAATCGGCCAGAAGGCTTCGACGATCTCGAACGTGGTGCGCAAGCTCGAAGAGCTCGGCGCCATGGAATACACGATCGTCGTGGCCGCCTCGGCTTCGGACTCGGCCGCCATGCAGTACCTGGCTGCCTACGCCGGCTGCACGATGGGCGAATACTTCCGCGATCGCGGTGAAGACGCGCTGATCGTTTATGACGACCTGACCAAGCAAGCCTGGGCCTATCGCCAGGTGTCGCTGCTGCTGCGTCGTCCGCCGGGCCGTGAAGCATATCCGGGTGACGTGTTCTACCTGCACTCGCGTCTGCTCGAGCGTGCTGCCCGCGTGAACGAAGACTACGTGGCCAAGTTCACGAACGGCGCCGTCACCGGCAAGACCGGTTCGCTGACCGCGCTGCCCGTGATCGAAACGCAGGCCGGCGACGTGTCCGCCTTCGTGCCGACCAACGTGATCTCGATTACCGACGGTCAGATCTTCCTGGAAACCGACCTGTTCAACGCCGGTATCCGCCCCGCTATCAACGCCGGTATCTCGGTGTCGCGCGTGGGTGGTGCAGCGCAGACCAAGATCGTCAAGAAGCTGTCCGGCGGTATCCGTACCGACCTGGCCCAGTACCGTGAACTGGCTGCGTTTGCGCAGTTTGCTTCGGACCTGGACGATGCCACCCGCAAGCAGCTGGAGCGCGGCCGCCGCGTGACGGAACTGCTGAAGCAGCCGCAATACCAGCCGCTGCAGGTGTGGCAACTGGCCGCGTCGCTGTATGCCGCGAACAATGGCTTCCTCGACAACGTCGACGTGAAGGACATCCTGCCGTTCGAAAAGGGCCTGCACGACCACCTGAAGACCAAGTTCGCCGACCTCGTCAACCGCATCGAAGATACCAAGGATCTCTCGAAGGACGACGAAGCCGCCCTGCGTGCCGCGATCGAGGATTTCAGGAAGTCCGCCGCGTTCTAACCGCGTGATTCCATGCGCTGCGCCGCAGCTGCCGCAAGGCAGTCGGCGCGGCTCGAATGGAGAGGAAAGATATGGCCGGAACGAAAGAGATTCGAACCAAGATCAAGAGCGTGCAGAACACGCGCAAGATCACCAAGGCGATGGAAATGGTCGCCGCATCCAAAATGCGCAAGGCGCAGGAACGGATGCGTAACGCCCGCCCGTACGCAGAAAAAGTGCGCAATATTGCCGCGCACCTGGCCACCGCCAACCCCGAGTTCAAGCACCCCTTCATGGTGGCACGCGATGTGAAGCGCGTCGGCATGATCGTGGTGACGACGGACAAGGGCCTGTGCGGCGGCATGAACACGAACGTGTTGCGTGCGGTGACCAATGAACTGAAGACCCTGCAGGGCCGCGGCGTGGACGTGCAAGCGACCGCCATCGGTACCAAGGGCATGCAGTTCCTGGGTCGCATCGGTGCCAAGGTGGTCTCGAACGTGGTGCAGCTCGGTGACACCCCGCATCTGGAAAAGCTGATCGGCGCGATCAAGGTCCAGCTGGACGCATATACCAACGGCGAAGTCGACGCGGTGTACCTGGCCTATACCAGGTTCATCAACACGATGAAGCAGGAGCCGATGGTTGAGCAACTGCTGCCGCTGGCAGCCGACAAGCTGAGCCAGACCGAAGATGAAAAGCGCGCCTACTCGTGGGATTACATCTACGAGCCCGACGCCCAGACGGTTGTGGAAGAGCTGCTCGTCCGCTACGTCGAAGCGCTGGTGTACCAGGCCGTGGCTGAGAACATGGCGTCGGAGCAATCCGCGCGCATGGTGGCCATGAAGGCGGCTTCCGACAATGCCAAGAACGTGATTGGCGAACTGCAGCTGGTCTACAACAAGACCCGCCAGGCAGCCATCACGAAGGAACTGTCGGAAATCGTCAGCGGCGCAGCTGCGGTCTAAGGCGTCAAGAATTCAAGCTATCGGAGATACGAAATGAGTATCGGAAATATTGTGCAGTGCATTGGCGCCGTGGTGGACATCGAGTTCCCGCGCAACGCAATGCCGAAGGTGTACGACGCACTCGTGCTCGAAGAGGGCAACGACAAGTCGTTCGCCGAGAAGGGTCTGACCTTCGAAGTGCAGCAACAGCTCGGTGACGGCGTGGTGCGTACCATTGCCCTGGGCTCGTCGGACGGCCTGCGCCGTGGCATGTCGGTGAAGAGCACCGGCGCCCCCATCTCCGTGCCGGTTGGCCACGGTACGCTGGGCCGCATCATGGACGTGCTGGGTCGCCCGATCGACGAAGCCGGCCCGATCGCCGCTGACGAAAGGCGCGCGATTCACCAGAAGGCACCGAAGTTCGACGAACTGTCGCCGTCGGTTGACCTGCTGGAAACCGGCATCAAGGTGATCGACCTGGTTTGCCCGTTCGCAAAGGGCGGCAAGGTGGGCCTGTTCGGTGGCGCCGGTGTGGGCAAGACCGTGAACATGATGGAGCTCATCAACAACATCGCCAAGCAGCACAGCGGTTTGTCGGTGTTCGCCGGCGTGGGCGAGCGTACCCGTGAAGGGAACGACTTCTACCACGAAATGAAGGACTCGAACGTGCTCGACAAGGTGGCCATGGTGTTCGGCCAGATGAACGAGCCGCCGGGCAACCGTCTGCGCGTGGCGCTGACCGGCCTGACCATGGCCGAGCGCTTCCGCGATGAAGGCCGTGACATCCTGTTCTTCGTCGACAACATCTACCGCTACACGCTGGCCGGTACCGAAGTGTCGGCACTGCTGGGCCGTATGCCTTCCGCCGTGGGCTACCAGCCGACGCTGGCTGAAGAAATGGGCAAGCTGCAGGAACGTATTACGTCGACCAAGACTGGCTCGATCACGTCGATCCAGGCCGTGTACGTGCCTGCCGATGACTTGACCGACCCGTCGCCGGCTACCACCTTCCTGCACCTGGACTCGACCGTCGTGCTGTCGCGTGACATCGCCGCGCTGGGTATCTACCCGGCCGTCGACCCGCTCGACTCGACCTCGCGCCAGCTGGACCCGCAAGTCGTGGGTACGGAACACTACGAAGTGGCCCGTCGCGTGCAGCAAACGCTGCAGCGCTACAAGGAACTGCGCGACATTATCGCGATTCTGGGCATGGACGAACTGTCGCCGGAAGACAAGCTGGCCGTTTCGCGCGCGCGAAAGATCCAGCGTTTCCTGTCGCAGCCGTTCCACGTGGCCGAAGTGTTCACGGGTTCGCCGGGCAAGTACGTGCCGCTGAAGGAAACCATCCGTGGTTTCAAGATGCTGGTGGATGGCGAGTGCGATCACCTGCCGGAACAGGCGTTCTACATGGTGGGCTCGATCGACGAAGCCTTCGAGAAGGCCAAGAAGCTTCAGTAAGCGGCGTCTTTCGCCTTCATGCGCCGCGTTCGGCTGCCTTGGCAGCTGGCCGCGCGGCCTGAGGGCGAAACACATGCTTCCTGATATGAGGGAAGCAAACGCTTTCTGGAGAAAGGATCTTATATGGCAACCATTCTTGTAGACGTCGTCAGCGCGGAAGCGTCGATCTTCTCCGGTCAGGCGAAGTTCGTGGCGCTGCCGGGCGAGACGGGTGAGCTCGGTATCCTGCCAGGCCACACGCCGCTGATCACACGCATCCAGCCGGGTGCGGTGCGCATCGAGAAAGAAGACGGCAGCGAAGAGTTTGTGTTCGTTGCCGGCGGCATTCTCGAAGTCCAGCCCCAGCACGTTACCGTGCTGGCCGATACCGCTATCCGTGGTATCGACCTGGACGAGGCCAAGGCCCGGGAATCCAAGCGCGCTGCCGAGGAACTGATGCAGAACCAGAGCAGCGACCTGGACCTGGCGCGAGCCCAGAGCGAACTGGCAGTGGCCGCGGCGCAACTGGCCGCAATCGCCCGCCTGCGTCGTAAGAAGTAAGCATTTCCCGCAAGGGCGGCGCGCTGTTGTTTTTTGAGCGCGCCAATAAAAAAGGCAGCCAGGTGGCTGCCTTTTTTATCTTGCGAACGCTAATATTTTCTCGCCTGGACCACAAAAAAAAGCGCGCGGGCCGGGGAGGCTCCGCGCGGACGGGAAAATCCCTTCGAGGGGTCAATTCGAAGGAACGGGTTCGGTCCAGGATTCACTTACAAGCGCAGCGGAACTTTCTTTCCGCACATCAGCGAGTTTCCAGTCTTCGGAATCTCAAGCTTCGCGCTATCGGTCTTCCTGGTATTCCGGATCAGCTAATTCTTACATCGGCTGGTCCGGAAAAATCGGGTCACTGCTCAGACTTTCTTCAAAACCCCTTATTATTCAAGGCTTTAGCGGCGGGGTCACCTCGCACCAAGCGCTGGTCTGTCAATGCATTGTGGGGGAAACTTCCGAGGATGGCAGTAACAAAATGTATCGTTTTGCAAGTAGATGAAAGCCCGGCGAATAAAAAGCCGGCGTTTTAAACACTTTTGGCTCATTTTGAAAGCGTTTTCACGCTGAGGCTGTGTCGAGTCCGCGCTCAGCAATGTTAAGACATTGCCGCGCTAGTGTACTGAATGCATTACGTTTTTTCCGCCAGCGCTTAACTTGCACCCCACTTTGGCGGGGTGCTGAAAATCGACTTTGGTAAATTGTGTTCGGTAGCGCATTCAGCGTTACGATTCGAAACGGTTACCGGACAAGCCGGCAATGCGGCGAGTCAGTGGCGCGAACCGCAATACCGGGCGCTACACTGAGGCCCGCGCGCTTTTTCGTTGATTTCACCCATGGCCATCGATCCCCAGTTGCAAGCCTATTTCCGCCGCATGGCGGACCGTTACGCCGGCCAGCCCGCGCCCACGGACGCCCCTGCGCGCCGGACCCGCTTTGAAGAGATGGCCGCACTGTCACAGCTGCCCAATCCGGATGGCATGGTGGCCAGCAATCTGGAGATTCCGGTCCAGGGCGCGTCGATATCTGCACGACTTTTTCGACCGGCTGGGGCTGTGCAGCCAAAGCTGATCGTCTACTTTCACGGCGGTGGCTGGGTAATAGGATCGCCAGCCACGCACCATACCGTGGCCGCGTTGCTGGCAGCCGATACCGGGTGCGCGGTGGCGAGTGTCGACTATCGGTTGGCGCCCGAATATCCGTTCCCGGTGCCGTGCGACGATGCCATGGCCGCCGTGCAATGGCTGGCCGACGCCCGCGAGCAGCTTGACGTCGAGCGTGACTTCCTGGCCGTGGCTGGTGACAGCGCGGGTGCGCATCTGGCGGCGGTGGCCGCACGCGCAATCAATGAAGCGGCGCGCAAGCATGTGGTCAACGCCCAGTTGCTGATCTATCCGGTGACCGCGCCAGTGCTGACCACGGAAAGCTATCGTGCATTTGCCGACGGCCCGGGCCTGACGCGTGACGAGATGTCCTGGTTCTGGACCCAGTACATCGGCGCGGAGGCTTTGGCGCGCGGCGCGGAACATGCCGATCCACGCATTCGCCTGATGGCGACACCGCCCACGCAGCGGCCGCCGGGCAGCGTGGTCATGGTGGCCGCCAACGATGTCTTGCGCGACGATGGCCTGCTATATGCCGACTATCTGGTGCGCCACGACGCGCCGGTTGTCACGATCGAGGCCAGTGGCATGACCCATGGTTTTGCCCGGCTGCAGTCCGAGGCGCCACGCGCACGCGAATGGATGCGGCGCGCCGCCGAGGCCTTTGTCTCTAGCTTCGACGACCTCTGAAAAGTCGGCCTCATTATGACGGCCATCATCCCGCCGGCCGGCTGAAGCCGGCGGCGTTCCCGTAGAATGGCGGTCTTACGAGGATGACCATGACCGCATTGCAGAACGATACTTTCCTGCGCGCGCTGCGCCGGCAACCTACCGAATATACGCCGTTGTGGCTGATGCGCCAGGCTGGCCGTTACCTGCCCGAGTACAACGCCACGCGCGCCCGCGCGGGCAGCTTCCTGGGCCTGGCAAAGAATCCCGCCTACGCCACCGAAGTCACGCTGCAGCCGCTGGATCGCTATCCGCTCGACGCGGCGATCCTGTTCTCGGACATTCTCACGGTTCCCGATGCGATGGGCCTTGGCCTGTCGTTCGCGCAGGGCGAGGGGCCACGCTTCGCGCACCCGCTGCGTACTGAAGCCGATGTGGCGAAGCTGGTCGTGCCCGACATGTCATCGCTGCAGTATGTGTTCGATGCGGTCAGCGAAATCCGCCGTGCACTGGTCCAGAACGGCACCCAGCGCGTACCGCTGATCGGCTTCTCGGGCAGCCCATGGACCTTGGCCTGCTATATGGTCGAAGGTGGCGGATCCGACGATTTCCGCACCGTGAAAGCCATGATGTATGGCCGTCCGGACCTGATGCATCGCATCCTGGACATCAATGCACAGGCGGTTTCGGCGTATCTGAACGCGCAGATCGAAGCCGGCGCGCAGGCGGTCATGGTGTTCGACACCTGGGGTGGCGCACTGGCCGACGGCATGTACCAGGCGTTTTCGCTGGCCTATATGCGCCGCGTGCTGGCCGGCCTGATGCGTGACCACAACGGGCAGCAGGTTCCGGTAATCGTCTTTACCAAGGGCGGTGGTATCTGGCTGGAACAGATTGCCGAGATCGGGCCAGATGCCATCGGGCTGGACTGGACCGTCAACCTCGCCGAGGCGCGTCGCCGTACGCATGGCAAGGTGGCGCTTCAGGGCAATATCGATCCCACTGTGCTGTTCGCGCCTGAAGCCGCGATTCGCGAACAGGTGCGCAATGTGCTGGACAGCTATGCTGCAGCCGGCGGAAGTGATGGCCACGTGTTCAATCTGGGCCATGGGATTTCGCAGTTCACGCCGCCGGAAAACGTGTCAGTGCTCGTGGACGAAGTGCATCGGCACAGTCGCAAGCTGCGCACGGCCCAGGTTGCACCCGCGGCCTGAAACCATGTCTTTCCCCGCGCCGCAGCGATCTGATGGGTATTTGAGGCGCAGTGTCGGGGGAGGCGCTATCTGCAATCTGTCAAGTAAACTATTTCGCATTCTGACGCCAAAAAGGTGCTGACCGCTTGCTGTCAAGGCTTGACTTATGCACACCGATAGGTTTGCCGCAGTGCACGAGCGGGTTACCCCTTAACTCAGTTGGGGGGTGTTTGCAAGTCCTTGATTCATAAGGCTTTGAATCTTCTGCAAAGGTGGGTGCAAGGTCCATGAAAGCCTTGTCCCGGGCCCCTTGACAGGCAACTGATGCGACTTTTCAACAAAGTTATCCACAGGGCGGCCGCCAGCGTTGGAAAACCATCCTCGGATCATCGACTTAGGGTCACATTTGAAGTTTTACTTTAAGTTGATGTTGCGCCGCACACAGACAACCACACCGGCATTCGCCATGGCGCGGATGCACAATGATTGCGCAGCCGCAATGCACCACGCAGGGGTTTCCGGATGACCAGTGCAGGCGGGGGCGTCATCAATTCTGTGGCGGATACGTTACAGACAATCGCCGATACCGTTCCGCAGCCCGGCGGCATTGTACGCGTCGCGCTGGATACGCCTGCCGATGACTGTTTCGACTACCTCGCCGAAGGCGACGTGGCGGCCGGCGATCTCGTGGTGGTGCCATTTGGCAAGCGGCAAGTGGTCGGCGTAGCCCTCGAGCGCGCGGATACATCCGACGTTCCCGCCGATCGTCTGCGTCCGATTGCCAACCGTATCGACTGGATGCCGCCGCTGGGACCAGCCTGGATCGCGCTGGCCCGCTTTGCGGCCGGCTACTACCAGCGCCGGTTCGGCGAGGTGATGCTGCCCGCGCTGCCCCCGTCGCTGCGTGACACCGAGACCTGGGAGCGGCTTGGCCAGCGTGCCCAGACCACGCAGTACCGGGTACGCCCCGGGCAGGCCGACGTGCTGCGCGGCGCAATACCGGCGCGGGCCCGTTCGGTACTGGCGCTTGCCGATGCACTGGTAAATGCGCAGGAGTGGGTACGCCTGCCCGATGCGCGCGCGCTGTGCACCGCGGCGCCCGCGCGCCTGGCCGAGTGGGAAGCCGCTGGCTGGATTGAATCCGCACGCGTCGACCGTCCCTTGCTTGAAACGCAGCCTGCGCACACTGCCTCGGTGGCGCCGATGCTGCATGCCGAACAGCGTGATGCCGTCGCCGCCATCGGCGCCGTGTCGGGATACACGGCCTTCCTGCTGCATGGCGTGACGGGCAGCGGCAAGACCGAGGTCTATCTGCATGCCATGGCGGAGCGGCTCTCGGCCGATCCGACCGCGCAGGTGCTGATGCTGGTACCTGAAATCAATCTCACGCCGCAGCTACAGGCGCGCATAGCCGAGCGCTTTCCTCACCTGCCGCTGGCCGTGCTGCACAGTGGCCTCGCGGACCAGGAGCGCAGCCTTCAGTGGCTGGCCGCCCACCGCGGCGAGGCGCGTATCGTACTGGGTACGCGCATGGCCGTGATGGCGTCGCTGCCGAACCTGCGGCTGATCGTGGTCGACGAAGAGCACGATACGTCCTACAAGCAGCAGGAGGGCTTGCGCTATTCGGCACGGGACCTCGCGGTGTGGCGCGCCAACCAGCTCAAGGTGCCGATCGTACTGGGCTCCGCCACGCCGTCGATGGAAACCTGGCACCGTGCGGAACAGGGCGCCTACCGCAAGCTGGTGTTGCGCGAGCGCGCGCAGGCCGATGCGGCGTTGCCGACGGTCAGGCTGATCGACCTGAACCACGAGCGCCAGCGGCAGCGGGCACTGTTCGAAGGCTTGTCAGTGCCGCTGCTCGACGCCATCCAGCAACGGCTCGATCGCGGGCAGCAAAGCCTGCTGTTCCTGAACCGTCGTGGCTATGCGCCGGTGCTGGCCTGCGACAGCTGCGGCTGGCTGTCCGGCTGTCCGCGCTGCTCCGCGTACCTGGTGCTGCATCGCCCCGAGCGGCGCCTGCGTTGCCACCATTGCGGGATCGAATCGCCGGTACCGCATCACTGTCCAGATTGTGGAAATGTCGATGTCGCCCCGCTGGGCCGCGGCACGCAGCGTATCGAGGAAGCGTTATCCACACGTTTTCCACAGGCACGTATCGCGCGGATCGACGCCGATTCCACGCGGCGCAAGGGCAGCGCCCAGGCCATGTTCGATGAAGTCCATGCCGGCGAGGTCGATATCCTGGTCGGCACGCAGATGGTGGCCAAGGGCCACGACTTCCAGCGCGTGACACTGGTTGGCATCGTCCATCCGGATGCCGCGATGTTCAGTCACGACTTCCGCGCGGCCGAGCACCTGTTTGCATCGCTGATGCAGGTTTCCGGACGGGCGGGCAGGGCGGGACTGGGTGGCGAAGTGCTGATCCAGACGCGTTACCCGGATGCACCCGCATTGCAGTCGCTGGTGCGCCATGACTATGATGGATTCGCAGCCAGCCAACTGCGCGAGCGCCGGCAGGCCGGGTTGCCTCCATACGCGTATCAGGTGCTGGTGACGGCCGAGCACGGCCAGCTGGAACGGGCGCTGGCGTTTTTGCAGGCAGCCCGCGAGCACGCCGATTCGTGTGCGATGGCGCCCGAGGTGCAACTGCACGATCCGGTGCCGATGTCGATGGTGCGACTGTTCAACAAGGAGCGCGCCCAGATGCTGGTGGAAGCCGGCTCGCGCCCGGTATTGCAGCGTTTTGTAAGAGAGTGGGTCCAAACATTCGACGAAGTTGGCACGCGTGTGAAAGGCGTGCGCTGGCAGCTGGAAATCGATCCGCTTCGCATCTGAGTGCGGGCTGCCTCGCACCAGTCAATGTTGCTTCGGTGCAACCTGAGAACAGGTTGTCGAACTAAGTGGTTGCACTAGGTTGCACCTAGTAAATCTCCGAGAGTAAGATCGCGCCAATCGGGCATCCTGCCGTTGCTACGCGTATGTAGCGGCCAGGGGTGCCAAACGCCTTACCACGATCCGCTGGAGAACCGCCCGCATGGCCACCACCACCCTCGGCGTCAAGCTCGACGACGCCTCGCGCGAACGCCTCAAACGTGTCGCCCAATCGATCGACCGTACGCCGCACTGGCTGATCAAGCAGGCGATCTTCACGTACCTGGAGCAAGTGGAGCGGGGTCATCTGCCGCATGAGGCAGGCACGGGTGTGCCGGGCGATGCCGATGGCGCCGACACGGGTGACATGGCGCAAGGCGATGCGATGCCGCAGCCGTTCCTGGAGTTCGCCCAGAGCATCCAGCCGCAATCGGTACTGCGCGCGGCCATCACGTCGGCCTACCGCCGCCCGGAAACCGAGTGCGTGCCGGTGCTGCTGGAACAGGCGCGCCTGCCGCAAGGCCAGGCCGACGCCGCGATCAAGATGGCCAAGACGCTCGCGCAAAAACTGCGCGAGAACAAGGTGGGTACGGGCCGTGAAGGCCTGGTGCAAGGCCTGATCCAGGAATTCTCGCTGTCGTCGCAGGAAGGCGTGGCGCTGATGTGCCTGGCCGAAGCACTGCTGCGCATTCCCGACAAGGCCACGCGCGACGCCTTGATTCGGGACAAGATCAGCGGCGCCAACTGGCAGTCGCACCTGGGCCAGAGCCCTTCGCTGTTCGTCAACGCGGCCACCTGGGGCCTGCTGCTGACCGGCAAGCTGGTGGCCACGCATACCGAATCCGGTCTGTCGAAGGCGCTGACGCGCATTATCGGCAAGGGTGGTGAGCCGCTGATCCGCAAGGGCGTGGACATGGCCATGCGCCTGATGGGCGAGCAGTTCGTCACCGGCGAAACGATTTCCGAAGCGCTGGCCAATGCGCGCAAGTACGAAGCCGAAGGCTTCCGCTATTCGTACGACATGCTCGGCGAAGCGGCGATGACCGAGGCCGATGCCCAGCGCTACCTGGCGTCGTACGAGCAGGCCATCCACGCGATTGGCCAGGCTTCGCGCGGCCGCGGTATCTATGAGGGTCCCGGGATCTCGATCAAGCTGTCGGCGCTGCACCCGCGCTACAGCCGCGCCCAGCATGAGCGCGCGATCACCGAACTGTATGGCCGTCTGAAGAGCTTGACGCTGCTGGCGCGCCAGTACGATATCGGCATCAATATCGATGCGGAAGAAGCCGACCGCCTGGAAATCTCGCTCGACCTGCTCGAACGGCTGTGCTTCGAGCCCGAGTTGGCCGGCTGGAACGGCATCGGCTTCGTGGTACAGGGCTACCAGAAGCGTTGCCCGTTCGTGATCGACTACCTGATCGACCTGGCGCGCCGCAGCCGCCATCGCCTGATGATCCGCCTGGTCAAGGGCGCCTACTGGGACAGCGAAATCAAGCGCGCCCAGGTGGACGGGCTGGAAGGCTATCCGGTCTATACGCGCAAGGTCTACACCGATGTGTCGTACGTGGCCTGCGCGCGCAAGCTGCTGTCGGTGCCGGACGCAATCTATCCGCAGTTCGCCACGCACAACGCGCACACGCTGTCGGCCATCTACCAGATCGCTGGCCAGAACTACTACCCGGGCCAGTATGAGTTCCAGTGCCTGCATGGCATGGGCGAGCCGCTCTACGATCAGGTCGTGGGTCCCATTGCCGATGGCAAGTTCAACCGCCCGTGCCGCATCTACGCACCGGTGGGTACGCACGAGACGCTGCTCGCCTATCTGGTGCGGCGCTTGCTGGAGAACGGCGCGAACACGTCGTTCGTGAACCGCATCGCCGATGAAACGATCGCGCTGGACGAACTGGTGGCAGATCCCGTGGCGGTGGTCGAGCAGATGCACCAGACCGAGGGCGTGCTGGGCCAACCGCATCCGCGCATTCCGCAGCCGCGTACGCTTTATGGCAAGTCACGCGCCAACTCCGCCGGCATCGACCTGTCGAACGAACACCGGCTGGCGTCGCTGTCGTCGGCATTGCTGTCCGGCACCAGCGAGTCGCATCGCGCCGACCCGTTGCTCGGTACCGATGTGCCGCGCGGTGACGCGAAGTCTGATCCGGTGCTGAATCCGGCCGATCATCGCGATGTGGTGGGTCAGGTCAGCGAAGCCACGCCGCTTGAAATCGAAGCCGCGCTGGCGGCCGCGGTGAACGCGGCGCCGATCTGGCAGGCCACGCCGCCCGAAGTGCGCGCCGCCGCGCTGGAACGTGCCGCCGACTTGATGGAAGCCCAGATGCAGTCGCTGATGGGCATCATCATGCGCGAAGCCGGCAAGACCTTCTCGAACGCGATTGCCGAAGTGCGCGAGGCCGTGGACTTCCTGCGCTACTACGCGGTGCAGGTGCGCGAGACGTTCTCGAACGATACCCATCGCCCGCTGGGTCCGGTGGTCTGCATCAGCCCATGGAACTTCCCGCTGGCGATCTTCACCGGACAGGTGGCCGCGGCGCTGGCCGCCGGCAACCCCGTGCTGGCCAAGCCGGCCGAACAGACGCCGCTGATCGCGGCTGCCGCGGTGCGCCTGCTGCGCGAAGCGGGCGTGCCGGCCGGTGCCGTGCAATTGCTGCCGGGACGTGGCGAAACCGTGGGTGCCGCGCTGGTGGGCGATACGCGCGTCAAGGGCGTGATGTTCACCGGCTCGACCGAAGTGGCGCGCCTGCTGCAACGCAACCTGGCAGGCCGGCTTGACGCCGCTGGCCGTCCGGTGCCGCTGATCGCTGAAACCGGCGGGCAGAACGCGATGATCGTCGATTCGTCGGCGCTGGCCGAACAGGTGGTGGGCGACGTGGTGTCGTCGGCATTCGATTCGGCCGGCCAACGCTGCTCGGCATTGCGCGTGCTGTGCCTGCAGGAAGACGTGGCCGACCGCATCCTGGAAATGCTCAAGGGCGCCATGGGCGAACTGACGCTGGGCAACCCGGATCGCCTGCCGACCGACGTGGGCCCGGTGATCGACGAGGAAGCGCGCGGCAATATCGTGCGCCATGTCGAGGCCATGCGTGCCAAGGGGCGCCGTGTGCATCAGGCCGATTCGGCAGCCGCGCAATCGGCGGCCTGCCGCCATGGCACGTTCGTGCCGCCGACGCTGATCGAACTCGATTCGATCGAAGAACTGCAGCGCGAAGTGTTTGGCCCGGTGCTGCACGTGGTGCGCTATCCGCGCGCCGCGTTGAACACGATGATCGACCAGATCAACGCTACCGGCTACGGCCTGACGCTGGGCATCCACACCCGCATCGACGAGACCATCGCGCATATCGTGGAGCGCGCGCATGTGGGCAACCTCTATGTGAACCGCAATATCGTGGGCGCGGTGGTGGGCGTGCAACCGTTCGGTGGCGAGGGCCTGTCGGGTACCGGCCCGAAGGCGGGTGGACCGCTGTACCTGCATCGTCTGCTGTCGGTCTGCCCGCAGGATGCGGTGGTGCGCGCGGTGCGTGCCTCTGACATCAACGGTGGCACCGCCACCGTCCCGGTGTCGCCCGAGCTGGCCGCGTTGAAGGCCTGGGCGCAGGCCGGCCAGCCGGAGCTGGCGGCCGCATGCGAGCGCCTTGCTGCCGCATCGGCGTCGGGTCTCACCGCCACGCTGCCGGGTCCCACGGGCGAACGCAACACGTACTCGCTGCTGCCGCGCGACCGCGTGCTGTGCCTGGCGCAGACCGAGTCCGACCTGGCGCTGCAACTGGCCGCCGTGCTGGCCGTGGGTGCGCAGGCGTTGTGGGTTGACACACCCGTGTCGAAGACGCTGTTGGCACGCCTGCCGGCCGCAGTACAATCGCGCGTCCGCGTGGTTTCCGACTGGAAGTCGGCCGACACCGCGTTCGACGCGGTACTGCATCACGGCGATTCCGACCAGCTGCGTACCGTGTGCGAGCAGGTGGCCACGCGTCCCGGCCCGATCGTCGGCGTCCAGGGTCTTGCCCAGGGTGAACCGAATATCGCGCTGGAGCGTTTGTTGATCGAACGTTCGCTGTCCGTCAACACGGCGGCGGCGGGCGGCAATGCAAGTTTGATGACGATCGGCTAAGGCGCTGCCTGCCGACGGAAGTCAGAAGCGTGTGGCGGGGGCCGGCGATCCCGACCCCGCCCGCAACCCAGGAACGGACGGTGCTGCCAACGCCGATCCGCAAATATGCCGACACCGGCACCATATGGCACCCTATGGGACCCAAGGAGAACTGATGAGCTCGACATTCCGCAAGACGGCCATGACCGTTGCCATGGCCGTTGCTGGCCTGACCGCCGCCTCGGCCGCTTTCGCCCAGGCACAGGAAATCAAGCTGGGCTACGCAGGCCCGCTGACCGGCGGCCAGGCGCAATACGGCAAGGACATGCAGAACGGCATCGTCCTGGCTATCGACGACATGAACGCCACCAAGCCCAAGATTGGCGGCAAGGAAGTCAAGTTCGTCCTGGTCTCCGAAGACGACCAGGCCGACCCGAAGACCGGTTCGGTCGTGGCCCAGAAGCTGGTGGACACCGGCATCCAGGGCATGCTCGGCCATTTCAATTCGGGCACCAGCATTCCCGCGTCGATGGTCTACAACCGCGCCGGCATTCCGCAGATCGCCATGGCCACGGCGCCTGAATACACGCGTCAGGGCTTCAAGACCACGTTCCGCATGATGACGTCCGACACGCAGCAGGGTTCGGTGATCGGCGCCTACGTGGTGAAGAAGCTCGGTGCCAAGAACATTGCCATCGTGGACGACCGCACGGCCTACGGCCAGGGCCTGGCCGACGAGTTCGAGAAGGCTGCCAAGGCTGCCGGCGGCAAGATCGTGCGCCGCGAGTTCACGAACGACAAGGCCGTGGACTTCAAGGCGGTGCTGACCAACATCAAGCGCAGCAATCCGGACGTGATCTTCTACGGCGGCGCCGAAACGCAGTCGGCCCCGATGGCCAAGCAGATCAAGGAGCTGGGCATCAAGGCACCGGTGGTGTCGGGCGAAATGTCCAAGACCGACAACTTCCTGAAGCTGGCTGGCGCGGCTGCCGATGGCACCGTGGTGTCGCTGGCTGGCCTGCCGCTGGAGCAGATGCCCGGCGGCGCTGCCTACGAGAAGAAGTACGAGAAACGCTTCGGCTCGAAGGTGCAGACGTACTCGCCGTACGCCTATGACGGCGCCACCGCGATGATGACCGCGATGGTCAAGGCCGGTTCGGCCGATCCGGCGCGCTACCTGCCGGTGCTGGCTGCGACCAACATGCAGGGCGTGACCACCAAGACGCTGGCCTACGATGCGCGCGGCGACCTGAAGGACGGCGGTATCACCGTCTACAAGGTCCAGGGCGGCAAATGGACCGTACTGGAGACCGTCGGCGGCAAGTAATTCCGGCCGTTGAATACGGGCCAGCCTGACGCCTTTCCTGCGTCGTGCTGGCCGGCAGAACTGGCGCCACGCGGAGTGCTCCGCGGTGGCGCTTTTTTGTTGGTGGAGCACCGTGTTCATGCAAGGTCAATCGTAAGCAGACTGTTTTTTCCCGTTGTTCTCTGAAAGGTGTGCCGCGCCGATAGCGCATAATTCGGCTTTTGCTGAATTCTTGAAGGAGCGGGCCGTGCAGGATGTCCGTTACGAGCACGCGATCGCGCTAGCCAATGCCGGGCGCCATGAAGAGGCGCTGCAGATTGCCGACCAGTTGTGGGCGGCGTACCCCGAAGTCGTGGACTACGCCGCGTTGCGCGCGCAGTTGCATGCCGACCGTGGCGATGGCGCCGCCGCGCTGGCCGCGCTCGATGAAGCCATGGCGCGCCTGCCCGATCTGCCGCTGGCGCCGATGCACCGCTGGGCATCGCGCGGTGCGCTGGCCCATCTGTATGGCACGCTGCTGATGCGCGAAGGCCGCGATACCGATGCGCAACCGTGGTTGCACGAGGCTGCCCGCCGCAATGGGCTGGCAACAGGAGAATGGGCCGCGCACTTCTACGCCGGCTTCGTGGCCTTCCGCCTCAATGATTTTGCGCTGGCCGGGCGCTACTGGCACGATCTGCTGTACCGCGCGCCTGACCTGGGTGCTGGCGACATCCTGCCGCTGGTGCAGGACTATGTGGCACGCAGCGATGCCGCGGAACAGCTTGGCGAGCCGCTATTGCGGATCTGCCTGGGCCGCATCGCGCTGGATTCCCCGGAACTGCTCGACCTGACCCCGGCCGCTGGCGACACCCTGGCCGCGGCACAGGCCGAGCGCGTGCTGGCCGAACAGCCCGATCATCCCGAGGCCCGCCGGCTGCGTGCCCCGCTGCGCGTGGGCAGCGACCCCGCCGGGGCCATCGACGATATCGATACGTATCTGCGGCAGCGCCCCGATCCGCTGGCACAGGTACGCGCGCTGACCTGGCGTCACCAGGTTCACGCGGCGGCAGGCGCCAACGCGCCCGCCCAACCGGCCTGGACCGGCTTTGCGATGACCGCTGACGCGGACGATGGCGCGCTGTACCTCCAGGCGGCCACCGCGCTGGGCAGTTTCCTCGACGAGGTGCCTGCCTCGCAGGCAGCGCTCAAGCCGATGCTCGAAGCCGCCTGCCGCAAGGGCCTGGCCTGCTTCGAGGCGTACTTCGCCACCGGCGAGGGCGATGTCGGCGGCCATGGCGGCAATGCCGATCCGCACCTCTATTCATTGCTGTGCCGGTTGCTGGCGCGCACGCTGCCCGCGGATGCCGCACACCTCGAGGAAAAGGTCGCGCTGCACCGCAAGGGCATGGCTGCCAGCGACTTCATCGACCATTGGATCGACCTGCTCGACGCCTACGCATCGGCGGGCCAGCACCAGCAGGTGGTGGACCTGTCCGGCGAAGTGTTGAACCGCTATCCCGTGGAACGCAATCCGGCCGACGTAAGCTGGGCCTTCAGCCGGCTGGTGGCGGCCTGGGCGGCTATCGGCGGGCGCGAGGCCACGGAATCGGCCAGCGCCGCACTGGCGCATATGGATGCGCGTCTCGACGCCTTGCCGGTCGAAGCCCGTAGCGAGGGGGCGCACGCCATGGCCCATGCGCGGGCGCACTACGGTGCGCTGTTGCAGACTGGCATGGCGTCGATGGACGAGCACGACAAGGCCGATGCGATTGCCGAGCTTGAAGCGCTGCAGCGCCGTTCGATGCTGGTCGAGGACGCCTGGCTGTGCGGGCGCTTTGGCCAGATCTGGCGTGACCTGGGCGACACCGGGCGCGCCTTGCCGCTGTTCGAACAGGCGGTGGCGCTTGGCGAAGGCGATGCGCGTGCGCAGGCGTCTGCACGTGTGCAGCGCGCGAAGCTGCTGGTGGAACTCGAGCGCCATCCCGAAGCGCTCACCGATTTCCAGCTGGCCTTTGCCACCCGTGACGGCTGGGATGCACAGACCTGGCTGGTGGCCGTGCAGGCCGCGCTGGGCATGTCGCAACGTGAAACCGCGCTCGAATGGTTCGAGAAGGCGCGGGCGCTGGATGGCGGTAACGGCACTACGCGCGGACTCTATGCAAAGGTGGAAACCGCACTGAAGGCCACTCGGCCGAAATGGAAAGTCTGGGGCGTCTGAACCGGTGCGCCATGAATGTGGCCTATCGCACAGGACGATTCTGATTTTGCAAGTCCTACAAATCAGCGATCGCGCTTGATTGCCGATTTTAGTGAGAAATGAAGATAGTTGGCGGTACGTTGCGGAAAGTGTCGGACAAGCACTGACACTTTAAGACGTGTCCTTCCGTTACCATGTCGCGCATGAACGGATTAAGCCAACTATTTCCCTCGTTGCCGCTGGCGCCGGGCGGGCTGTTCTGGGTGGGTCTCGCGCTGGTTGGCGCGGGCCTGGCCGGAGAGGTCTGCCGCCGCTGGCTGGGCTGTCCGCGTATCGTCGGCTACGCGGTTGTGGGGCTGTTCGCGGGCATGCTCGGCCGCAGCATCGTCGACGACAACATGATCACGCAGACGCGCGTGCTGATCGACATGGCGCTGGCATTGGCGCTGTTCGAGCTCGGGCACCGGCTGTCGCTGTCCTGGCTGCGCGCAAACCGATGGCTGCTGTTCACCAGCGCCGCGGAAAGCCTGCTGACCTGGGGGCTGGTGGCCACCGTGCTGCAATGGCTCGGCGCGTCGCCCGGCGTGGCCATCCTGGCGGGCGGCATCGCCGTAAGTACCTCGCCGACCATCGTGCTGCAGCTCAAGAACGAATTGCGCGCCGAAGGCCAGGTCACCGAGCGGCTCATGGCGATGGCCGCGCTGAACTCGATCTACGCCGCCGCCATCGTGCAGGTTGCGACTGGCTGGCTCCATTCCGAGTACGGCAATATCGGCGCCGCGCTGCTGCATCCGCTCTACCTGCTCGTGGGCTCGTGCCTGCTGGCATGGGTGGTGGGCAAGGTGGGCCATGCGATCTATGCGCGCATGTCGGCCGATGACCACTACAGCTTCCTGGTGCTGGTCGGGCTGGTGCTGTTCACGCTGGCGCTTACGCGCGTACTGAAACTGTCGATGCCGCTGACGCTGATGCTGGCCGGGGTCGTATTCAAGCATCAGGACCGTCAGCCGCATGTGTGGCCCACGCACTTTGGCAGCGCGGGGAGCCTGCTGATCATCGTGATGGTGGTCTCGCTGGGCCTGCCGCTGACCGCACACGACTGGGTGATTGGCGGCACATTCGCGGTGGCACTGGTGGTCTTCCGCCACGTTGCCAAACTGGTGGGCGTGGTCTCGCTGGGATCTTTTTCGGGGCTGAGCCTGCGGCAATCGATGGCGCTTGGCCTTGCGCTGGCGCCGATGTCGGGGCTGGCCTATCTTCTGATGAACGACGTGGCCCGCCTGTATCCTGGCACGGGCGCGCCGCTGGCATCGATCATCCTGTGTGCACTCGCGATCGAGCAACTGCTTGGCCCGATCATCGCAGCCTGGGCGCTGCGTTATGCGGGTGAGTCGCGGATCAATGGAGGAGGGCGCTGATGTCGCTCGAACCGTTCAAGCATTCCGAGGCGCTGACCTTTGGTGTCGAGCTGGAATTGCAGCTCGTCAATCGCCATGACTACGACCTGGCGCCGTTCGCACCGGACCTGCTGCGCGCGCTGAAAGGGGCGCAGCATGCCGGCGATATCAAGCCCGAGATCAGTCCATCGATGATCGAGATCAGCACGGGCATCTGCCGCGACTATGCGCAGGCGCTGGAAGAACTGACCGTGATGCGCGACCTGATGATCAACGCATCACGCGGGCTGAACCTGGGGATCTGCGGTGGGGGCACCCATCCGTTCCAGGTCTGGTCCGACCGAACCATCTCGGACTCACCGCGCTACCAGTACATCTCCGAACTCTATGGCTACCTGGCCAAACAGTTCACGGTGTTCGGCCAGCACGTCCATATTGGCTGCCCAAGCGCCGACGAATCACTGTTCCTGCTACACGCGATTGGCCGCTATGTGCCGCACTTTATCGCGTTGGGCGCATCGTCGCCGTATGTGCAGGGCGTGGATACCGGCTTTGCGTCGGCACGCCTGAACTCGGTGGCGGCATTCCCGATGAGCGGCCGTGCCCCGCATGTGCTGACGTGGGATGGGTTCGGGGCTTACTTCGAGAAGATGCGCGCCACCGGCGTGATCGAGAGCATGAAGGACTTCTATTGGGATATCCGTCCCAAGCCCGAGTTCGGCACGATCGAAGTTCGCGTGATGGATACCCCGCTGACCGTGCAGCGCGCCTGCGATATTGCCGCCTATATCCAGGCGCTCGCGCGTTACCTGCTGTTGTCGCGGCCGTTCATGCCGCAGGAAGACGACTACCTGGTGTACACGTTCAATCGCTTCCAGGCCTGCCGGTTCGGACTCGAAGGCGAGTACGTGCATCCGAATGAACTGACTCGCATGCCGATCGCGGACCATATCCTGTCGATCTGCGATGCGCTGGAACCGCATGCGGAGGCGCTGGGTTCGCTGCAAGCGCTGGCGAACATTCGCGCGCAGGCGGCCAGTCGCGATAACGATGCGCATTGGGTACGCACGGTCAACGATGAGGCCCACAGCCTGCGCGATACGGTACGGCGTACGTGTGAACGCTGGGAGGCGTAACCGGATACCGATGCAGATTCACTGCACCGAATATCCCTTGCCAGACATGCAGGCTTTCCACGCCTGCCAGTAAGTCCCCATCGCCTGATCCTTGCTGGCCGCAGCTTGCGAGTTGGCGGCGTTGGTCTGGCGGCGCTCCTGCCGATGCGCCATGCCGCCGGCCATCGTTCCCGTTGCCGCGCCAACCGCGGCGCCCTTGCCTGCATCCCCACCAATCGCACCGGCTACCGCACCCACGGCCGCCCCGCCTGCCGCCCCGCGCACGCGCTGGCCACCCTGTGCCTGGGCCGGTGGCGGTGCCTGCGCGACCGCTGCCGGATCGATGCCGGTCTGTTGCTTGGCCCAGCTATAACAGGCGCCGTCGTCACTGGCCTGTTGTTGTTGGGATTGGCCTTTGGCGGGATAGGCAACGGGCTTCTGCGGCATGGACTGTGCCTGCACCGTCAGGACTGCCATGGCAGTGGCGCTGGCGAGCGCCAGCCTGCGTAAGTTGCGGATCGTCATGCTTCGTTCTCCTCGGTCCCGGGATACGGCACACGTGCGCTGATCAGTATTGCAGCGGGAGAAGCGAAGTCAATTGAATTAGTTGATGCGCGGTAATAAGTGCAATCAGGCGCCGTGCGGCACGCTTTCCCCGTCGCGTCCCGTCACCAGCCCAAGCTGCTGGTTGGCAGGCACGGCAACGTCGATCAGCTTTGGACGTGGCAGATTCAGCCCACGCATCATCACGATGAACTCGTCGCGTGTGCGGCCCGCGATACGGCTGTTGGTGGCGCGCTCGTGGCCGATCGTTGACGCCGTACGCCCCTTATAGTCGTGCGCCGGGTACACGTACGTGTCGTCGGGCAACTTGAAGAGCTTCTGCGTCAGGCTGTCGAACAACGTGCCGGCGTCACCCGACTGGAAATCGGTGCGGCCGCAACCGTCGATCAGCAAGGCATCGCCGGTGAAAATGCGACGCACCACCATGCCATCGGCGGTGGCCTCTTCCCACAGGTAGCTCATGCTCCCAGCGGTATGGCCGGGTGTATGGATTGCATGGAGCACCTGCTTGCCGAACGAAATGGTGTCGCCATCGATCAGTTGCTTCTGTGCGGGCTTGATATCGCAGCCCGACGGGGCAGCGGTGCCTGCGCCGGTCAGTTGGGCGAGATGGCCCGCGGACGTGATGTGATCGGCGTGCGCATGGGTCTCCACCACCCACACCAGCCTGGCCCCGGTCTGTTTCAGCAAGGCCTGGTCGCGCTCGTACTGGCGATCGACCGGGTCGATCAGGACTGCCTCGTGTGTATCGGCGTCGATCAGCAGATAGGTGAAGGTGGAGGACGTGTCGTCAAACAGCTGATGAAAGGTCTGCATGGCCGTATTTTTCTTTGGCAAACCGAAAGTGCTTCCATCATACGTCGTTGGCTCGCGCCGGCAAACGTGTTCAACATTCGACGATATTGACAGCGAGCCCACCGCGCGCGGTCTCCTTGTACTTGGTCTTCATGTCGGCGCCGGTCTCGCGCATGGTCTTGATGACCGAGTCCAGAGACACATAGTGCGTGCCGTCGCCGCGCAACGCCATGCGCGCCGCATTGACTGCCTTCACGGCCGCCATCGCGTTGCGCTCGATGCACGGAATCTGCACCAGGCCACCCACCGGATCGCAGGTCAGCCCGAGGTTGTGCTCCATGCCGATTTCGGCGGCGTTCTCGACCTGCTCCGGGGTGCCGCCAAGTACCGCCGCCAACGCGCCGGCGGCCATCGAACACGCGACGCCGACTTCGCCCTGGCAGCCCACTTCGGCGCCCGAGATCGACGCGTTGAGCTTGTAGAGCAGCCCGATAGCGCCGGCGGTCAGCAGGAAGTCGACCACGCCCTGGCGATTCGCACCGGGAATGAAGCGGTCATAGTAGTGCAGCACCGCGGGGATGATGCCGGCGGCGCCGTTGGTTGGCGCAGTGACCACGCGGCCGCCCGCGGCATTTTCCTCATTGACGGCGATCGCATAGAGATTGACCCAGTCCATCACCGAAAGCGGATCGGACAGCGCGCGTTCGGCCTGCTGCGTCAAATGGCGATACAGCTCGGGGGCGCGCCGCTTCACCTTGAACGGGCCCGGCAGTTGGCCATCGGTGCGGCAACCGCGCGATACACATTGCTGCATGACGTCCCAGATATGCAGCAGGCCATTGACCACTTCGGTTTCGGAGCGCCACGTCAGCTCGTTCTCGCGCATCAGTTGCGCGATCGACTTGCCATTGGCATGCGCCATGTCCAGCATCGCCCGTCCGCTGCGGAACGGATGCGGCAACTGCATCTCCGCCACCTGCAGCTGGGTATTTGCCGCCCCGGCCGTGACCACGAAGCCGCCGCCCACCGACAGGTAGCGTGCTTCGCGCAAGGTGTTGCCATCGGCATCGTACGCATGAAACTTCATGCCGTTCGGATGCTCGGCCATCGCTTCGCGACGATAGAACGCAATATGCTCGCGCTCGACGAACGGCACCGTATGCTTGCCCAGCAGCGTGAGCAGTTTTCCCGAACGCAAGGCGGCCAGCTTTTCGTCGATGGCGTCCGGATCGACCGTGTCCGGCGCTTCACCCATCAGGCCCAGGATGACACCCTTGTCGGTGCCGTGACCCTTGCCGGTCGCACCGAGCGACCCGTACAGCTCCGCGCGCACGCTTGCCACCTGGGGTAGCAGGCCATCGCGTTCCAGGCCCTGCGCGAACATCAGGGCCGCGCGCATCGGACCCACGGTGTGCGAGCTCGACGGGCCAATGCCCACCTTGAACAGATCGAAAACGCTGACTGCCACGGCTGACTCCAGGAATATGCCGGCGCTAGACCGGCGTGTCGATATCGAACCTGTCCGGCTGGCGCCATAGCGTGCCGGGGGTGGTGTGATCGGAGGAATCGAGCGGCCGCTCCTTCATCTTCACACTGATGGAGCCGTCGGTTTCGAGAATGGCGAAATGCACGTCATCCACGCGCGTACAGCCGTTGCGCCGCAGTGCCTTGTGCAGTTCATGCGTGCTGATGCGCTCGCGGCGCATCACTTCCTCGAACACCTGGCCCTGGTGGATCACGATCTGCGGCCGGCCGCCGACCAGCGCTTCGAAGCGCCGGCTGCGCCAGGTGAAATAGCCAAGCGTGCTATCGGTCAGGAACAGCGTGCCCGCCAGGATCAGACCGCCCAGTACCGAGTTGTCGCCGGCGTTCATCGCGTTCTGCACCGCGTTCGAGATGATCAGCAGCAACACCAGGTCGAACGGTGTGAGCTGGCCAATCTGGCGTTTGCCCGACAGGCGCATCAGCACCAGGATGGCCACATAGACGATCAGCCCGCGCACTACGAATTCCCACCAGGGAACACTCAGCGTCCACATGAATGAGACCTCCGCTCCGGAACCGCGCCGCACGCCGGCGCTCGCAGTTTGAGCATAGCCTGTGGAAGGCGTCCGCGTGTATCGGACGCCGCCCGACAGGCTAACGGGCTAACGGGCTAACGGACTGAGCGGCGCACTCCGGCTTACTCTTCTGCGTACTCGCTCATCGGCACGCACGAGCAGAACAGGTTGCGGTCGCCGTACACGTTGTCGGCACGGCCCACCGGCGGCCAGTACTTCTGCGTGCGCAGCGATGCCACCGGGTACGCGGCTTCCTCGCGCGTGTACTTGTGATTCCACTCGTTACCGACCACCACGGCCGCGGTATGCGGTGCGTGCTTGAGAGGATTGTCGTCGCGGTCGAAGCTGCCGTCTTCCACGCGCGCGATTTCGCCACGGGTGGCGATCATGGCGTCGATGAAGCGGTCGAGCTCGTGCAACGCCTCGCTTTCGGTCGGCTCGATCATCAGCGTGCCCGGCACCGGGAAGCTCATGGTCGGGGCGTGGAAACCGTAGTCCATCAGGCGCTTGGCTACGTCCTCGTTGGAGATGCCCGTGGTTTTCTGCAGCGGACGCAGGTCCAGGATGCACTCGTGCGCCACCAGGCCGTGCTGGCCCGTGTACAGCACCGGGAAGTGCGGCGACAGGCGTCGTGCCACATAGTTGGCGGTCAGGATCGCATTCTCGGTGGCGGCGGTCAGGCCGCTCGAGCCCATCATGGCGACATACATCCACGAGATCGGCAGAATGCTGGCCGAGCCGAACGGCGCGGCCGAGATGCCGCCGATGCCGTTGTCGTCACGACGGTAGCCAACGCTGTCCTGGTTCGGCAGGAAGTCCGCCAGGTGCGCGCCTACCGCGACCGGGCCCACGCCGGGGCCTCCGCCGCCGTGCGGAATGCAGAACGTCTTGTGCAGGTTCAGGTGCGACACGTCGCCACCGAATTGGCCCGGCGCGGCCACGCCGACCATTGCGTTCATGTTTGCGCCGTCGACATAGACCTGGCCACCGTGCTGGTGCACGATCTCGCAGATCTGTTGCACGCCCTGTTCGAACACGCCATGCGTGGACGGGTACGTGATCATGATCGCGGCCAGGTTCTTGCTGTGCTGCTCGGCCTTTTTCGCCAGGTCTTGCAGGTCGACGTTGCCGTTCTCGTCGCAGGCCACCACCACCACCTTCATGCCGGCCATCTGGGCCGATGCCGGGTTGGTGCCGTGCGCCGACGACGGGATCAGGCAGATGTCGCGATGGCTTTCACCACGGCTGGCGTGATACGCGTGAATGATCAGCAGGCCTGCGTACTCGCCCTGCGAGCCGGCGTTGGGCTGCAGGCTCACCGCGGCATAGCCGGTCGCCGCGCACAGCATGGCTTCGAGCTGGTCGATCATCTCGCGGTAGCCCACGGTCTGGTCCAGCGGTGCGAACGGATGGATGTTGCTGAATTCGGGCCACGTCACCGGAATCATTTCGCTGGTGGCGTTGAGCTTCATCGTGCATGAACCCAGCGGAATCATGGTGCGGTCCAGCGCGAGGTCCTTGTCGGCCAGCGAGCGCAGATAGCGCAGCATCTCGTGCTCGGCGTGGTGCGTGTTGAACACCGGGTGCGTCAGGTAAGCACTCTGGCGTGCCAGCGCAGCCGGGAAGCCCTCGCCAACCGTGGCTTCGATCTTGTCGAACTCGGGTACCGGCTTGCCGTGCGCGAAGATTTCCCACAGCGCGATCACGTCATCGCGCGATGCGGTCTCGTCCAGCGAGATGCCGATGCGCGTGGCGCCCGCATGGCGCAGGTTGATGCCGCGCGCAGTAGCCGAGGCATGGAACGCTTCGGTGTTGAAGCCGGTTTCCAGTGTCAGCGTATCGAAGAACGTGGCATTCACTGGCGTATGGCCCAGCGTCTTCAGGCCGGCGGCCAGCGTGGCGGTCAGGCGGTGAACGCGTTGCGCGATGCGCTTCAAGCCCTGCGGGCCATGGTAGACCGCGTACATCGACGCCATTACGGCCAGCAGTACCTGAGCGGTACAGATATTCGAGGTCGCCTTCTCGCGACGGATGTGCTGTTCGCGGGTCTGCAGCGCCAGGCGATAGGCTTTGTTGCCTTGCGCGTCGATCGTTACGCCCACCAGGCGGCCCGGCATCGAACGCTTGAAGTCGTCCTTGACGGCCATGTAGCCCGCGTGCGGACCACCGAAACCCAGCGGCACGCCAAAGCGCTGCGAGTTACCCACCGCCACGTCGGCACCCCATTCACCCGGCGCCACCACCAGCGTCAGGGCCAGCAGGTCGGCGGCAGCCACCACGAGGCCACCGGCCGCATGCACGGCTTCGGCGATCGCGCGGTAGTCGGCGACATCGCCGTTCACGCCCGGGTACTGCAGCAGCACGCCGAATGCATGCGCCTGCGCGGCGTCGGCCGCAGGGCCGACCTTGACTTCGATACCGAGCGGCAGGGCGCGCGTGCGTACCACTTCCAGCGTTTGCGGCAGCACGTCGTCGGCCACGTAGAACGTGTTCGATGCGTGCTTGTTCACGCGTTGCAGCAGCGTCATGGCTTCGGCCGCGGCGGTGCCTTCATCGAGCATCGACGCATTGGCGATATCCAGGCCGGTCAGGTCAGTGACCATCTGCTGGAAGTTCAGCATGGCTTCCAGGCGACCTTGCGAGATTTCGGGCTGGTAGGGCGTGTACGCGGTGTACCAGGCCGGGTTCTCGAAGATATTGCGCAGGATGACGCCCGGCGTGAGCGTGTTGTAGTAGCCCTGGCCGATAAAGGTCTTGAGCACGCGATTCTTGCCAGCCAGGCCGCGCAGGCGGGCCAGTGCGGCTTCCTCTGTCAGCGGCGCGGTGAATTCACCAAGCGACATGCCATCGCGGCGGCGGATCGCGGCGGGCACCACGGCGTCGATCAGCGCGGCGCGGCTGTCAAAGCCGAGCACCTTGAGCATGTGTTGCTGTTCGGCGGAGTCGGGGCCGATATGGCGAGCGGCGAAGGCGTCGCGCGCCTCCAGTTCGGCCAGCGTGGGCCGTGCACCTTGGGCGGCAGCGTTCATGGGAAGCGGGGCGTTCATGGCAAGGAATCTCGTGGGGCACGCGGCGGCAGGTGGTCAGCCTGGCCGCCGCGCGCGGCATCAAACAGTCAGCGCAATCAGGCGCCGACGCTGGCCTTGTAGGCGTCGACGTTCATCAGGCCGTTCACATCGTCGCCGTTGGCCGGCTTGAGCTTGAACAGCCATGCATCGAATGCGTTGGCGTTGACCGATTCCGGCGCAGCCGAGGCGGCGTCGTTGACGGCGATCACTTCGCCGGCTACCGGCGCGTAGATGTCGGAAGCCGCCTTGACGGACTCCACCACGGCCAGCGCGTCGCCAGCGCCGACCGACTTGCCCACTTCAGGCAGTTCCAGGAATACGATGTCGCCCAGCGCGTCCTGCGCGTGGTCGGTGATGCCGATCGTCAGCGTGCCGTCGGATTCGACGCGCACCCATTCGTGCGACTCGGTGTACTTCAGGTCAGCGGGGAAATTCATGAGGTTCTCCGGGATACAGTGTGTTTCTTGTTTCAAGCACCCGCCGCAGCATGTGGGCTCGAGCGGACGGGTGAAAGGGCGACCGTTGTTGTGAAGCCGGGCGATGCCTCAGCTCACGAGTGCCTTGCCATTGCGCACAAACGGCAGTTTAACCACAGTCGCGGTCAGTTTGCGGTCGCGAATCTCGACCTGGACGTCGGTACCGGGCGTGATCTCGCGGGGCAGGCTGGCAAAAGCGATCGACAGTTGCAGCGACGGGCTGAACGTGCCGCTGGTGATCTCGCCGTCGCCGGCTGCGGTAATGACCTTCTGGTGCGCGCGCAGCACGCCACCCTTGTCGCGCAGGATCAGGCCCGCGAAAGTCTTGCGTTGTCCGTCTTGCTGCAATGCGGCCTTGCCGACGAAATCGCGCTCGCTTTGCAGGTCCACGGTCCAGGACAGGCCCGCGTCGAGCGGCGAGGTGTGAATATCCATGTCCTGGCCATACAGGTTCATGCCGGCTTCCAGGCGCAGCGTGTCGCGTGCGCCCAGGCCGGCAGGGCGTACGCCCGCGGCGGACAGCTTTTCCCAGATCCCGGCGACGTTCTCGGCGGGCACCACCAGCTCGAAACCGTCTTCACCGGTATAGCCGGTACGCGCCACCATCAGTTCGCCCATGCCGGGGTCCTGCACGACGAGCGCATTGAACGGCTTCAGCGCCTCGGCGGGCTGGGTGGACGGGAACGCCTGATAGACCTTGGCGCGCGCATTCGGGCCTTGCACGGCCACGATGGCCAGCTTGCCGGCGCCGGCCGGCGCCACATCGCCGCGGCGCGGGGTGATGGTCACGCCGCTGCCGGTGGCGGCATTGCGCGTCACGATCCATTCGAGATCGCCGACGGCCGTGCTGGCATTCACCACCAGGCGGAAATGGTCCTCGGCAAAGAAGTAGACGATCAGGTCGTCGATCACGCCGCCTTTTTCATCGAGCATGCACGAATACAGTGCCTTGCCCGGTGTTTGCAGCTTGTCCACATTGTTGGCCAGCAGGCCGCGCAGGAAAGCACGTGTGTTGGCGCCATGAAGGTCCACCACGCACATGTGCGAGACGTCGAACATGCCGGCATCGGCGCGCACGGCATTGTGTTCCTCGATCTGCGAGCCGTAGTTGACCGGCATGTCCCAGCCGCCGAAGTCGACCATACGGGCGCCGAGGGCGCGGTGGATAGCGTTGAGGGGCGTGGCCTGGAGCGTCATGGGTATCCTCGGATCGAAAACGAAAAAAGGGTCATCCGCCGCAACGCTCGGCCGCACCAATGTGCAACCAATCCGCTGCGGCGGATGACCCCTCTGTCCTCGATACCTGAGAGATTACAAAGCTTGCGCTTCGTGCGCCCCTTCGGTGGACATGCTCACCCTGCATTCAGCAGCGGCGGATGTCGCTCTCCAGAGTGCGGCATGCATTGTGTGCATGTTGCATGCCGATCCGGTCGGTCCATGGTGCCTGAGAGTTTTTGGGTAGTTCCCCTTCGGCGGCGCAATGACTGCGCGCTCTCCCGGCCGGATGCGCGAGAATGTACGGGACCGGTCTGCCTTTGTCAAACGCGGGCAGCCGGTCTCGCCCCCGGCATTGATCACCGGACCCCCGGCCGGCTAGCGGCGGTCCTTCGTCACCACGTTACCGACCACGCCACCCACGGCCGCACCGCCCAGCGTACCCAGCGCGCTACCGTCGGTCAGTACGGCGCCGCCCAGCGCACCCGCACCCGCGCCGATTGCCGTATTCCGTTGTTTCGGGGTCATGTCGGCGCAACCGGCAAAGGTCACCAGCGTCACGCCGATCAGCGCCACTTTTGAAAGCGTGCGAACTGTTTTCATGATGGGCTCCTTGAGGTCATCGATGTCATCGTTTCCGATGTGTTGAAGTTGTCTCCCGTGACGGTGGCGCAGCGCGCCTGAACCGGGCGGTCGTGATCGATAAGAGGCAAGCTCCATGCCCCGGGTGCGGTCGCTTTACGATTGTTACCGTCGTGAAACGCCTGCTGTCGGACACCGCCGGACAAGCCTGCCGCGGGCTTGAGCGCGTGTTAACATCGACGCCTTTCGCGACACGCCTGCCGCGTGCGCTTTTCGCCCTCTCGCCGGTTTCATTCCCTGCCTCATGACCCACGGACTCAACGCCGCGCAATCCGAAGCCGTCCGCTACCTGGACGGCCCCTGCCTTGTGCTGGCGGGCGCCGGCTCCGGCAAGACGCGCGTGATCACGCAGAAAATTGCCCACCTGATCGAGGACAAGGGGTTCGAGCCACGTCACATTGCGGCGGTGACCTTCACCAACAAGGCGGCCAAGGAAATGCAGGAGCGCATTGGCAAGCTCATGGAGGGCAAGACCACGCGCGAAGGGAAGCGCATTCCACTCAAGCAGCTGACCGTTTGTACGTTTCACTCGCTCGGCGTGCAAATCTTGCGCATGGAAGCCGAGCATGTCGGGTTGAAGCCGCAGTTCTCGATCATGGATTCGGACGACTGCTTCGGTCTGGTGCAGGAGCAACTGGGCACCACCGACAAGAAGCTGATCCGCAGTGTGCAGGGCACCATCTCGCTGTGGAAGAACGGCATGGTCGATCCCGAGACGGCGCTCGCGCAGGCGGCCAACGCCGATGAGCACCAGGCGGCCATGGTGTATCGCAACTACGTGGCCACGCTGCATGCCTACCAGGCGGTGGATTTCGACGACCTGATCCGCCTGCCCGCCGAACTGTTCGCGCGCGATGAAGCGGTGCGACTGAAATGGCAGAACCGGCTGCGCTATTTCCTGGTCGACGAATACCAGGACACCAACGCCTGCCAGTATCAACTGCTGAAGCTGTTGGCAGGCGGCTCGCATTTGCGCGCACCGGCGTTCACCGCGGTGGGTGACGACGACCAGGCCATCTATGGCTGGCGCGGTGCCACGCTCGACAACCTGCGTTTGCTGCAGACCGATTTCCCCGATCTCAAGGTCGTCAAGCTCGAACAGAACTACCGTTCGACGGTGCGCATCCTGGAGGCGGCCAATGCGGTGATCGCCAACAATCCAAAGCTGTTCGACAAGAAGCTGTGGTCGGAGCACGGCATGGGCGACCCGATTGCCGTGCACCCGATGAACGACGAAGAGCACGAGGCGGAGTCGGTGGTGTTCCGCTTGTCGGCGCACAAGTTTGAACGGCGCGCGCAGTTTCGCGATTACGCGATCCTCTATCGCGGCAATCACCAGGCGCGGCTCTTCGAACAGATCCTGCGCCGCGAGCGGATTCCGTATGTGCTGTCCGGTGGCCAGAGCTTTTTCGACAAGGCCGAGATCAAGGACATCTGTTCCTACCTTCGCTTGATTGCGAATCCCGACGATGATCCTGCGTTCATCCGCGCGATCACCACGCCACGGCGCGGGGTCGGCAATACCACGCTGGAAGTGCTCGGCACGTTCGCGGGGCAGGCCAAGGTATCGCTGTTTGAAGCCGCGATGATGGGTGGCATCGAGGCGAAGCTGCAGCCGCGCCAGCTGGAACCGTTGCGCGTGTTCTGCGAATCGATGGTGCGGCTGGCCGATCGCGCGGAGAAGGATCCGGCCACGGTGTTGCTCGATGACATGATGGAAGGCATTCACTACGAAGCCTATCTGTACGACACCTTCGACGAACGGCAGGCGCAATCACGCTGGACCAACACGCTCGAGTTCCTGGACTGGCTCAAGCGCAAGGGCACGCGGCCCGAAGCGGAAGGCGAGGGCGAGGCCACCGGCTTCGACAATGCCGATGGCTTTGGCGACGAAGGCAAGAACCTGCTCGAACTGACGCAGACCGTGGCGCTGATGAGCATGCTCGAAGGGCGCGAGGAAGATCCCGATGCGGTGCGGCTGTCGACGCTGCATGCGTCCAAGGGCCTCGAATACCCGCACGTGTTCCTGGTGGGCGTGGAAGAGGGCATCCTGCCCCATTCCCGCGAAGACGAGGACATGGGCGACGACAAGATCGAGGAAGAGCGCCGGCTGATGTATGTGGGGATTACGCGCGCGCAGCGTAGCCTGCAGATCAGCTGGTGCAAGAAGCGCAAGCGTGCACGTGAAACCTACTCGGTCGAGCCATCGCGCTTTATCGCCGAGATGAAACTCGACGATGGCCCGGCGGTGCCCCAGGACGAAACCCCGGCGATGAGCCCCAAGGACCGGCTGGCCGGACTCAAGGCATTGCTCGGCAAGCCCGCCGGCTGAGTTTGATACAAGCCTGACAAGATTTCGGCGCGCAGGCTGACTACGATTGCATCGCGCAAGAACGTTTTCGGCGTTCCTGCGCCACACCGTGCCCGCCCTTCGGTGACGGTGTGGCTGGGCGCATGCGAGCCCGGCTTCTTCCCTGTTGAGCGCTCCTGGTTGCGGCAGCACCGGGAGCGTTTTTTTCGAATCCCCTATGTGCTTTTCTCCCCTCTCCCGCGAGCGGGAGAGGGGCCGGGGGAGAGGGCAAGCCTCTCAAATCCCAATAGCGCGCTGCATGTGTCGCTCAATGCACGTATCAATCCTGATACAAAGCCGGCATTCCCTGTAATAGGCTAGCTGGTACATTGGCCGATCAAATTTTTCGCCTCGTATCGTTGCTGCCCATCATGGATCTTTCTCCCAACCTGCCCGTCCGCCTGCTGATCGTCGACGACGATCCCCAGATTCGCACCATGCTGGCCGAATACCTGGCCACGTTCGGCATGGAAGCCGACGGTGCGGAAGGCGGCGCGGCGATGCGCGCGGCACTGGGAAAGCAGGAATACGACCTCGTGATCCTGGACCTGTCCCTGCCCGGTGAGAACGGCCTGACGCTGTGCCGCGAGATTCGCGAGAGCAGCAACCTGCCCGTGATCATGCTGACTGCGCGCGCGGAACTGGCCGACCGCGTGGTCGGGCTGGAGGTAGGCGCGGACGACTACGTGACCAAGCCGTTCGAGATGCGCGAGCTCGTGGCGCGTATCCATACCGTGCTGCGCCGCAGCCGTAGTGAAGTGCGACGCCCGGCATCGACGTCGGCCGGCCACGAAACACGTTTCGGTTGCTGGCGCCTGAATACCACGCTGCGCCAACTGGTCGATGCCGAGGAGACCGTGGTGCCGCTGTCCAACGCGGAGTTCCGGCTGTTGCTGACCTTCATTGAAAACCCGAACCGCGTGCTCGATCGGGAAATGCTGATCAACAACGCGCGCGGCCGCGACCTCGATGTATTCGACCGCAGCATCGACCTGCTGGTGTCACGCCTGCGGCAGAAACTGCGCGACGATCCGCGTGACTCGGCACTGATCCGCACCGTGCGTGGTGAAGGCTACGTCTTCACCGGCAACGTGGAGCACTGAACGCATGGCTGCTGCGACCCCGCCGTCAGCCGACGGCGCTTCGGTAGTCAGGCCCGAGCCGCCGGGCGACAACGTTGCGGGCCGGCGCCGGTTCAATTCGATGTTCATGCGGTTGTTCTTCGTAATGACCGCCATCATGCTGGCCGTGCATGTGCTGGGCGTGACCGTGATCGAGAGCGTGTTCCCGCGCCCCGGTTCCGAGCGCTACATGGAACGCATGCGCCGTGCCGCGTCGGAGGCCGAAGCGGCTGGCCAGCTCGCGCCCGACCGGCCACCGCATCCGCTGGAAGGCATTTTTGCACCCGATCGACCGCCAGGTCCGCCACCGGGCATGCGCGGGGGCGAACCGTTCGACTTCGACGGGCCGCCGTTGCGACCCGACGCGTTTCGCGAGCGCGGTCCCGGCGATCGTCCACCGGGACCGCCGCCGGGTTTCCATATCCGCGGCATCTGGCCACCGCATCTGGGCCTGCTGTTCCAGCTCGCGGCCATCCTGATTGCGTCGTGGGCCGGCGCACGCCTGCTGGCGCGGCCAGTGCAGCAACTGGCCAGTGGCGCGAACCGCCTTGCGCAGGATGTTCATGCGCCGCCGCTCGACGAGGACAACGGTCCCGCCGAAGCGCGTGAGGCCACGCGCGCGCTGAACCTGATGCAGCAACGCATCCGCACGCAGCTCGCGCAGCAATCGCGTTTCCTGGCAGCGGTGTCGCATGACCTGCGCACGCCGCTGACGCGCATGAGCCTGCGTATCGAGCGTATCGAGGACAACAACGTTCGGTATCGGCTGCGCCAGGACCTGGCCGAGATGAATGGCCTGATCGATGCGACGCTTTACTACCTGCGTGAACGCGACGATGCCACCGGCCCGCGCCAGCGCGTGGACGTGCTGGCACTGCTGCAGGCAGTTGTCGACGATGCGCAGGAGATCGGGCAGGACGTGCGCTTGTCCGGCGAAGCGGCACCGCTGCTGGCGTACCCCACGGAATTGCGTCGTGCGGTGGTCAACCTGGTGGAGAACGCGCACCGCTATGGCGGTGCGGCGCACATCATCCTGGCCGACAGCCCCGAGCGTGTCACGATCGATGTCTGCGATAACGGTCCGGGTATTCCACCCGCCGAGTTGCAACGCGTGCTCGAACCGTTCTATCGCGTGGAGTCGTCACGCAGCCGCGCCACTGGCGGCGTGGGCATGGGTCTGTCGATTGCGGCCGATATCGTGGCGCGTCATGGCGGAGAACTGAAGCTGACGAACCGGCTCGAAGGTGGGCTGCGCGTCAGCATCACGCTGCCGCGCGCATAGCCGGAAAATCAGGCGCGCTGCGGCAGGCCGCTCTTGCCGATCGGTGCCAGTTGCACGTACTGGGACCCGCGCAAGCCACGCGTGAAATCGAGCGTGAAATCGCCCACGTCGATACGCGCCTGCAGCGCGCGGCGCAACTCGAGCGTCCCCGGACCCTTAACGCCGGCGGCAGAGCGCACCAGCCACGCTGCGCCGATATAGCCGGCGAGCGTGGCAGGCGAGGGCGGTTCATCGAGATACTGCTTCATGCGCGCCACATGTTCCTTTACCACCCGCAAGGTCGATTCCTGCGGACCGGGCGCGATCTGCGTCACCACCATGCCGCCGGCATAGTTGCTACCGAGGATTTCGCGCGCCGACGACGGGCTGACCGCGGACAATCCCACCAGGAACCCGTACCAGTTCTGTGCCGCCAGTGCACGTCCAAGGCTGCCGTAGGCCAGCGTGTCGCCGGCCACCACGACCGCACCGGGACGCGCCGAGGCAATGCGTCGCGCGCTGTCGTCGAAGTTTCCGCCCAGCGTCACTGCACGCGTCGACATATCCTTTTCCAGTCGTGCCAGCCATGGCGTGCCGGCGCCGAGCGTACCCGCCGCGAAGTCGGGCGACACGGCCAGCGCAATGCTGCTCAGGCCGTAGCTGTGCAACTGGCGCACGGCGGCGTCGAGTTCGGACTGATAGTCGGCGCGCGTGAACCAGATGTTCTCAGCCGACATGGACAGCCCCGACAGCGGTGCCACGATCTGCACGCCGCGCCGGGTCAGTTCGGACGAACTCGCCAGCGCGGGCAACAGGTTGTCACCTGGCCCGAACAGCACCTCGGCACGTTCGTTGTCGGCCAATGCCACCGCTTGTGCCACGGCGCCACGCAGGTTCGCATCGGCATCGCGCACCACATGCACGATGCGCAAACCGCTATTGATGGCCGGGGATGCATTGAAGGCATCGAACATGACCTTGGCACCTGCCAGATAGTCGCGCGCCTGATCAGACTGCGGGCCCGTGCGATCGACCAGATGCCCGACCACCAATTGCCGGCGTGACGCTTGTGCGGCCGGTTGTGCCAACGCTGCGGCTGGCACCGCCGCAGCACAGGAAAACGCACCGAGCCATTGCAGGGTGCGACGGCGGCCTGCCGATGTTGGCAGGCATGACAGGTTCGACTGCGGCAAGGCTGGGCGCATGGCAGCGGGAGGGAGTCGGGTGAAAGAAGGGAACGTGCTGTGCAGCGACAACGGGCAGGAGTGCCGGAGCCGCGAGAGCCGGGGCCGAGACTATCGGCCCTTTATGACGCTCGCGTGACTTTCATGAGGCCAAGGGCCCCCCGTTCGCGGGGCTGGCCGGCGTAGGCGCGTCGTGGTTTTGATGCGCGTCAAGGTTGAGGGATTGGGGGAGGCATAGCATCGGTGGCTATCCACGCCCACAAAACGAGCTTCCTCATGTCCGCCCCCACATTGCATCCCGCCGACACGGCGTTCGACCGGCACGCGCTTGCCGACTTCCGCAGCCTGGCCGGCCGCATCGATGGCAACGGCCCGCGATACACCTCCTATCCGACCGCAGACCGTTTTCACGCGGAAGTGGACGACGCCGGTTACCTGGAGGCGCTCGACCTGTGCCGCGCCAGGTCACCGGCGCCGCTGTCGCTCTATCTCCATATCCCGTTCTGCGAAAACATCTGCTACTACTGTGGCTGCAACAAGATCATCACCAAGGATCACAGCCGCAGCGCGCGCTACGTGGACTACCTGGCGCGTGAAATGGCGATGGTGGCTGGACGCCTTGGCGAGCGCCGCGCCGTCATGCAATCGCATTGGGGCGGCGGTACGCCAACCTTCCTCGATCCCGATGAAATGCGTTGCGTGATGGCAGCGTTACACCAGCACTTTGAATTGCTGCCCGAAGGTGAGCACTCCATCGAGATCGATCCGCGCCGCGTGACCGACGAACGCATGGCGCTGCTGGCCGAACTTGGCTTCAACCGTATCAGCCTGGGCGTGCAGGACTTCGACCCCGAGGTGCAGCAAGCCATCCACCGCGTGCAGTCGTATGAGGAGACCCGCAGTGTTGTGCTGGCGGCACGACGGCTGGGCTTCCAGTCGATCAGCATGGACCTGATCTACGGTTTGCCCCACCAGACCACGACCCGCTTTGCCGCAACCATCGACCGCGTGCTGGAACTGCGCCCGGACCGGCTGTCGGTCTACAGCTACGCGCACCTGCCACATGTGTTCAAGCCGCAACGCCGCATCGATGCAGCCGCGCTGCCTGCGGCCGGAGAAAAGCTCGACATCCTGGTTTCGACGATCGAGCGGCTGACATCGGCCGGCTACGTCTATATCGGCATGGACCACTTTGCCTTGCCTGACGACGACCTGGCCATTGCGCAGCGCGAAGGCCGGCTGCAACGCAACTTCCAGGGCTACGCCACGCATGCCGGCTATGACCAATTGGGGCTTGGCGTGTCCGCGATCGGTGCGGTAGCGGGGCACTATGTGCAGAATGCGCGCACCACCGACGAGTACTACGCGGCGCTCGATGCCAAGCGCCTGCCGATCGTGCGCGGCTTCCAGATGTCTGAAGAAGACCATCTGCGCCGAGCGATCATCGGCGCGCTGATGTGCAACGGCACGCTCGACATCGCCGCCGTGGAAGCGGAACACGGCATCGACTTTGCAGACACCTTCGCCGCGGAAATTGCAGATCTCGACAGATTGGCTGCCGACCACCTGGTACGCCGCACCCCGGCGCGCATCGAGATCACGGCGCTGGGACGCCTGCTGGTACGCCGCGTGGCAATGGTCTTCGACCGCTATCTACGCGACGACGCAAAGGTTATCCCCCTGGTCCGCTACTCGCGCGTCGTTTAATACTGCTGCAAACCAGTCCCCTCTCCCGCGCGCGGGAGAGGGTTAGGGAGAGGGCCAGCACTTCCTAAACGACAACGCCAGCGTCCACTCCAAAACGCAAAAAAGCCCGCGACCAACTCGCGGGCTTCTTCGTTTGGTAGCTGTCGAATTACTTCGCAGCGTTAGCCATATAGTCCGACGCGGCAATCACATCGGCATCGGGACCGGCGTAGCCACCCTTCGGCGGCATCACACCCTTGCCCTTGAGCGCATAGTTGTGCACGACATCCATGCCTTCCTTGAGGCGCGGTGCCCAGGCAGCCTTGTCGCCGAACTTGGGCGCACCGGCAACGCCAGCGGCGTGGCAGGCGGCGCAAACCTGTTCATAGACTTTCTTGCCGGTATCGGCCGACGCGGCGGCCGGTGCTGCGGCAGCAGCTGCCGGAGCCGGAGCAGCCGCGGCGACAGGCGCCGGTGCGGGCGCAGCAGCAGGTGCGGCAGCCACGGTCGCGGCCGGTGCCGGAGCGGCGGCCTGGGCCGGAGCACCCTGGGCCGGTGCTGCCGGTTCCGGGAATTTGGCGCCGCCGGCATCGGCCATGTAGACCACCGCACGACCGAGCTCATAGTCGCTCAGGTCATCCGGCGACGTACCGGCACGCGCGGGCATTGCGCCCTTGCCGGCCAGCACGGCCTTCAGCAGGCCATCGAAGCCCTGGCCAATCCGGGCCGACCAGTCGCCGGCCACACCGTACTTCGGCGCACCCGCCGCGCCCGTGGCGTGACAGGCCGCGCAGACTTCCTTGTACACCTGCTCGCCGGTCTTGAAGACGCGCGGTGCGTTGGGGTCCTTGATCTCGAGGGATGCGACCGGTGCGATGCGGGTATTCACCGCTTCCACGGACTGGGTCGAACCAGCGCCTTCGCGGGTGCCGTGTCCGACAAAATTGACCAGCAGGATGATGACGATGATCGGTATCAGGAAAGCGGCGATCACAACAGCGATCAACTGCTTCGGGGTCTTGATTGGCGACTCGTGGTGGTCGTTTTCTTGGTGGACGTCACTCATACAGAACTCTCGATTTTGCGGGAAACCTGGTGCACAGCACGTTGGGGGCGGCTTGCTTGTCTGGCCCTGTCTTCGGGGATGAATCTGTCGGTCTTTGCATCCGGGGCTGTCTCCGACCCCGTTACGTCTCTAGTAGGACGCAAATAGCTGCCGATTATAGACCCAAGACTTCGCCACCGGGGACCAAAAGCGGCGACTCAGAGACCTCCGCCAGCCAATCGTGGCGTGCCCCGGCGCATCCCGCATGGACGCGCCTCCGCAAGTCGGGTATCCTATGCGACTTTCCGACGACGGCACTCGCCCGTTGTCACGCAAGTCCACATCGCGCCCGTAGCTCAATGGATAGAGTACTGCCCTCCGAAGGCAGGGGTTGCTGGTTCGATCCCAGCCGGGCGCGCCAAGGTTTTCTCCCTTAGCGTTCAAAAACCGCTGTGTTGCCCCTGCAAAGCAGGCCGGCCGCCGCAACAGCCCTACCGCCCCATCCGCCGCTGATAACTCTGTGTAATCCGGTCGACCAGCCCTGGATCGCGGGAATCGGTCGCACTGAACTGCACCCGCACGCTGCCGTCGGGCTGTTGGGCGACCGTGGCCGTGACGGGTGTGCTGCCGTAATTGCCGGCGACGGTGCCGGTTGCCTGGTTCTGTACCGTGATGGCCACGCCCTGGTCGCGCAACGCATCGGCCGCCGCGAAGAACGAGCGGTCATAGCTGGTCGGGCCCGCGGCTGGCGGAGGAGGGTAGCCGTAGTAGGTGCAGCCGGCCAGCACCAGGCCAATGCCCAGCATCAGGTTTGCAAGCAGTCGCTTCATGGCGCGTCCTTCTTCTATGTGACGCCGGGCTTCTGTTCTAGCAGGTTCGCGTTGCCCTCGCCAATGCCCCCGGACCAAGGCTGCGTGCCAGATACCGAGTTGACCCCTCAAGCATCCGTACCCTGATCCCGTTAAGCGGTTAGTGCGTGCCGGCGCCGTGTGTGCCGGGCACGAATCTGAACGCAGAAGGAAGGAAACATGTTGCTTGACCGTGCCCACCCCGCCGAAATTGGTACGCCGGGGACTCCGCTGACATCCAGACAGGCCGCGCTAGGCGGAATCGCCCGCTGGGCCGACATGGCGATGTTGCTGACCCTGCTGTGCTCGGCAGCGGCTGCCGTGGCCATTGGCGTCCACTACTACGCGCTGACACTGGCGCTGATCGTGGTCGCGGTGCTCGTGGCGGCGGGTGCCGCAGTCTTTGCCGTAGCACGCGGCACGCGCCTCAGTGGCTTGGTACTGACCACGGCCAATGTGGGCATGGTCGTGCTGCATATCCAGTTGTCGCATGGCACCACCGAATTCCACTTTGGCGTGTTTGTGTTGCTGGGCCTGCTGCTGGTCTATCGCGACTGGCGCCCGCTGGTGTTCGCGGCGGCCCTGTTCGCGGTCCACCATATCCTGTTCGATCGCCTGCAGGCATTCAACTTTCCGTTCT
This sequence comes from Cupriavidus sp., assembly GCF_057315035.1. NCBI lineage: Bacteria > Pseudomonadati > Pseudomonadota > Betaproteobacteria > Burkholderiales > Burkholderiaceae > Cupriavidus > Cupriavidus sp. The sequence goes on along the minus strand of NZ_DBHKYV010000012.1, from coordinate 109,143 downwards.
ACTGCACCTCGTCGGCCGATTTCGCGCGCGTCGTGCTGCATGCGGTGTACGTGGTGGTGCAGACCGGCATCGAAATTGTCCTGGCGCTGCAACTGAGGAGAGCTGCCGTGGAGGGGGCCGAACTGTCGGCGCTCGTTGCCCAGGTGGATAGTGGCGAGCGGATCTGCCTGGATGTGGAGGACGTCGCGGTGAGCGTGCCCACCGCAGCGGCCTTGAAGGCGGCCATCGCGCGGATGGCCACGGCCATGTCCGAGGTGCGCACTGCGGCCCTGGCCGTGGAGGATGCGGCATCGGAAATCGCCAGTGGCAGCATCGACCTCAGCGAGCGAACCGAGCGACAGGCCTGGGATGTGCAACAGACCGCCACCTCGATGCAGCAGATCCACGCCGCCGTGCAGAGTGCCGCGCAGACCGCTGGCGAAGCCAACGCGCTGGCCGGTGAAACCTCCGATGCGGTCACGCAAGGCGGTGACGCGGTCGGGCGTGTGGTGGAGACGATGGATGGCATCTCGGCGTCTGCGGATCGCATCGCGGAAATCACCGGACTGATCGACAGCATTGCATTGCAGACTCACATCCTGTCGCTCAATGCATCGGTAGAGGCGGCCAGGTCCGGCGAAGCTGGGCGCGGCTTCTCGGTGGTTGCCACCGAGGTACAGCAACTGGCGCACCGCACCTCGACAGCCGCGCGCCAGATTCGTACGTTGATCGGCGAAAGCAGTGCCTGCGTGGAGCAGGGCCGGCAGCAGGTGGCCGCCGCACACGGCGGGATGACGCATATCGTGACCAAGGCACGCCGCGTTAGCGAGCTGATCCGACGGATATCGAGTTCCACCGAACAACAGGCGGCGGGTGTAGGGCAGGTTGGCGAAGCAGTCGCCGAAATCGACAATACAACCCGCCAGAACGCCGCACTGGTCGAGGAGAGTGCGGCAGCGGCCGAGAGTCTGAAGAGCCAGGCTTCGCGTCTCAATGCAGTGGTAGACCGGTTCAATCTCAGCGGAGGCTGGCAACAGGCGGGCGTCAGCCGCTAGACTTCCAGCATGAAACATGCAGATGACTTCCAGCTTCTGGAACTGGCGCACGGCAAGCCGGTAAAGATGTGGACGAACGGCGTGGCCGTCGAGGAGGATGCGCGTCGCCAGTTGCGCAATACCGCGAGCATGCCGTTCGTGTTCCGCCACCTGGCGGTGATGCCGGACGTACACTTGGGCAAGGGCTCGACCATCGGTACCGTGATTCCGACCCAGGGCGCGATCATTCCCGCTGCGGTAGGCGTCGATATTGGCTGCGGCATGATGGCCGCGCGCACCACGCTGACAGCGAAAGACTTGCCGGATTCACTGCACGCGTTGCGCAGCGCCATCGAACGCGCGGTGCCGCATGGTCGCGCACCAGGTCGTCGCGATCCCGGTGCGTGGAGCCATCGCGCACCACATCAGGTGGACGAGATGTGGAAGACCCTGGTGCCGGGCTTCGACAGGATTCGGCAGAAGTACCCGAAGCTGGAGAAGACCAACAACTACGTGCACCTGGGAACCCTCGGCACCGGCAACCACTTTATCGAGGTGTGTCTCGATGAAGCCGATAGCGTCTGGTTCATGCTGCACAGTGGATCGCGCGGCGTGGGTAATGCGATCGGCACGATGTTTATCGAACTGGCGCAGCAGGATATGCGCCAGCACATCGCAAACTTGCCCGATCGCGACCTGGCCTATTTCGAAGAGGGCAGCCGGCATTTCGACGATTACGTTGAAGCAGTCGGCTGGGCCCAGGAGTATGCGCGCCGCAATCGGGAAGTCATGATGGCCGCAGTGATTGCCGCCGCGCGCGACGTGATCGGCAAGCCGTTCGGCGTCGACGAACACGCGGTGAACTGCCACCACAACTATGTACAGAAGGAACGCCACTTCGGTGCGGACATCTTCGTGACGCGCAAAGGAGCGGTGTCCGCGCAGAAAGGACAACTCGGCATCATTCCAGGCTCGATGGGCGCGAAGAGTTTTATCGTACGCGGGCTCGGCAATGAAGAAAGCTTTTGCTCATGCAGCCACGGTGCGGGCCGCGCGATGAGTCGCACCGAGGCCAAGCGCCGCTTCACGATTGCGGACCAGATGAAAGCCACCGCACACGTGGAATGCCGCAAGGACGCAGACGTGATCGACGAAATTCCGATGGCCTACAAGGACATCGACGCGGTAATGGCGGCGCAACGCAGTCTGGTGGAAGTTGTCCACACACTGCGGCAGGTGGTTTGTGTGAAGGGGTAGGGCGGGGCCTGGCAGAGGCCCCAGGCCCTTCGTCGATCGTCTATTCGATTCGACGGCTGACGTATCCAGTCAATGCGCTGGACAGTACCGCGGGCGCCAGGACTGTTTCAAGCCTCGCCTGCTGTGTAGCGTCCAGGAAGTGCCATAGCAATGGTGTCAAAAGATGCCATGCATAAATCATCAGACCGCAACCCAGCATCACGCTGGCGATCCAGAAGATGCCGATCATGGCGCGATTGACGTTGTCGCGAAAGGTCTGATGGCGTGTGTGTTCGCGCTCCCTGCTTTCCTGGTTGATGTCGCGGACATTGGCGAACGCGGCTTGCTCACACTGCTCTATCGCTTGCCCCTCTGCCGTGAACCTTGACGAACAATGGCTCCAGAAATCGGGGCCGCCTAATACATCATCGGTCATGGCATCCCTCAGAGTGCTGAGTGTTGTCCGCTTCGCTGGATCTTGGTGTAGAAATGCGCGAGACAATCGTTTGATATGGTTCCGTTCTTGCCGAGGTAATCGCGTGTTTCTCGCCACGGCGTGCCCGGGTGATGCATCGCGCTAGAGAGGACCACCCCATCAAAGCAGCCATACAGGTCGGTGACCCTGTTCATGATGTCGACCTCTTTTGCATCGAAGTCGACGACCGGTGCACCGGGCACCGCATCGACAAAGCGACTGCCAAACTCGCGTACGGCGCGATACACACTCGGAATCATCGGACCCAATGGCCATGCCTGGATCTCCTCGTCATAGAGCGGCCGCATATACCGCGCAAGCATATGGCCATGCGCGATGTACGTCAGCTTGGTCAGCTGCAATGGCGTGAGCCCCGCACCGGCGTCCTGGCGACGCTTGAGGATGTATTGCGCAACCGCCAGCGCCTTGCCGTCTTCCGTTCTTTCTTCCTTCTTTTTTCTGTTCCACATTTTGACCCCCATTCTTGTTCGTCACGACACGCGTGCACGTGGCACCGAAAAGACCATACTCCGTCACTCCGCAGTGGGCAACGAAACTTGTGTGTCCAAATGCCGCAACTTGATCTTGCCCCGTCATGTCACGCGTACGTCGCCTCATCGCTGCAACCAAACACCTCGCCGTGTATGTCGTAAGCAGGCACATGATTGACGCATTCCTTGCGCGTACGCCGCTCGGCGCCGACTGGCGCGTGCCTTGCATGGTGCTTTCCTTCGGAAGCGAAACTGCCTTCGCAACTGCCACTGCTGATTCAGAACGGAGGTGCCCATCATGCCCACGTTAGCCGCCGACCATATCGACATGCTGCGCAAGTCCGTGCGCGGCAAGGTGCTGCTGCCTGCGGATGCAGGCTACGATGTCGCGCGCACGGTCTGGAATGCCACCGTGGACCGCAAGCCAGCGGTGATCGTGCAATGCACGGGTACGGCCGACGTGATGCAGGCGGTGAACTTCGCGCGTGACCATGGCCTGGTGCTTGCCGTGCGCGGCGGGGGACACAATATTGCTGGCAGCGCCATCTGCAACGACGGTCTGGTGATCGACCTGTCGCAACTGCGTAGTGTGCATATCGATGCGCGCGAACGCGTCGCGTGGGTCAGCCCGGGGGCCACGCTGGGAGACTTCGATCATGAAGCACAGGCGCTGGGTCTGGCCACGCCACTGGGCATCAATTCGACCACCGGTGTCGCGGGGCTCACACTCGGTGGTGGCTTCGGATGGCTCACTCGCCAGTACGGCATGACTGTGGACAATCTGCTTGGTTGCGAGGTGGTGACGGCCGATGGCCAGCGACGCTGGGCAGATACGAAGGAAGAACCCGAGTTGTTCTGGGCCTTGCGCGGCGGCGGCGGAAACTTTGGCGTGGTCACGCTGTTCCAGTTCCGCTTGCATCCGGTCGGCCCGTTGGTCACGGCGGGGCTGCTGGTGTTCCCTGGTGTCGAAGGCAAGTCAGTGCTGCGCCAGTATCGCGCGTTCACCGAAACCGCGATGCCCGATAACCTCAATGTCTGGGTGGTGCTGCGCAAGGCGCCGCCGCTGCCGTTCCTGCCATCGTCCGCGCATGGCACCGATGTGGTGGTGCTGGCCGCGTTCTACACCGGCGACCCGGACACCGCCGACAAGGCGATCGATCCGCTGCGCGCGTTTGGCCAGACCGTCGGCGAGCACGTCGGACAGATGCCATACACCGCCTGGCAACAGGCGTTCGATCCGTTGCTGACCCCGGGTGCACGTAATTACTGGAAGTCGCACAATTTCACGCGACTCGACGATGCGGCCATCGATCTGATGACCGACTACGCGGCGCGCGGCCCGTCGGCCAATGCCGAGATCTTTATTGGCCAGGTCGGTGGCGTGGCGAACCGTGTGGCAGCCGATGCCACCGCGTACAACCATCGCGATGCGCGCTATGTCATGAATGTCCATTCGCGCTGGGACCGTGCCGACGAAGACACGGCCTGCATCGCCTGGGCGCGCGACTTCTTCAACGCCAGCGCACCATATGCCACGGGCGGGGTCTATGTGAACTTCATGACCGAGGATGAATCGGCGCGCGTGGGCGCGGCGTACGGGCCGAATTTCGATCGGCTGGCGCGTGCCAAGCGGACCTACGATCCGCAGAACCTGTTCCGCACCAACCAGAACATCGCACCGGCGCCCTGACCCGCTTGCGGCCACGCTCCGACACACACCTCGGCGCCATGCGTTGCTATGATGCGGCGCATGGCCGACGACCTGTTTATCCCCCACCACGAATACGAGATCACCGCAATCCGCGCCCAGGGCGCGGGCGGGCAGAACATCAACAAGGTGTCCAACGCGGTGCACCTGCGCTATGACGTGCGCACGTCCTCGCTGGCCGCCGATCACAAGGAGCGTTTGCTGGCACTGCATGACCATCGCATTACGCGTGATGGCGTGGTGGTGATCAAGGCGCAGCAGCACCGCAGTCTCGAAATGAACCGTGAGGAAGCGGTCCGGCGCCTGCATGAACTGGTCCGCAGCGTGGCGGTTGCGCCGCGTATCCGGCGCGCCACCCGGCCAACCCGGGCGTCGGGCCTGCGGCGGCTCGATGCCAAGACGCAGCGTGGGCAGATCAAGGCGATGCGCGGGCGGGTGACTGACTGATCGGGGCCGTCAGGTCGAGTCCGCACGGAATTCGAACAAACATTTCAAACGCACGGCACAGGGGTGGGATAACGTGCCGGTTGGCAGGCATGCTCTGGGCTCGCGCGCCGGCGATCGCGACGGTTCCCGGCAAAGTTATCCACAGATCCACAGATCCACAGATCCTCAGGATCCACACCACGACAAGGGGCGCCCCGATCCATGTCATCCGCTACACCTGCCGCCACCCTTGAACCGATTCCGCGCGACCCGGGCTGGCCGGTTGTCGGCAACCTGTTCCAGATTACCCCTGGCGAGGTTGGCCAGCACCTGCTGGCGCGCAGCCGGCATCATGACGGCATCTTCGAGCTCGACTTCGCCGGCCGGCGTGTGCCGTTCGTGTCGTCAGTGGCGCTGGCGTCCGAAGTCTGCGATCCGGTGCGTTTCCGCAAGATCATCGGACCGCCGCTGTCCTATCTGCGCGACATGGCGGGAGATGGTCTGTTCACCGCGCATAGCGACGAACCGAACTGGGGTTGCGCACATCGCATCCTGATGCCGGCATTCAGCCAGCGCGCGATGAAAGGCTACTTCGATGTGATGCTGCGCGTGGCCAACCGGCTGGTGGCCAAATGGGACGCCAATGGTCCCGACGCGGACATCGCCGTGGCCGACGACATGACGCGTCTGACACTCGACACCATCGCGCTGTCCGGCTTCGGCTACGACTTCGAGTCGTTCGCGAGCGAGCAACTGGACCCGTTTATCGTGGCCATGGTCGGTGCGCTGGAAGAGGCCATGCAGAAGCTTACGCGGCTGCCGCTCCAGGACCGTTTCATGGGGCGCGCGCACCGGCAGTTTGCCAGCGACGTGGCCTATATGCGCAATCTGGTCGACGACGTGATCCGCAAGCGCCGTGCCGCGCCGCGGCCGGGCATGGACCTGCTGAACCTGATGCTCGAAGCACGCGACCCGGAAACCGACCGCCAGCTCGATGACGCCAATATCCGCAACCAGGTCATCACGTTCCTGATCGCCGGGCACGAAACCACCAGTGGGCTGCTTACCTTCACCTTGTATGAATTGCTGCGCAACCCTGGCGTGCTCGCGCAGGCCTATGCCGAGGTCGATGCGGTGCTGCCCGGCGACGCACCGCCGGTCTACGCCGACCTGGCACGCATGACCGTGCTCGATCGGGTGCTCAAGGAAACCTTGCGCCTGTGGCCGACCGCGCCGGCTTTCGCGGTCGCGCCGTTCGAGGATGTAGTGATCGGTGGGCGTTACCGGCTGCGCGAGAATCGCCGCATCTCGGTAGTGCTGACCGCGCTGCATCGTGACCCGAAGGTTTGGGACAACCCCGAGCGTTTCGATATCGACCGCTTCCTGCCCGAGAACGAGGCGAAGCTACCTGCGCATGCCTACATGCCGTTCGGACAAGGTGAGCGTGCCTGCATCGGGCGCCAGTTCGCCTTGACCGAAGCCAAGCTGGCCCTGGCCCTGATGCTGCGCAACTTCGCGTTCCACGACCCGTACGACTATCAGTTCCGGCTCAAGGAAACGCTGACGATCAAGCCCGACAACCTGCTGTTGCGCGCGCGGCGGCGCCGTGCGCACGAGCGTATCGCCGCAAGCGCCCCGGCGCAGACAGTCAGCGATACCGTGCAGGCCGAGGTACGTGGCAATGGCCAGGCCATGACCGTGTTGTGTGCATCGAGCCTTGGCACCGCGCGCGAGCTGGCGGAACAGATTCACGGCGGCGCAGTGGCTGCGGGGTTCGATGCCACGCTGGCCGACCTTGACGATGTGGTGGACGCATTGCCCACCACAGGCCTGGTCGTGGCGGTCGCCGCCACCTACAACGGACGCGCGCCCGACTCGGGCCGCAGGTTCGAGGCGATGCTCGATGCCGGTGCCACGCCCGGATACCGCGCGGATGGTTTGCGGCTGGCATTGCTCGGCTGCGGCAATTCGCAGTGGGCCACCTATCAGGCATTCCCGCGCCGCATCTTCGAGTTCTTTGCCGCAGCGGGTGCGGTGCCATTGCTGGAACGCGGCGAGGCCGATGGCAATGCCGATTTCGACCAGGCAGCCGAACGCTGGCTGGCGCAATTGTGGGAGGCGCTGCAGGCCGACGGTGCTGCTGCCGGCGGCATCGGCGTGGCCGTGGAACTGCGCAGCGTCGATGCGATTCGCGCTGAAACCCTGCCCGCTGGCACGCAGGCGTTCACGGTGCTGGACAATGCCGAACTCGTTGGTGATCCCAAGGGATTGTGGGATTTCACGATCGAAGCGCCGCGTACCTCCACGCGTGAAATTCGCCTGCAGTTGCCAGCAGGTACCACTTACCAGACCGGCGACCATATTGCCGTATGGCCGCAGAACGAGACGCGGGTGGTGACGGCGTTGTGCGAGCGGCTTGCGCTGGACACCGAGGCAATGGTCACGCTATCCGCGCCGCAGGGCGCCGGGCGAGGACTGCCAATTGGCCAGGCGCTGCCGCTACACCAGTTGCTGACCCATTTCGTCGAACTGCAGGACGTGGTGTCGCGCCAGACGCTGCGCGCACTGGCGCAGGCCACACGCTGCCCGTTCACGCGGCAGTCGCTCGAACAGCTGGCATCGGACGACGCCGAGCGTGGCCATGCGGCACAGGTCGCCGCGCGACGACTGGGCGTGCTCGATGTGCTGGTCGAGCATCCCGCCATTGCGCTGACGCTACAGCAACTGCTGGCATGTACGGTACCGATGCGGCCTCGCTTCTATTCGATTGCCTCGTCACCGCTGGTAGCGCCCGATGTGGCCACGCTGCTGGTGGGAACGGTCTGGGCACCCGCGCTATCTGGACGCGGCCAGTTCCGTGGCGTGGCGTCGACCTGGCTGCAAAGCCTTTCATCGGGCGCGCGCATTGCGGCGTCGATCCGTACCCCCAATCCGTCGTTCGCACCGGTGCCCGATCCGACCGTGCCGATGCTGCTGGTTGGTCCGGGCACCGGCATCGCCCCGTTCCGCGGGTTCCTCGAGGAGCGTGCCGCACAGCAGGCGACCGGGCAGGCGGTGGTGCCGGTGCAGTTGTACTTCGGTTGCCGCCATCCGCAACACGACTGGCTGTTCCATGACGAGATTGCCAGATGGGCCGAGCTGGGCGTGGCGGAAGTCCACACTGCGTACTCCGTCGTGCCCGGCGCGGCGCGCTATGTACAGGACCTGCTGTGGCAGCGGCGCATGCAGGTGTGGGCGCAACTGCAAGCCGGGGCGATCATCTACGTCTGCGGCGACGGCCGGCGCATGGCACCCGCCGTGCGGCAGACGCTGATCGAGATTGGCGCGCAGCAGGGCGGCATGTCGGCTGACGCGGCGTCGGCATGGTTCGCCGGGCTGGTTGCGCAGGGGAGGTATCGTCAGGACGTATTCAACTGACGTGGCGCTTTCGGTGTTGTTGGCAGGATTCCGCTGAACGTTGTCCGTCGGCCGACCATCCGGCCTCGTACGCTGGGAACCATCCCTTCTCGAATCCGGAGACATCGATGGCTTCCCTTGCGATGCGCCAGGCGCGCGTGCTGGCGCTGTGCCAGGCGCTTTATACGTCAGCCCTGTCTGTCGACCTGACACTGACCGGTCTGGTTGGCTACACGCTCGCGCCGACCAAGGCGCTGGCAACGCTGCCGTTTGCGCTGATTACCGTGGCATCGGCGCTCACGGCAATTGCGGCGGCCTTTGTGATCGAACGCTGCGGCCGGCGTTTTGCGTTTTGCGTCGGCGGCGTCGCCTGCATGCTGGGCGGCTGGGTCTCGGTCGCTGCCATCTGGCGCCACGACTTCTGGCTGTTCTGCCTCGGCACGGCACTGGTCGGCGTGTTCCAGGCGTTTGCACGCTTCTACCGTCTGGCTGCGGCCGATGCCGCACCGGCGGCCGACAAGTCGCGCGCCATATCGGCGGTGCTGACCGGTGGTGTGGTGGCAGCCGTGTGTGGTCCGGCCATTGCCGCATGGAGCGCCGACATGATGCAACCGACGCCGTTTGCCGGATCGTATGCGGTTGTCGCCGCATTCGGCGCAGTGACCGTCATGGTGCTGATGCTCGCGTATCGCGAACCGCCGGCCAGCGAACTCACCGCTGCGGCTATCGATAACCGCCCGGCCAGACCGCTGGGAGAAATCGTGCGCCAACCGGTATTCCTGGCATCGTTTGCCAACAACGGCATTGGCAATGCGGTGATGATGTTCATGATGACGGCCACGCCAATTGCGGCCATTGCATGCCAGCACACCATCGCACAAGGTGCTCAGATCATCGAGTGGCACCTCGTGGGCATGTATGCGCCATCTTTTTTCTCGGGTTGGTTGCTGCAACGGTATGGCAACCCCGCGATGCTGGTCAGCGGCATCGCACTTTCCGCGCTCGCCGCCGTGGTGGCGTTATGCTCGACATCGCTGGTCGCGTTCTATGTGGCGCTGCTCTGCCTCGGAATCGGCTGGAACTTCATGTTCGTCGGCGGCACGACATTGCTGGCCAGCAGCTATCGCCCAGTGGAGCGGGCGCGGACGCAGGCCGCCAGTGAATTCTCGACGGCAGTACTGACCGCATGCGCAACGCTGGCAGCGGGCCAGGTGCTCGAGGTCTGGGGCTGGCAGGGGGTGAACCTTGCCGTATTGCCGGCCTTGGGGCTGGCATTGGTGATTACGTTGGCATGGCAGCGGCGCGAACGCCTGGCACCTTCGCCTGCGAGCGTATGATCGATGTTCTCTCCCCTCTCCCGCGCGGCGGGAGAGGGGCCGGGGAGAGGGCCAGCGTATCAACTCCCACCGACGCCACTCACGCCAACCGATAGCCCATGCACCTCGTCTCCGACCCACCGCGCGTAGTGGTGATCATCGCGCCAGACCCTGCGCAGGAACTCGACGTGACCGGCCCGACGGCGGTGTTCAGCGCGGCCAACAAGTTGAGCGGCCATGAAACTCCGCCCTACGAACTGCACGTTGCCAGTGTCAGTGACGACGCCATCATCCATACCGAAAGCGGACTGCGCATCCTGGCCGACGCACCGTATCACCAGATCCTCGAACAGATCGGACGACCGATCGACACACTGCTGATTTCAGGTGGTGCGGGCCATGCGCGGGCGGCGGAAAACGAGCGACTGATCCAGTGGCTGCGCGTGCAAGCGCAGACCGTACGACGCATGGGTGCGGTATGCACCGGCGCGTTCGTACTGGCAAGGACTGGCCTGCTCGATGCCCAGCGCGTCACCACGCACTGGCGCCATGCCGAGAAATTGGCGCATCGTCATCCGCATCTGATGGTCGATGCCGATCCGATCTGGATTCGTGCCGGGCGCTTCTATACCTCGGCGGGCGTCACGGCAGGCATGGACCTGTCGCTGGCGTTGGTCGAGGAAGACCTCGGACACGCGGTATCGCTGGAAGTCGCGCGTGAACTGGTGCTGTTCCTGCGTCGCCCGGGCAATCAGGCGCAGTTTTCCACGTTGCTGCGCGCACAGGCGGCGCAAAGCCCCGAGCTTCGCGCGTTGCAAACCTGGATTGCCGATAACCTCGGACGCGACCTGTCAGTGAGCGTGCTGGCCGAGCGCGCAGCGATGAGCCCGCGCAATTTCGCGCGAGTGTTCGTCAAGCAGGTGGGAGAAACGCCGGCGCGCTATGTGGAGCGGCTGCGCGTGGAGGCCGTGCGGCGCTTGCTCGAAGGCAGCGACCGCCGGCTGGAAGCGATTGCGCATGCCACGGGATTCGGTAGCGCCGATATCATGCGGCACGCGTTCCTGCGCCATGTGCAGACCACGCCCGAGCGCTATCGGGCCGCGTTCAGGTCCGACAGCGATGGCGACGGGGAAAGCGATGGAGACGGGGAGGGCGGGCTGGCAGCATAGCCGCCAGCCGTACCCGGATCAGCGGGCGTTCTGCAGCGCCGCGATGCGCGACTCGATCGGCGGATGGCTCGAGAACAGCGCCATCCACGATTTGCCACCCGAGATGCCCATTGCCTGCATGTTCTGCGGCAGACCGTCGGCATCGAGGCCACCCAGGCGGCGCAGCGCGGCCACCATCGGCGTGGAGGAGCCCATCAGGCCCGCCGCGCCAGCGTCGGCACGATACTCGCGATGCCGCGAGAACGCCGCCACGATGATGCTGGCCAGGACACCGAACACGATCTCGCAGATCACCACCGTGATCATGTAGCCAATGCCGGGACCGCTCGACTCCTCGTCGTTACGACGCAGCCACGAGTCGACAAAGTAGCCGACCACGCGCGCCATGAAGATCACGAACGTGTTGACCACGCCCTGGATCAGCGTCAGCGTGACCATGTCGCCATTGGCGATGTGCGCCACTTCGTGCGCCAGCACGGCTTCCACCTCGTCGTGCGACATCGATTGCAGCAGGCCCGTGGACACCGCCACCAGCGAACTCTTCTTCGACGCACCGGTGGCGAACGCGTTGGGCTCGCCTTCGTAGATCGCCACTTCGGGCATCGGCAAGCCGGCGCGCGTGGCGAGCTTCTCGACGGTCTGGACCAGCCAGAGCTCAATGCTGGTGCTCGGGTGTGTGATGACCTGGGCGCCGGTGGACCACTTGGCGATGGTCTTCGACATCAGCAGCGAGATAAACGAACCACCGAAACCCATCAGTGCCGCGAATACCAGCAGCATGCCAAGGTTCAGCCCGTTGGCGGTCAGGAAGCGGTTCACACCCAGCAGGCTGGCCGTGAAACTGAGGACGAGCATGACGGCGATATTGGTCGCCAGGAACAGGAAGATACGTTTCATGGTTGTGGGGCAAGGCTTGGTAAAGACGCGGACTGGCCGCAGGCGCGCGGGGCATGCATGCGGCACGCCTCGCGACAAGGGTAGGCGCGGCTTGGGTCGCCAGTGCGACGGCCGCGCGAAATGTGATCAACCGCGCGGTGGGCGCGGCTGCAGAGGCAGGTCGGGGTCGGGCAGCGCGGCACCCGCATAGTGCGGTACCGGGCTGCGGGCGGCCGATGTCACCACGCGCGGCATCGGCGCGGGCAACAGTTGTTCAGCAAAATCGGGGCCGGGCGGCGAGGGTTCCGCGTTGTCGGCCGGGCAGGGGCATCCTGACGATGCCGGCGCGCCGAAGTCAGCCGCGAAGTCTGCTGCAAAGTCAGCCTGGTCGGCTGACACGGCAACGTTGCCTTGCGCCTGGACCACCGCCGGTTGCGTGTGCACCAGATCGATGCCCGCCGCGCCGGATACCGGCGCAAGCCAGCCCGCCCAGGCCTGCAGGGGCAGGAAGGCAAGCAGCACGATCATCAACAGGAGTCGAAGCGGTTGCACGAGGCGGGTGACGCAAGGGACGTAAACAATGGCGACGATTCTACAGGATGGCGTCCGGCGACGCAGACTGTCGCTGTGCGTTATCCGACGATTCTCAACGCGGTGCGCGTACCCCACCACGCGGCTTCCTCGAATACCGACAGGCCGGACAGATCGGCATGCGCGAACAGCACCGGACCATCGGCCGCGCGCAGTGCCGCAATACCCGGATTGGACAGGAAGCCAGGTACCGGCGTGGCCATCGCATGACCACGCGCCGTGATCTCGACGGCATCGGCATGGCGCCAGAATTCGCGTCCGTACACCGCGCGCAGATCGGTCACGGCCAGTTCCATGAGCTCGGCTGGTGACGCATCAACCAGCCAGCGCCGGATCGCATCCGGTCCCCCGCCACCCGGCACTTGCGCAGCGGCATCGAGCGGACAGTAGGCCGTGAACGCGGTGTGCGACGGACGCGCCTGACGTATCCATTGATGCGTGGCCACCACATAGCCGAGTCCGCGCGACCCATGCACGACGTTGTCCCAGGCCAGCGGCACCCCGGCCGTTTCCTGTGGATAACCGCGCAGGTGAAACGTCGATACCAGCCACGGCGCATGCTGCTGCAGATGGCTGGCAGGATCGAACCCCAGCGGACCTAGCGGCATCAGATGCGCGGCCACATGCAGCGGCATCGCGCAGATCACCCGACGCGCGCGAATGCGCGACAGCCTCGGCGCCCGGCCCATGCCATCGGGCCATTCCACGCACGACACGCTGACGCCTTTTGCATCAGGTTCGATCCGTAGCGCCATGCCGCGCTGCCGCCATGGGCGTTCGGCACCCATGCGGGTATCGACCTGTGCGACCAGGCGCTTGACCAGCCCATGCAGGCCATCGGGCCAGGTCAGCACCGCGCCATCGGCGGCGTTGTTGGCATGGCCGCCGCGACTGGCAAAGTAATGCAGGCCCGCCCAGGCCGACACCGTGCCGGCGTCGGCACCGTAGTCATCACGGCAGCAATAGTCCGCATACCAGTGCAGCGTCGGTGCCGTATAGCCTTGTGCGTTTAGCCAGTGCCGGAAGGTCTGGCGATCGAGTGCCAGCCATGCGGGGTCGCGTGAGGACTCGGCCAGCGGGATCGCGAACACCTTGCGCCCATCGTTGCCGGTGATGGTACGCAAGTCGTTCACATGGGCAAGAAAGCGCTCGTGCTGGTCGTGGTGCACGGCACTGTCCGGCAGCAATCCGTCCTGCCAGCTTCCGTCGAAAAACAGCCGTTCCTCTGGCGCATGCACCAGCACACGTTCGTCATAGCGCGGGCGCGCATCGAACGGATCGCGCTCGATCACACCCACGTCAGCCAGCATCTCGCGCACGTGTGTCGATTCGGCCGACGGCAGCGGCAGATAGTGTGCGCCGCGCGGAAAGGCGATCTCACCGAAATTGCCACCCGCTGCATTGCCGGCGAACTCGGGACCTTCCAGCATGACGAAATCGCGCATCCCGGCACGTGACAACTGCCAGGCGGCCGACAAGCCGCCCACCCCGCTGCCGAGGATCGCCACCTCGACCCGCCTTTCACCAGCAGCCGCCGGCCAGCTGCGCTTGTCGCGCAAATCTGGCATGTCGCGCAATGCGTGCCCTTCGGCCATGCCGGGCCGCAATATGACCGGTTCCGGCTCGTGCAGGCCCAGCCCGGCCAGGAAGTGCGCGGCATCGTTGCCGATGCGCTCGCAACCGGTCAGCGTGGCGCCGGCCGCGGCAATCAGGAAGCGACGTCGATCCATACGGTAGTCTTTAGCGGATCACGTTGCGCCAGTCCTGCTCGAAGTCGTGGACCAGGGTCTGTTCATTGAGCCGGTTTGCCTGGCCCGCACGTGGCGCCATGTCGGCCGGGAAACTGAACATCAGTTTCGTGCTGTCGGCGTCCAGGAACTTCAGCGGTACGTCATAACGCGCAGGGGGGCTGTAGTCGGTGCGCTTGCCGGCCAGGATAAAGCCCCACTCGCCGAACGACGGCACATAGGTGTGATACGGCCACGTATGCAGTCCGGCTTCGCGCAGCGTGGCGTCGATATCCCAGAACGAACGGGGCGCGTAATAGGGCGAGGTCGATTGCACGACGGCGTAGCCTTTCTCGGCCAGATGGCGCGACAGCAATCGGTACATCGGCACCGAATACAACTTGCCCAGCCCGAAGTTGGACGGATCGGGCAGGTCGACAATGATCGCGTCGAAGCTCTCGCGGTCCTGTTCGAGCCATTGCGCGGCATCGGCGTTGACCACGGTCACGCGCCGGTCGGTCAGGGAGCCGCGATTGAGCGCAACCAACGGTTCGCTACGCGAGAACAGCGTGGTCATGGCCGGGTCCAGGTCCACCAGCGTCACGTGTTCGATGCGCGGATACTTGAGGATCTCGCGCAGTGCCAGTCCGTCGCCGCCACCAATCACCAGCACGCGCCGCGCCCATGGCAAGGCTTGCAGTACCGGGTGCACCAGCGCCTCGTGGTAGCGATGCTCGTCGCGCGATGAGAACTGCAGGTTGCCGTTGATATAGAGACGCAGGTCGTCTTTCCAGCGCGTGATCACCAGACGCTGGTACGGCGTGGTTTCGCTATGGATGATTTCATCGCCAAACATCCCGCGTTCGGCCCAGCGTGTGAGGTGCGTCGAACCCGCAAAGCCCGCGGTCAACAGCGCGAACACGATGCCTGCGCGCAGCGTGCGCAGCGTGGTGTGCGAAATCTCGTCGCGGAAGATCCGCAGCGTGAACAGGGCCACCGCCACATTGAGCATGCCGAACAGGAAGCCGGTGCGCGACAGGCCCAGGCGCGGCGCCAGGATCAGCGGAAACACCAGCGACACCGCCAGTGCACCCAGGTAGTCGAACGTGAGCACACGGCTGACCAGGTCGTTGAACTGTGCCTTGCGCGCATTGAGGATGCGCATCACAAGTGGAATCTCCATGCCCACCAGCAGCCCGATCACGAACACCAGCGCATAGAGCGCGGTGCGGAATGGCGCCGACAGCCACGCGAACACCACGAACAGCAGCGCGGCCGAGATGCCGCCAAGCAGTCCGACCAGGATCTCGATGTCGATAAAGCGCGACAGTACGTCTTCGTCCTTTACATAGCGCGACAGCCATGAGCCAACGCCCATGGCAAACAGGTAGCAACCTATGATGGAAGAGAACTGGAGGATCGAATCGCCCAGCAGGTAGCTGGACAGCGCGCCGGCAATCAGCTCGTAGCCCAGCCCGCAGGAGGCCACGATCAACACCGACAGGACAAGGGTACGGTCGCGCATGGGGCAGCGGTCGCAGGAGATCGGCCAGCACGCAACACGCGTCTGGCGATGTCACAAATATTGATATTGGAAGAAATGCGACTGCGGATATACTCTGCCGCAAACAGCTTGCAGCACCGCATCGGCAGGACGGGACAAGTCAACCACACGTTGCAACCAGCCTGTCGCCAGGCCCTTGCGGCACGATACGGAACACCCGAACATGCTACCTATCTATGCCTACGCCGAACATCTGCTGGCAAGCCTTGTGCTGCTGGTTGCGTTCGTCGGAGTCTACACCAGGATCACACCGTTCCACGAGTTCGCGCTGATCCGCCAGGGCAATGTCGCGGCGGCGCTATCGCTGGGCGGCAGCACGCTTGGCTTCTGCTTCACGCTGTCTTCCAGCATCCAGCACAACGACACGTTCCTGATGTTCCTGGTGTGGTCGCTGGTCGCCATGGTGGTCCAGGCCGTGGTCTATGCCGCGCTGGCACGCGCGTTGCCCGACATGGATGCCGCCATCGAATCGAACAATATCGCCATGGGCGGCCTGATGGGCACGATGTCGGTTGCGGTCGGCGTGCTCAACGCCGCCTGCCTGTCCTGAACCGCGGCAACCTTCCACCATATTGAGGTGCAGACATGAGCATCGGGTCATTCATCAAGAAGCAGTTCATCGACATCCTCCAGTGGACCGAGGATACGGACGGCGTGCTGGCCTGGCGTTATCCGATGGAGGACATGGAGATCCAGTACGGCGGCAGCCTGACCGTGCGCGAATCGCAGATGGCGGTCTTCGTCAACGAAGGCAAGATCGCCGATGTGTTCGGGCCGGGCATGTACAAGCTGACCACCCAGACGCTGCCGGTGCTGACGTACCTGAAGAACTGGGACAAGCTGTTCGAATCGCCGTTCAAGTCCGACGTCTACTTCTTCAGCACGCGGCTGCAGATCGGCCGCAAGTGGGGCACGGCGCAACCGATCACGATTCGCGATGCGGATTTCGGCATGGTCCGGCTGCGCGCGTTTGGCCTGTACTCGTACAAGATCGCCGACCCGAAGCTGTTCTATACCGAGATCAGCGGCACGCGCGCCGAATACACGCGCGACGAGGTCGAGGAGCAGCTGCGCAACCTGCTGATCGCCACCATGACCAGCACGCTGGGCGCGTCGTCGATTCCGTTCCTCGACATGGCGGCCAACCAGACGCTGATGGCGCAGACCATCCGTGACAAGCTGGCCCCCGAGTTCGCGCGCTACGGCGTGGCGCTCGACAACTTTGCCGTGACCAATGTGTCGTTGCCGGAAGAGTTGCAGAAGGCCATCGACACGCGCATCTCGATGGGCATGATGGGCGATATGGCCAAGTACACGCAGTACCAGGTGGCCAGTTCGATCCCGCTCGCGGCGCAGAATGAAGGCGGCGTGGCCGGGCTTGGCGCGGGCCTTGCTGCCGGTGCGGTGATGGGACAAGCGATGGCCGGCGGGCTGGTGGGTGGCGTGGCCGGTGTGCCGGGCGTACCCGCCCCTGCGGTGCCGCCCGCGACAGTCGTACCGGCAGCAGCGGCCGCGCCTGCCGCCCCGGTAGCCGACGATCCGGCCGCACGGCTGCAGAAGCTCAAGGAACTGCTCGACAAGAGCCTGATCTCGCAGGCGGAATTCGATACGGCCAAGGCAGAGATCCTGAAGAAACTGGTCGGCTGATTCCGGATGCAAACGGTCAACTGTCCGGGCTGCGGCGCGGAGGTCAGCTTTCGTTCGTCCGCCGCGGTCATGGCGGTTTGCGAGTACTGCCACAGTACCTTGCTGCGCGAGGCCGACCAGGTGCGCGACATCGGCAAGATGTCAGCCGTGCTCGAGGACTACACGCCGCTGCAGCTCAATACCAGTGGCACGTGGCAGGGGCAGGGCTTCACGCTGGTTGGCCGTATCCAGTTGCGCTACGACGCCGGCCTGTGGAACGAGTGGTACCTGCTGTTCGATGATGGGACCGATGGCTGGCTGGCCGATGCGTCGGGCCAGTACATGCTCACGCGGCGTGTACCGGCAGACCAGGCCGCGAAGTCGTCAGTCAGCAAGCCTCCGCGCTTCGACCAGCTCAGGCCCGGCGAGCATCTTTACTATGGCAAGTCATGCTTCGAGGCCAGCGATGTGCGCACCGCGCGCTGCACCGGTGGCGAAGGCGAATTGCCATTCCAGGTGGGGGCGGGCTGGACTGCCCAGGTAGCCGATTTTCGCGAGGGCGACCAGTTCCTGACCCTGGACTACGCCGACGGCTATCCGCCGGCGGTCTATATGGGCCAACTGGTCAGGCTGCCGCAGCTCAAGGCACAACTGCTGCGCGATACCGATGCCATCAGCAGTACGGCAGACCGTTATCGCGGCAAGGCCGTGCCACTGGCATGCCCCAACTGCGGCAGTCCGATTTCATGGCGCGCGGGCGTGGCGAACTTCGTGGTTTGCCCAAGCTGCCATAGCGAAGTCGATTGCGCCACGTCGACGGCCATCGTGCTCGAGAAGCACGCCGAGATCGAGGCCTTGCAGACCAGCCTGACACCGGGTGAGGTCGGTACGATCGACGGCAAGCCGTACACGGTGCTCGGTCTGCTCCAGTGCATCGATGACGACGAGGACGAATCATCCACCTGGATCGAGTACCTGCTGTTCAACGAGCAGGCGGGTTTCTTGTGGCTGGTCGAGCAGGACGCCGGATGGGACCGCGTGCAGGTGCTCGATACCTGGCCGAATACGGCATCGCCGAAAGTGGCAACGCTGGGCGACGTCAAATACCAGAAGGGCTTCGATTACAGGAGCACGGTGCTCTATGCAGCCGGTACCTTCAACTGGCGCGTGCAGGCAGGCGATGTCACGCGCCTGACCGAGTTCGGGCCTCCGGTACGGCGGCTGACGCGCGAAGCGTCGCCAACCGAAGTGGTCTGGACCCAGTCCACCACGGTCAGCCGGGCCCAGGTGGCGCTATGGTTCAAGAGCAACAAGGCACTGGCCGAAGCGAAAAAACTTCCCGAGCAGAAACGTGCCGCTCCGGCTGGCGGTGACCTGGCCTATTGCCGCAAGGTGGCGTGGGGCGTGGTGATCGTGATGTGGTTGCTCAACGGGCCAATGGCGCTGTTCGGACGTGGCAGCTTTGTGGGCGCGATGCTGGGCACGCTGCTGCTATGGCTGCCGATCTGGGTGGTCCAGATGGTTGCAGGCCAGGACACCGAGCGGCGCAAGGACAGAGATTCTGGTGGCGACTCCGATGGTGATTCGGGTGGCGATGGCGGCGACTAAAGAGGCTTGATACGTGCGTTTCCTGT
Organism: Cupriavidus sp.; assembly: GCF_057315035.1. Taxonomy (NCBI): domain Bacteria; kingdom Pseudomonadati; phylum Pseudomonadota; class Betaproteobacteria; order Burkholderiales; family Burkholderiaceae; genus Cupriavidus; species Cupriavidus sp. The sequence continues at coordinate 89,895 of NZ_DBHKYV010000012.1, read as the reverse complement.
TCCTGGTGTATGGAGTCATCATCCTGTTCGGCGTCACGTTCTACACGATGGCGTCGATGGGTTATTCATCGTCTGGCTCGTCGTCATCCGGCTCGTCGCGTGGCTGGGGCGGATCCAGCGGTGGCGGCTGGTCGTCGGGCGGCGGCCACAAGTAGGGCCATGTCATGAACGCGCCGACGCTTGTCTGCCCGCCCATCCTCGGCCGTCACCTGCTACTGGACATGCAGGGTATCGCGGCCGCATTGCTGACCGATGCGGCACTGATCGAACGGGCGCTGCATGACGCGGCGCGCGTGGCCGGCGCCACGCCGATCGATGCCCGCTTCCAGCATTTCGGCCCGGGCCTTGGCGTGACCGGTATCCTGCTGCTCAAGGAATCCCACATCAGCATCCACACCTGGCCAGAGTATGGCTTCGCGGCCGTGGATATCTTCATGTGTGGTGCGGCGCGGCCTGAACTCGGTATCGATTCGCTCGTCGCCGCTTTCGCGCCAGCCAGCAAATCGGTGCGCGATGCGGCACGCGGGCCCGGCGCTGCAGGATCGGCCTGACTGGTCTACACTCTGGCGTAACCCTGTAATTGCTACAGGGATGATTGGATCATCTGGCAACGCGCCATCGCGGAGGACTCGATCATGCGCATCGGCGAACTGTCGCGTCACAGCGGTTGCGACGTGGAGACCATCCGGTATTACGAACGGGAAGGTCTGCTCGACGCCCCGCAACGCGAAGACAACGGCTACCGCCGCTACGGCGACAGCCACCTCGTGCAACTCAATTTCGTGCGACATTGCCGTTCGCTGGGCATGAGCCTGGCCGACGTACGCCGTTTGCGCGATTTCCAGCGCAATCCATCGCTGGCCTGCGACGATATCGATACGCTGCTGGACCGCCAGATCGACCAGATCCACGCACAGCGCGTGGCACTGGAGGCGCTGGAAGGCCAGTTGCGCGCGTTGCGCCATACTTGCGAAAACCCGAACCCGCACCCGGCCAGCGAATGCGGCATCCTGCAGAACCTGCAGCAAGCCGCCGAAGGCGCCGCGTGCGAGTGCCATCCGCGGCATTGAGCATTGAGGGACACGGGTTATGCCCAGGCCCTTTCCTGACGCCTCGCAATGATGAGAAGTTTCTTACCGGCCATATCGCGTGGCCTGTGCTAGCATCACCATTCGCGTCACAGTGACGCCTTTTTTCACCCAGAAATTTCTTACGATGTCTCGCCATCTTCCGTCCGCTGCCCTTGCCATGGTTCGCCCCGCGCGACCGGCGTGCGCGCGCATGGTGGTGCAGACCATCATCGTCAGCCGCCGGATCAGCGCTCCGCTTGATCCCGCCCGGTTCCCGGCCTGACCACCCCACTTCTGAATTGCGAGGGTCCGGTGCCGAACCGGGCCTGAGCCGACACGCATTTCCGCTGTAAGTCAGACATACATAACGATTTTCCCTGCGGCAGCCGTTGCCTGCGTTGCACCGAAGTGTCGACGCTCCAAGGCCGCCGCTTTTGCGAGAGGCATTGCCATGGCAAAAACCAAGAACCCGACGCTGTACCTGACCGAACTCGATGTGACGCGCCTTGAAGGTATCGCCAGTCGCGCCAACACCGCCGAGCTCGATGAGATGCTGGACGCGCTACTGGAACGCGCGGCGATCGTCACGCCCGACGCGATTCCCAAGGATGTGGTGACGATGAATTCACGCGTGGTCTGCACGCTCGAAGGCGAGGCGGAGCCGCGCGTATGGACGCTGGTCTATCCCGACGATGCCGACCTGTCCGCCGGACGCCTGTCGGTGTTGTCGCCAATTGGCCAAGCGCTGCTGGGCGCGCGTGCCGGCAAGGCGGTCGACTATCGGCTGCCCAATGGCACCGCACAGCGCGTGACCATCGTCGAAATCGCGTTCCAGCCCGAAGCCAGCGGCCAGTACACGCTTTGACACGCTTTGAGCGTGGCTGTTGATGGGTCACCAATACCCTGCCGTACCGCAGGGTAGGTGACCCGTTCCACGCTGCAGTATTCCCTCCTGGCTGCCATTCGGCGGCCAAAGCGCACCGTTCATCCACAGACCCAGCGTTTCACGGCGTGCAACGCACCATTCGTCGCAGCGGTATTTCTCGTAGAACGACTAGCCACTAACCTTCAGTCCGTGCTCGCATCGCTACAAAGATGGCGTATCCGGGCAAGCAGTCAGCTGTACCCATAAAAAAGTCGTGAATCAGTTGAAGGAGTCCCAGATGAACGCCAAACGTATCCTTGGCGGTGCACTTGTGCTCGCCGCGTTCGCCGCGTCGGCAGCCATCGCCGCACCGGCCGCGACCAAGAAGGTCGGCAAGTTCGACGTGTATGCCGACGCCGCGCGCACCGGCAAGTTCGACACGTTCAGTGAAGGTTCGAAGATCGGCAAGTACGACACCTACACGGACGGCGCCCGTCAGGGCAAGTTCGATTCGTTCGGTGAAGGTGCCCGCACCGGCAAGTTCGACAGCTTCAGCGAAGGCTCGCACGCGTTCAGCGGCGAGATCTCCGGTTCGGCGCTCGACAACTCGCGCAACGGCGATCTGTACGGCTACAAGGTTTGACGGCCTGACAGAACGCAAATCGGCGGCCTTCCCAGGCCGCCGATCCAGTTTTACCGCTTTCTCTCCCACCTGCGCGACCGACCTCCTCCTTCTCTCTCTCCGTCGCGTAGGTGATTTTTCCCGCTGAAGCTCTTCAGCATTCCCCGTGATCCTTTTCTACAGTTGCCGCGCGGCAAACGTGTCGCACTTGCGGATATCGCCGGTCGTCAGGCCCTGGCGCAACCAGCGCACGCGTTGCTCGCTGGTACCGTGCGTGAACGCCTCGGGCACCACATAGCCCTGTGCCTGTTTCTGCAGGCGATCGTCACCAATGGCGGCCGCGGCCTTCAGGCCCTGCTCGACATCGCCGGGTTCCAGCAACTGCTGGTTCAGCTTGCCCGCGGTGGCGGCCCAGACCCCGGCCAGGCAATCGGCCTGCAGTTCCATGCGTACAGAAAGCTGGTTCGCCTGCGCCTCGCCCATGCGGCGGCGTGCGGAATCCACCTTGGCAGACACCCCGAGCAGGTTCTGCACATGGTGGCCGATCTCATGCGCAATCACATACGCCTGCGCAAAGTCTCCGCCGGCGCCAAAGCGCTGGCGCAGTTCATCGTAAAACGCCAGGTCGATATAGACCTTCTGGTCACCCGGGCAATAGAACGGCCCCATCGCCGACTGGCCCGTGCCGCATGCGGTCGGCGTGGCACCCGAGAACAGCACCAGCGTAGGCGGTGCATAACGGCGGTTCAGGTCGGTCTCGAAGATGTGTTCCCACGTGCGCTCGGTATTGCCAAGCACCTTGCGCGTGAACACGGTGAGCTGGTCGGTGGCAGGCGGCCGGTGCGCTTGTGACTGCGATTGTGGCGCGGACTGCTGTTGGCCCTGGATCACCGACGCGCCCTGGAAAATTACCGAGGGGTCGATGCCAAAGAAGTACGACGCGGCCAGCGCGACGACGATCGTGCCAATGCCAATCGACTTGCCGCCGATCGGAAACCCGCCGCCGCCAAAGCCACCCCCACGGCGGTCTTCTACATTCTGGCTTTCGGCTTCGTCATCGAGACGCATTGGGAGGCTCCGTCGGGGATCTGATTTGCCGATGGAGTATAGCAACGGCGCCTGACTACGCGATGCGCGGGCCACAAATGGTTACGTTGAGACACCGTCGGTCGCCCTCTCTCCCCAGCCGCGCGGGAGAGAGGGCGGCAGGCGTCAGACTGCCTCGGCCACCGGCACCTTGCCCATATCGAGCACAGCTACTTCCGTACCTACCTCTGCAACGCGCAGCAGGTTGGTGGTGCCGCCTTGCCCGAACGGCATGCCGGCCGCGATCGTGATCTGGTCGCCGGGGGCTGCATAGCCTTCCACCAGCGCGGCACGTGCCGCCGCCTCGACCATTTCATCCACGCTTTGCACATCGGGACTGACCGTCGAATGCACACCCCATGTAATGGCCAGCCGACGTGCGATATCGAGGTTCGGCGTGATGCTGACGATCGGCGCGCTCGGCCGCTCGCGTGCCGCGCGCAGCGCGGTAGCGCCCGACGACGTGTAGGTGACCGTAGCCTTGGCGCCGATGATCCGCGTAACCTCGCGCAGCGCGGCACAGATGGCATCCTGGCGCGTGGACAACGGCGCCTCATGCTGGGCATCGATCATGTTGCGGTAGAGCGGATCGAGTTCCACCTCGGCGATGATCCGGTCCATCATCGAGACGGCTGGCACCGGGAAGCGGCCATTGGCCGACTCCGCAGACAGCATCACCGCATCGGCACCATCGTAGATGGCGCTTGCAACGTCGGAGGCCTCGGCACGCGTGGGCACCGGCGAGTCGATCATCGATTCCAGCATCTGCGTGGCAATCACGATCGGCTTGCCGAGTTCGCGGCAGATGCGCAGAATGCGCTTCTGCACGCCAGGCACGCGCTCGGGCGGCAGTTCCACGCCCAGGTCGCCACGGGCCACCATCACGGCGTCGGATACGCGCACGATTTCCTCGAGTTGCTGCAGCGCGGCCGGCTTCTCGATCTTCGACAACACGCCCGCGCGCGTACCGATGATCTCGCGCGCTTCCAGAATGTCGGACGGGCGCTGCACGAACGACAGTGCAATCCAGTCCGCACCCAGCTCCAGCGCGAACGCCAGGTCCTTGCGGTCTTTTTCGGTCAGCGCCGGGATCGGGATCACCGCGTCAGGCACGTTCACACCCTTGCGGTCCGACAGCGTGCCGTTGTTGGCCACCCGCGTGGTGATGCTGCCGCTGGCCACGGCCTCGATATTCAGGCGCACCTTGCCGTCGTCGATCAGTAGCGACTGGCCCGCGCTGGCTGCCTTGAAGAGTTCCGGGTGCGGCAGGTACACGCGCGTGGCATCGCCGGGCGTGGGGTCGCTGTCGAGCACGAATGCATCGCCTGCACGCACCGCCACCTTGCCCGCGGCAAAGGTGCCGATGCGCAGCTTGGGGCCCTGCAGGTCGGCCAGGATCGCGATCGGGCGGCCGGTTTCGGTTTCCACCTGGCGTACCGCGTCATAGCGTGCACGATGGTCATCGTGCGTGCCGTGGCTGAAGTTCAGGCGGAACACATCGGCCCCGGCTTCAAACAGTTGGCGGATCACCGCAATATCCGAGCTGGCCGGGCCCAGGGTGGCGACGATCTTGGCTTTGCGCTGGCGTCTCATGAAAGTCTCCTTCTCCATCCTCTTTATGCTGCGTTGCCGATCAATGAACGTCTGGGTCAGACGATCAGGATCGCGCGGAAATCGTTGACATTGGTACGGGTCGGGCCGGTGACGATCAGGTCGTCGATGCCGGAGAAGAAACCGTATCCATCGTTGTTGTCCAGATGCGCACGGGCCGACAGGCCTCGCGCGGCGGCGCGCGTTAGCGTATCGGGGTCCAGCAACGCACCAGCGTTGTCTTCGGAGCCGTCGATGCCATCGGTATCGCACGCAATCGCATGCACACCGGGCAGGCCGTCGAGCGACACGGCCAGCGACAGCAGGAACTCGGCATTGCGGCCGCCACGGCCGTTGCCACGCACCGTGACCGTGGTTTCACCACCGGACAGGATCACGCATGGCTTCTGGAACGGCTGTCCATGCGCGACCACCTGGCGGGCGATGGCGGCATGGACTTCGGCCACGTCGCGCGCTTCGCCTTCGATGCTGTCGGACAGGATGTACGTGGTCAGCCCGAGTTCACGTGCACGCGCGGCGGCGGCTTCAAGCGATTGCTGCGCACTGGCCAGCGTCACGCTGCGATGGCCATCGAAGCGTGCATCGCCAGGCTTGGGCGTTTCACCGGCACCGCTTTCCAGATGCGCGCGCACATTGGCAGGCACCTCGATGTTGTACTTGGCGATCACCGCCAGCGCATCGGCGCAGGTGGTGGCATCGGGCAGGGTAGGGCCACTGGCGATCAGCGTGGGATCGTCGCCCGGAATATCGGAAATCAGCAGCGTCTCCACACGCGCCGGTGCGCAGGCCAGCGCCAGACGGCCGCCCTTGAGCGCGGACAGGTGCTTGCGCACGCAGTTCATCTCGCCAATGCTGGCGCCGCTGCGCAGCAGCGCCTTGTTCACGGCCTGCTTGTCGGCCAGCGTGATGCCCGGGGCCGGTGCGGCCAGCAATGCCGAGCCACCACCGGAAATCAGGCACAGCACGAGGTCGTCGGCAGTCAGCCCTTGTACCAGCTCCACCATGCGTTGCGCGGCCTGCTGGCCCGCTGCATCGGGTACGGGATGCGCGGCCTCGACCACCTCGATGCGCTGGCAGATTGCGCCATGGTCGTAGCGCGTAACCACCAGTCCCGACAGCTCGCCTTGCCAGTGCGCGTCCAGCGTTTGCGCCATTGCGGCGGCGGCCTTGCCCGCGCCGATGACTACGGTGCGCCCCTTCGGCGGCTGCGGCAGGTGCGGCGGCAGGCAATGGCTGGCGCTCACGGCCGCTACGGCCGTGTCGAACAGGTCGCGCAGCAAGGCCCGGGCCTGTGCGGGGTTACGGTAGTCGGAAGGGCGCTGCGGCGACAGCAGCGCGGCGTTGGCGTCGGTGGCAAACATGCGAATCCTGAGGATATGCTTGGGAAAGACGATGCAGCCGCCGCTCGCGAGCGGCGGCTGCGATGCTGCATCTGAACTTACTTGCCGCCCTTGGCGATCTCGTGGTTCGACATGATCTCGATGGCACGGCACAGCGCCGAGTGATCGAGCTTGCCAAAGCCATTGGCCGCGCAGGCATTGAACAGTTCCTGTGCGGTGGACGTATTCGGCAGCGACACGCCCAGCGCCTTCGCGCCTTGCAGCGCGAGGTTCAGGTCCTTCTGGTGCAGTTCGATGCGGAAGCCCGGGTCGAACGTACGCTTGACCATGCGCTCACCATGCACCTCCAGGATGCGCGACGCGGCAAAGCCACCCATCAGCGCCTGACGCACCTTGGCCGGATCGGCACCAGCCTTCGACGCGAACAGCAGCGCTTCGGAAACGGCCTGGATATTCAGGGCCACGATGATCTGGTTGGCCACCTTGGTGGTCTGGCCATCGCCATTGCCACCGACCAGCGTGATGTTCTTGCCCATCAGGTCGAACAGCGGCTTTACTTCGTCGAACGCTTCCGACGGACCACCCACCATGATCGTCAGCGATGCGGCCTTGGCGCCGACTTCGCCACCCGACACCGGGGCGTCGAGGTAAGACGCGCCGAGCTTGTTGATACGCGCCGCAAAGTCCTTGGTGGCGATCGGCGAGATCGAGCTCATGTCGACCACGATCTTGCCGTAGGTCGCATCCTTGCCGGCGGTCTTGAACGCCGCAGCCACGCCCTTGTCGCCGAACAGCACGGCTTCAACGTGCGGGGTGTCCGGCACCATCACGATCACGATATCGGCACGCTTGGCAACTTCCTCTGCGCTGGTGCAGACGGTTACGCCGGCATCGACCAGCGCTTGCGGGGCCGGGTTGACGTCATGCACGAACAGCGTGTGGCCAGCGGCACGCAGATGGCCCGCCATCGGCGCGCCCATGATGCCCAGACCGATAAAGCCGACGTTACGTTGGTTTGCCATGTTTGTCTCCAGGAATGGTGAATGAAATTGCTTTGATTTGCTGTTGGTTTTCTCCCCTCTCCCGTGTACGGGAGAGGGGCGGGGGAGAGGGCCGGCCGTTCCAAATTGCCACTGTCGGCAAGCAGAACCTCTATGCCCTCACCCCCAACCCCTCTCCCGCCGTGCGGGAGAGGGGAGCTGTGACATCGCCGTTCAAACGCCGTGCGCGGCGCGCCAGCCGAGGCCGGCTTCGGTGGTGGTCTTCGGCTTGTATTCGCAACCGATCCAGCCCTGGTAACCGACCTCGTCGAGGAAGCGGAACAGATACTGGTAGTTGAGCTCGCCGGTGCCCGGTTCATTGCGGCCCGGATTGTCGGCCAGTTGCACGTGGCGGATCTTCGGCAGGTTGGCGCGGATGGTGTTGGCGATCTCGCCCTCCATGCGCTGCATGTGATAGATGTCGTACTGCACGTAGAGATTGGGCGCGTTGACCTGCTCGATCAGGTCGATGGCCTGCTGCGTGCGCGACAGGAAGAAGCCGGGAATGTCGAATGTGTTGATCGGCTCGACCAGCAGGTCGATATGTTCGGCTGCCAGTGCGTTGGCCGCGAAACGCAGGTTCTCCACGAGCGTCTCGTTGGCCTGCTCGCGCTTGACGTTCTGCGGCAGGATGCCAACCAGGCAGTTCAGCTGACGCACACCCAGCACCTTCGCGTACTTGATGGCCTCGCCCACGCCGTCCTGGAACTCGCCCACCCGGTCGGGGTGACAGGCAATGCCGCGCTCACCGGCTTCCCATTTGCCCGCGGGCAGGTTGTGCAGCACCAGGTCGAGCTGGAACCGGCTCAGGCGGTCAGCGATCTGGTCGGCGTGAAAGGCATAAGGGAACAGGAACTCGACGCCGCGAAATCCGGCACGGGCTGCGGCCTCGAAGCGTTCCAGGAAGCCCACTTCATTGAACAGCATCGTCAGGTTGGCTGCGAGCTTTGGCATTGTGATGGTCTCTCTCGGTGTTGGGGAAAAACGCGCCACACCCGCTCGTGCGAAGAGCGGGGTGGCTTGCTGCGGTGGACGGCTGAGACTTACGCGGTGACGGTCTCTTCGGTGAGGATCGCCGCTTCGGTGTCTTCGAGATCCTCGATCGGCTCGAACTCGTTGATGTTGTCGATCTCGGTACCCATCGCGATATTGGTCACGCGCTCCAGGATCACCTCGACCACCACCGGCACCGAGAACTCGGCCATCAGGTCACGCGCTTCGGCAAAGGCCGGCGCGATGTCTTCGGGCTTGAACACGCGGATCGCCTTGCAGCCCAGACCTTCGACCACCTTCACGTGATCCACGCCATAGCCTTCGAGCTCCGGCGCGTTGATGTTGTCGAACGCCAGCTGCACGCAGTAGTCCATCTCGAAGTTGCGCTGTGCCTGGCGAATCAGGCCCAGGTACGAGTTGTTCACCACCACGTGGATGTACGGCACCTTGAACTGCGCGGCAACGGCCAGTTCCTCGATCATGAACTGGAAGTCGTAGTCACCGGAGATGGCCACCACGTCAGATTCGGGCGAGGCGGTCTTCACACCGATGGCGGCCGGAATGGTCCAGCCCAGCGGACCGGCCTGGCCACAGTTGATCCAGTGGCGCGGCTGGTTCACCGACAGGAACTGCGCCGCGGCGATTTGCGACAGGCCGATGGTGCTCACGTAGCGCACGTCGCGCGGGAAGTACTGGTTCATCTCGCGGTACACGCGCTGCGGCTTGACTGGCACGTTGTCGAAGTCGCTCTTGCGATGCATGGTGCGACGGCGCTTCTGCACATCGGCCACCCACGCCTTGCGGCACGGCAGGCGACCGGCCATCTTCATCTCGCGTGCGACTTCCACGAACAGTTCCAGCGCGGCCTTGGCGTCGGACACGATGCCAAGGTCCGGACCAAACACGCGGCCGATCTGCGTGGGCTCGATATCGACGTGCACGAACTTGCGGCCCTTGGTGTAGACATCGATGCTGCCCGTGTGGCGGTTGGCCCAGCGGTTGCCGATACCGATCACGAAGTCCGATGCCAGCATCGTGGCATTGCCGTAACGGTGCGAGGTCTGCAGACCCACCATGCCGGCCTGCAGCGGATGGTCGTCGGCCAGCACGCCCCAGCCCATCAGCGTCGGCACCACGGGCACGTTGACCAGTTCGGCGAACTCGACCAGCAACTCGTTGGCATTGGCATTGATCACGCCACCACCACAGACGATCAGCGGACGCTCGGCCTGGTTCAGCATGCTGATGGCCTTTTCGATCTGCGCACGCGAGGCGGCGGGCTTGTACGGCTGCAGCGGCTGGTACGTTTCCGGATCGAATTCGATCTCGGCCACCTGCACGTCGAACGGCAGGTCGATCAGCACCGGACCCGGACGGCCCGAGCGCATCAGGTGAAACGCCTGCTGGAACACCTGCGGCACCAGTGCCGGCTCACGCACCGTCACGGCCCACTTGGTCACCGGCTTGGCAATCGATTCGATATCGACGGCCTGGAAGTCTTCCTTGTACAGGCGGGCGCGCGGCGCCTGGCCCGTAATGCAGAGAATGGGGATCGAATCGGCCCAGGCCGAGTACAGGCCGGTGATCATGTCGGTGCCGGCGGGGCCCGAGGTGCCAACGCACACGCCGATATTGCCCGGCTCGGCCCGGGTGTAGCCCTCGGCCATGTGCGAGGCACCTTCCACGTGACGCGCCAGCACGTGGCGGATCGAACCGGCCTTGCGCATCGCCGAGTAGAACGGGTTGATGGCTGCGCCGGGCACGCCGAATGCGGTGTTGACGCCTTCCTTTTCCAGCACGGCGACCGCCGCGTCGATTGCTCTCATCTTGGGCATGTCTGTCTCCAATACGCTCAAAAACAATGGGTGGGATTTGCTATGGCGTTGATGCTATGCCCGAGGGAGCTGTGGATAAACAGAAGCGCGATCAGTTGATTCGATACCTGTCGTATGTAATGTTGCAGCATTCGCCAGTTTAATGTGAACAATGCGATACCCGATCGATACCTGGAAGCGACTCCCCCGCAACGAGGGGGTGCTGCAATTTGGTACCGTTTTCCCCTATCGGCGATAACCTCGATCGGGCCAAAATAGCGGGTTTGCAACACGTCCTGCCTTGCCATGTACACGCGGCTGCCAACCACTACTGAAATGATGGAAGCGTTGCAGACGGCCTCGTCCGAGAAGACGCCGGACAGCCGGCTGGCCATGGTGCTGTGGGCCGGGTTTGTCCTCGCGCTGGTACCGACACTGGTATCCGGTGGCGCACTGGTCTGGTGGCACCAGGTATTGCTGCAGGCGCCGCCGGCATGGCTGCCCCAGGCGTTTCATGTATTGCTGGCCGTCAGCGGGGTGTTCTATGCCGCTGCATGGTTGACGCGCCTGCTGGCGGGGCGTGATGCACTGCGGCATCCGATGCGCTGGCTGTCGCGTCGGGTCGATGCCCAGAACGAAGTCGAGAACGCGCTGCTGTTGCGACTGGGCCGGGTGCCGGCACTGCAATTGCGCGCGCGGCAGCGCCGCATCGTGCTACAGGCGCGGCTGTGGGAAGGTGGCGCGCGCACCGTGGCGCTGGTGCTCGCCATCGGCCCGGCAGCCGTGGTGCTGGCCGACGGGCTGGCCGTCATGGCCCCGGGCCACGGACCCGCACTGGTGGCGATCTATGGCGTGGTGCTGGTGGCCGGCGGCGCGCTGGCGCTGTTCGCGCAGATGCAATGCAGTGCGCCGTTGCGGCGGCTGGCCCATGTGCTCGGCGAGGCCGCCGAAATCAGCGAGAAGCTCGGCCGCTAACAGCAGCGATTGGCCCGTCCATGAGCCAGCCCATAGGCCAGCCCGGATGGATACCATCGTCGTGCGGAGATGCGCACCATGCTTGCGATGCCTCACAATGTGTCGGCAGGAGACAAAAAAAGGCTTAGCTGGCACCCATGGACAAACTCAAACAGATCGAAGCATTCATCGCCGTGGTGGAACACGGCAGCATGGCCGCGGCGGCGCTGACGCAGAACGTCACGCCCGTCATGATCGGCCGCCGCATCAATGCACTGGAAGCGCGCATCGGCGTGAAACTGCTGCATCGGTCCACGCGCCGCATCGTGGTGACCGAGCAGGGCGCGGCCTTCATGGAGCAGTGCAAGAAGGCGCTGTCGGACCTGGACCGTGCCGAGATGCTGATTGCCGAGGGCAAGCACAAGGCCACCGGCCACCTGATCGTCTCGGCCCCCGCCGCCTTCGGCCGCAAGCACGTGGCGCCGCACGCGCCCGTGTTCCTGGCTGCCAATCCGGAAGTCCAGATCTCGTTCAACCTGACCGATCGCGTGGTGGACCTCGTGCGCGAAGGTTATGACGTGGGCATCCGCATCGGCGGTGCCATCGATCCCAACTTCGTCGCCATCAAGCTGGCCACGAACAAGCGCGTGGTGTGTGGCACGCCGGCCTACTTCGCCAAGTACGGGGTCCCGCTTACGCTCGAAGATCTCGAAAAGCACAACTGCCTGGCGTTCAACCTCCAGGGCGGCCAGCAGCGCGGCTGGTATTTCCAGCAGAACGGCAAGACCGTGACCGTACGCGTCAATGGCAATCTGGATTGCAACGATGGGGAGTTGCTGCACCGATGGACCGGTGAAAGCCTGGGGCTGGGCTGGCGCTCGACCTGGGAAATCCTGCCGCAGCTGGAGAGCGGTGAGCTGATCACGGTGCTCGACGAGTACGCATTGCCCGACTACGACATCCTCGCCGTGTACCCGCAGCAGCGGCCCGTGCCGGCGAAGATCCGGTTTTTCATCGAACACCTGAAACAGGCGTACGCGAAGCCCGGATACTGGAGCGGTCGCGCCTGAGTTCGGCTTGCTGCGGAAGAGAAATTCGGCAGGGAAGTTCGGTGGCGACATTCGGCACAGAAATCGCGCCACAAAAGAAAAAGCCCGCAGCCATTGCGGTCTGCGGGCAGCCCTTCTTGCGAAGGACGGGGAGAGCTCATGAAGTGCGCCCCCGCAACTTCATGGCGAGAGGAATGATGCGCCTCACACCCCGTCTTCGTCCTTGATGGCGATCAATCTGACTGCAATGCGGATGCAATCTCCTACGCGAGCAGCGCTGCAACAAGATCCTTGCCGCGTGCGGCGGCCGGAACTTCCTCAAAGTGCAACGCGCTTTCGACGTGATTCAGGTGTTCCACCATCAGTTGCACAGCCCGCTCGACATCGCCCGCCTTGGCGGCTTCGATGAACGCGCGATGTTCGTCCGATGAACACGTGGCATCGCGCCGGCTCTGGTAAAGCATGGTGATCACCGCACTGCGCATCGACAGCTCGCGCATGATTTCGGTCAGCACGTTGTTGCCCGCCACTTCCGCCAGAACGATGTGGAAATCGCCCAGCAGGCGCGTCCGCGTCTGCGCATCGTTACCGGCCAGGGATTTGCGTTCGGCCGTGAGGTGCTTCTCGATGCGCTTGTAGTCGGCCGCCGTGGCCTTGGCCACGAACTCGCGGGCCAAGGCCGCCTCAAGGATGCGGCGTACGGCAAACACCTCGCGCGCCTCCTCGGCGCTGGGCTTGGCCACGAACGCGCCCTTGTCCGGCACGATCTGGATCACCTTGTCCTTGGACAGCATCAGCAGCGCCGCGCGAACCTTGGTGCGGCTGACGCGATAGACGCTGGCCAGCGCCTCCTCGCGCAGCTTGGTGCCGGGCGGCAACCGGTGCGAGACGATGGCGGCGACGATGTCGTCGGCAATCGCCTCGGCGGTCATGTCTGGATCGATGTGCTCGGGCATGGTGTCGCGCGTCTCTTGCCGGACCTGCGCGGTGAATGGAATGGCGTGATTCTAGCGCCCCGGAGCCGTCCCGGGCAGCGGCGCCGGCACCGGGACTTCCCCTGAGCCATGGACCGAAGCCGACAGGCCTTCCTCGAGCTCCCCGGCCGGGATGGTGCCATTGAGCACACCGTGTGCGCGTTCGCGGTCGATATCGCGCTCCCATGCCGCCACGACCACGGTAGCCACGCAGTTGCCGATCAGGTTGCCCACGGCGCGCGCGATACCGATGAACCAGTCCACCGACAGCACCAGTACCAGCCCGATGGCGGGAATCGCCGGATGGGCCGACAGCGTGGCGGCCAGGATCACGATGGCCGAACCCGGGATGCCGTGCGCGCCTTTCGACGTGACCAGCGCCACGACCAGGATGCCGAGCAGGTCGCCCAGCGCCAGCGGCGTATTGGTGGCCTGGGCAATGAACACGGCAGCCAGCGTCAGGTAGATCGAGAACGCATCGAGGTTGAACGAGTAGCCGGTCGGAATCACCAGGCCCACCACCGACTTCTTGATGCCCATGTACTCGAGCTTCTTCATCACCTGCGGCAGCACGCTGTCCGACGATGCGGTGCCCAGCACCACCAGCAGTTCGGCGCGCAGGTAACGGATCAGCTTCAGTACCGAGAAACCGCACAGGCGCATCACCAGACCCAGCACGCCAAGTACGAATACCGCCACGGCACCGTAGAACAGGATCACCAGGAAACCGAGTTGCTTGAGCGATCCGATGCCGTACTTGCCCACCGTGAACGCCACGGCGCCCAGCACGCCCAGCGGTGCGAGCTTGATGATGAAGCCCATCATCTTGAACAGCGCGGCCGAGAAATTGTCGATCAGCCTGACCAGCGGCCGCCCTGGCTCGCCAACCAGCGACAGCGCGCAGCCGAACAGCACCGAGATCAGCAGCACCTGCAGCACATCGCCGCTGGTGAATGCCCCCATGATGGTGTTCGGGATCAGCTTGAGCAGGAAGTCGACCGTACCCGCGCTTTTCACCTTGTCCGCCGATTCCACGTAGGCGGCCATGGCGGAAGCATCGAGGTTGTGCGGATTCACGTTCATGCCCGCGCCGGGCTGGAACACATAGGCCAGCACGATGCCCAGTGCCAGCGCGATGGTGGTGACCACCTCGAAGTAGATGACCGCCTTGATACCGACGCGGCCCACTTTCTTGAGTTCGCCGGCGCCACAGATGCCGGCCACCACCACACAGAACACCACCGGGCCGATCAGCATCTTGATCAGCTTGATAAAGCCGTCGCCAAGCGGCTTCAGCTTTGCGGCGAACTCGGGAAAGGCAAGCCCGAGCAGGGTGCCGACAGCCAGGGCAATCAGTACCTGGCCAAACAGGGAACGGGTGAAGCGGGTGTGCAGGCGTGCACCAGCGGCGCGCTGCGGAGGTACGGCATGCTGCATTGTTGTCTCCGTGCCGGGCCTGGTCCGTGGCGATTTCTTGTCGCCATCGGCCGACCCTGATCTGATTCAGGAATGCCCGCCGTCACATGCTCGATGAAAGCTTTCGTGGCGACTGGCCTGGCACACCGTGGGCAACTGGCCTGCTGGCCAATGTCCCGCGCGGAAAGCCCTCCTGTTGGGCGGCATCCACGCAATCCACTTGTCCGGAACAGATTGTCCGCAGCGGATTGTCGGTGCGTGGAGGCCAATATAGTGCATATCATTTTTGTATGCAATTTTTGAATTCACTGTGCTAACATGAATCGCACAGAATAGAGCTTCGGCACGGGCGCCCGCCCGAACCTTGAACCGGGCTCAGCACCACCAGCAGGAGAGACACGCACATGGCAGCAACCACCACGCCGTTGTCCGCTGACACCGGCACCCGCATCATGGCCTGGGCAGACGCCCTGGCCGTCCATACCGACCAGCCCGGCATCCTGACGCGCACCTACCTGACCGACGCCCACCACGGCGCGGCCGCGCAGTTGACCGAATGGATGCAAGCGGCCGGCATGACCGTACGGCGCGATGCCGCCGGCAATGTGATCGGCCGCTATGAAGGGACTGAGCCCAACGCGCCCGCGTTGCTGACCGGCTCGCACTTCGACACCGTGCGCGATGCCGGCCGCTACGATGGCAACCTTGGCGTGATCCTGCCCATTGCCTGCGTGGCCGAATGGAACCGGCAGGGCAGGCGCTTCCCGTTTGCGCTCGAGGTGGTCGGGTTTGCCGAGGAGGAAGGCGTGCGCTTCAAGGCCACGCTGCTCGGCAGCCGCGCCATTGCCGGCACGTTCGACAACAACGTGCTCGACAACCTCGACGACTCGGGCAAGACCATGCGCGAAGTCATGCGCGATGCCGGCTTCGATGCCGCGCAATTGCCGGCTGCACAGCATGACCGCAGCAAGGTGCTGGCATTTATCGAGGTGCATATCGAACAGGGCCCCGTGCTGCTCAATGAAGGGCTGCCCGTGGGCGTGGTGACGGCGATCTCCGGTGCCACGCGCTTTATCGTCGAACTCGAGGGACTGGCCGGCCACGCCGGCACGGTGCCGATGGACATGCGGCGCGATGCCGCGATGGCCGGCGCCGAGATCGGCCTGTTCATCGAGAAGCGCTGCGGCGGCAAGCCAGGCCTGGTTGGCACGGTCGGCCAGTTCAATGTACCGAACGGCGCCACCAACGTGGTACCGGGCCGCGCCACATTCTCGATCGACATCCGCGCCGGCATCGACGCCGAGCGCGAGTCTGCCGTCAACGACGTACTGGCCGAGATCGAACGCGTTTGCACACGCCGCAATGTGCGGTCACAGATCCGCAAGACACACGAAGCAGCCAGTGTGCCGTGTGCGCCGTGGCTGCAATCGCAATGGGCAGCGGCCGTGGAGCGCCAGGGCGTGCCCGTGCGTCACCTGCCCTCCGGAGCCGGCCATGATGCGATGGCCATTTCCGCGATCGCCGATGTGGCCATGCTGTTCGTTCGCTGCGGCAACGGCGGTATCAGCCACCACCCCACCGAAACCATGACGTCGGAAGACGCCCAGACCGCTGCGCGCGTGTTCGCCGATTTCGTCGAGCACTTCCAGCGCACCCAATAAGCGTCGCGAACCATCGACGACGCGAATCGAAAACGAAAACTCCCGAGATACGAAGATGACCGCACGAGACAACATGAACCCGATCGACACCACGCTGACGCAGTACATCGACGAGCACCGTCCGCAACAGGAAGCGTTCCTGGCGGAACTGGTCAAGGTGCCGTCGGACAATCCGTCCGGCGATTGCGAGGCGCATGGCAAGCGCGCCAAGGAACTGCTGGAAGGCCTGGGCTTCAAGGTCGAAGCGCACAAGGTGCCCGAGGAAAAGGTCAAGGCGGCCGGCATGATCAGCGCCACCAACCTGCTGGTGCGCAAGACGTTCGGCAACGGTGGCCCGGTCATCGCGATGAATGCGCACGGCGACGTGGTGCCTCCGGGCCTGGGCTGGACCAAGGACCCGTACGGCGGCGAGATTGCCGACAGCGAACATGGCCCGGTCATGTACGGCCGTGGCGTGGCGGTGTCGAAGTCGGACTTCGCCACCTATGCCTACGCCGTGCTGGCGCTGATGCAGGCGGAAAAGCAGGGCGCCAAGCTGAACGGTACGGTCGAACTGCAATTCACCTATGACGAGGAAACCGGCGGCGACATCGGTCCGAAGTTCCTGCTCGACGAAGGTCTCAGCAAGCCCGACTATGCGATTTCGGCAGGCTTCTCGTACGGCATCACGTCGGCACACAACGGTTGCCTGCACGTGGAAGTGACCGTGAAGGGCAAGCAGGGCCACGCCGCCATGCCGCACACCGGCGTCGATGCAATCGAGGCCGCCACGCATATCCTGCAGGCCATCTACGGCCTGCGCGCGGAGCTGGCTACGCGCAAGAGCAAGGTGCCGGGCATCGACACCGCCACGCTGAACGTCGGCCTGATCAAGGGCGGCATCAACACCAACGTGGTGCCCGACCTCGTGACGTTCCGCGTCGACCGCCGCATGATTCCCGAAGAAATCGGTTTCGATGCCGAAGGCGAACTCCGCGCCGTGGTGGAGAAGGCTGCCCGCGAACGTCCGGGCATCGAAGTGAAGGTGGAGCGCATCATCCTGGCCGAGCCGCTGTCGGAACTGCCCGGTGTGGAAAAGCTGATCGGCGCCCTCAAGCAGCGTGCCGAAGCCGTGTTCGGCGTGGAGATCCCGGTGCAGGGCGTGCCGCTCTACACCGATGCCCGCCACTACACGAGCCGTGGCATTCCCACCGTGCTGTACGGTGCAGGTCCGCGCACGCTGATGGAAGCCCGCGGCCACAACTCTGACGAGAACCTGCGCCTGAACGACCTGAACCGCGCCACCAAGGTGGTAGCGCTGGCGCTGTCGGACCTGATGGCTTAAGACTGCTCCCCGTTGTGACGATGGCCCGCGTGATGCGAATCCGCGGGCCATTTTTCATCCGGCCGGCGCTTATTCGGCGACTGCTTCGCCGGCCACGGCCTGGCTGACCAGCCAGCGCCGCACTATCTGCTCCTCTTCAGGCGTCAGCCCGGCGCGCAACTGCTTGTCGACTGCATTCGCACGTCCCTTGCACTGGGCCAGTAGCGACCGGCCCGCTTCGGTCAGCGCAATGGTCTGGATCCGTCCGTGCACCGGGTGCGGCTGGCGCGCGATGGCACCCATCTTCTCCAGGTTGCCCATGATCACACTGACCGTTTGCGGTGTCAGCAAGGCCAGCCGCGCGACATCCGCACCGGAAATCCCCGGATAGGCGCCGAGCATCGTCAGCACGAAGAACTGGGGCACGGTGACGTGCAGGTCCGCCAGTTCGCGCTCCATATTCAGCCGGTTGGCGGCACTGGCCTGCCGCAACAGATAGGCCAGGTAGCCGCTCTCGCCGCGCTTGCCTTCACCGGGTGCGGGGATTACAGCAACGTCGGCAGCCTCTTTGGCAGCCACTTTATCCGCGGCTTTGCGCGCGGCCTTTTTCCCTTCTTTCTTCATGGTCTTTGCCATAATGTCAGAGCTCTTACATTAATCTTCGAACTCTGACATCTTACCCGAAGGAGTTCCAGATGGATTTCCAGGCTTTCACGCAAACAGCCCCCGATGTGTACGCGGCATTGGGTGGCGTCAGCAAGGCAGTTGCCGCGTCGGGGATGGACAAGGCGCTGACCGAACTTGTGAAGCTGCGCGTCTCGCAGATCAATGGTTGCGCGTTCTGCCTGCAGTTTCATCTGAACATCGCCCGCAAGCTCGATATCGATCCGCGCAAGTTCGACCTGCTCGCAGGCTGGCGCGACGCCGGCATCTATACCGAGCGTGAGACGGCCGCGCTGGGCTGGGCCGAATCGCTGACCCAGATGGCCGACCCATCCGTGCGTGATGCCGCACTGGCCAGCGCGCGACGTGTGTTCAGCGACAGCGAGCTGGTGTTCCTGGCCACCACGATCGCATCGATCAACGCCTGGAACCGCATCGCGGTCGGTCTGCATTTTCCGCCGCCGGCCTCCGACGCTGCACGCGGGAGCCAGCAATGAGCACCATCGTCGCGGAGCAGATTCAGATTCGTCGCATCGACACGGCAACTGACGTCGCGGCATGCTTTCCGCTGATGCACCAGCTACGTCCGCACCTGGCCGACGCGGCCGAACTGGTTACGCGCTGGCGGCGCCAGACCGGCGACGGTTATCACATGGTGGGGTTGTGGGATGACGGCAAGTTGATGGCCCTGGCCGGCTATCGCATCGCCGAGAACCTGGTCTATGGCCAGCACTGTTATGTCGATGACCTCGTGACCGACGCCAATGCGCGCAGCGGTGGGTACGGGCACCGGCTGATGGACTGGCTCAAGGCCGAGACCGAGGCCGCGGGGTGCCGGCATCTCGTGCTCGATACGCCATTGAACAACGTGCTCGGCCACCGCTTCTATTACCGCAATGGCCTGCTGGCCCGGGCCCTGCGCTTCTACTACACGTTTGACTGAATTGACTGAATTGACCGAAATTTTCGTATTGCCATGACCACACTGCTACACCTGAACGTCAGCCCGCGTGGCGACACTTCCACCAGCCGGCGCGCCGGCCAGATCGTGCGCGAGCAACTGGCCGCGCATCACGGCGAACTCACCGTGATCGAGCGCGATCTGGGCACCGAGCCGCTACCACCAATCGGTATCGAATTCACCGATGCCAACCTGACGGTGGCGGCGAAGCGCGAGGTGACGAATCCCTCCGCACTGGCCCTGTCCGAATCACTGATCGCTGAACTCGAGGCGGCCGATATCGTGCTGATTACCACGCCGATGCACAACTTCACGGTGCCGGCATCACTGAAGACCTGGATCGACCTCGTGGTGCGCCCGGAACGCACATTCGCGGGTACCCCGCAAGGCAAGCGCGGGCTGATGCGCGACCGCCCGGTGCTGGCCGTGGTGTCCTGCGGCGGGCGTTTCTCCGACGATCCGGCCAGCCAGCGCGACTTCTTCACGCCCTATCTGAAGTACGTGCTTGGCACCGTGGGTCTGGCTAGCGTCGAAGTCGTGCGCATGGAAAGCATGACACGCGGCCCTGACCATGTGACGCGCGCCTATGACAACCTGCGGGCGTGGTGCGAGGCGGCGGTCCCGGCCTTACTGGCGTAGCGCGTCGCGGTCCGGAATGGTGCCATTGCCGACCCCGAGCGGACGCTGCATCAGTAGCGTATCGATCCACTCGCCGTGCTTGAGTCCCACCGATTCGAGCCGGCCTACGGTCCGGAAACCCAGGCGCTCATGCACGGCCACCGAGCCGGCGCCTTCGCCGCTCGACGTCAACGCGACCACGGCCACCATCTGGCGCCACGGCCCGGTTTCGCAGCGCGCGATCAGTTCGGCCAGCAGGGCCCGGCCCAGCCCCTCGCCAGTATGGCGATGATCGATGTAGATCGAGTCCTCGATGGCAAAGCGGTATGCGCTGCGTGCACGGTAGCTCGATGCATAGGCATAGCCAAGGATCTGGCCATCGCGCTCGGCGACGATATAGGGAAGGTTCTTCTTGAGAACCTCCGCAAAGCGCAGTCGCATGTCGTCGACGGTCGGCGCGATCTCCTCGAACGATGCGCGACCATGCTGGACATGGTGCGCGTAGATCGCGTGGATGGCGGGCACATCGGCGGGGGTGGCATCGCGTAGCCGGTACGGCTTGCGGGACAGGACGGGAGCGGAAGAATCGGAGGAAGAATCGGACACGGTGTTTCTTGGCAGGAAAGCGTTCACGGCGAGGCGCCGGAGACCATGGCGCATCAGTAGCAAAGCAGTGGCCGAGCGTACGCACGATGCATGCCCGCCACATCCCGTACCTTACCGCGCCCGTGCCGCGCGTGGGGGTTGGTTGATATAGTGCGGGTATTCCAAAGGACCGAAGCAGGCAGGAGGACGCCGTCATGATCACGATCTACCACAACCCCCGTTGCTCGAAATCGCGCGAAACGCTGGCGCTGGTGGAAACGGCGGCGCAACGCCTCGGTGAACCGGTGGAGATCGTCGAATATCTGAAGACGCCGCCCACGCTGCCCACCTTGCGGCAGCTGCATACCATGCTGGGCGTGCCGGTGCGCGAGATGATTCGCGACGGGGAAGCTGTCTACAAGGAACTGGACCTGGCCGACCAGGGCCTGACCGACGCCGAACTGCTGGCCGCCGTGGCCGACAACCCGATCCTGCTGCAGCGGCCTGTGGTCGTGCGCAACCGCCGCGCCGTGATTGGTCGCCCGCCCGAAAACGTGGCGCCATTGCTGGCCTGAGCGCGACGGGGCCGCACCGCACTGCACAAAATAGAACCGGCCTCCCCAAGGGAGGCCGGCCGGTCAGCCAGGCGAGTCGCTTCAGGCGAGTCGTCGTTATTGAACACCCAGCCAGTGCATGGCCTCCTGACCGAAACTGATGCCGGCCAGCACGATCAACAGCACGATCGCAGTGACCGCGCTGACATAGATCAGCGCCTTGGCGACCTCAGCATCCTCGGTTGCCGAATGGAAATGCGTCACGACGTTAGCGCGCGCATGTGAACGATGTGGCCAGTGCAGCCTGCCGGACAGGTCCTTGATGTGAAGATCAGGATGGAAACGCATGGTCACACCTCCTCGGCGCACCGTCACGCATGGGGTCCGGACGGTCGATACGCCGCCATTTGTACGCTTCCAATATAGGAGACGCCACGGAAAATGTGGTGTCGCTGTCGCGTCAGCCGTGTGGCCCGGCGCACCGATCCCCGGCACCAGATCAGGAAGGTGAGGAATCGCTCCCGTCAGCCGCCTTTGCAGACGTGCCGTCGGCACCTTGCGCATCCTCGCCATCCTGGGCTCCAGCGGCAAGCTGTGCCAGCATCCCCTCCCGCATACGCAATTCAGCGAGCATGTTGCAGAATAGGGCACCCTGTTCCAGCGCGTCGTCGAGGGCGACATGCGTATGCGGCAGCGGGTCGTGCCAGTGGGCGGGAAACGCTGCCTTGACCGACTTGCGATAAGGCCGCCCGGTCAGTACGAATCCCACGGTCTTGATATCGAGCGCGGCCCAGCCGAATGGCGACCGGCCGGCAAATCGCATCATGTACCAGAACATCCAGGTGAAATCGAAGCCGGCCGGAAACGCCACGAAGACCGGCTTGCCGGGCAGGCTTTCCACCCATTCCACGTAACGCGGCAGCACGTCCTCGGGGCGTTCCAGGTCGCGCCGGCAGGCCGCCCAGGCCTCTGGCTGCGTTTTCCACCACGCCATCTGTGACGGGTGGCCGGCCGCACCGGGCAAGGTTTCGAGGTTGGCCGAGAACGTGCCGATCACGGTCTTGTCGGCCAGCATCGCGGCAGAGGCAAATGACAGCATCGAATGCGGCCCCGGAATCGGGCCGTCGGCCTCGACGTCGGTACTGACGTAGATCTCCGGGCGCGTATCGGGCGCCTGCTTCTTTGCCATGTGTCAGCCCGCGTCGATCAGGCGATCGGCGACGAACGGGTTGTTGCGGCGCTCCTCGCCAAATGTCGACACCGGGCCATGGCCGGGCACGAAGGTCACGTCATCGCCGAGCGGCCAGAGCCGGGTGCGAATCGAACGGATCAGGTCGGCGTGATTGCCGCGCGGGAAGTCGGTGCGTCCGATCGATCCCGCGAACAACACATCGCCGACGATGGCCAGCTCGTTGGCGCGCGAAAAGAACACCACGTGACCCGGCGTGTGTCCGGGGCAATGGTAGACCTCGAGCGTCTCGTTGCCGAACGTCACCGTGTCGCCATTCTCAAGCCAGCGGTCCGGTTCGAAGACCTCCGCATGGCCAAAGCCAAAGCGCCGCGTCTGGTCGGGCAACTGCTCGATCCAGAAACGCTCGTCCTCATGGGGGCCCTCGATCGGGACGCCGAACTGCCGTGCCAAAGCGGCGGCACCCGCGCAGTGGTCGACATGGCCATGGGTCAGGAAGATCTTCTCGAGCGTGACGCCTTGCTCGTCGAGGGCCGCCGTGATGCGATCCAGGTCGCCACCCGGATCGCACACCGCCGCACGCTGCGTGGTCTCGTCGATCAGCAGCGAACAGTTCTGCTGGAAAGGGGTGACGGGGATCAGGAGGACTTTCATTTTGTGATCGATTGGGCTTTTTTTGGGCCGCGTTCTGCGGCAAGCCGGGTGGCTCGCGGTGAAACATTGTAGCCGTCGATCCGATCCTCGACCGGTGGCGCAACGTTTGAATCCCTACCGAAATCTCGCTTGAGAGAGATCTGAAAGTTACATGATCTGCACTCCGATGCCGCGCTGCCGCAGTCGGCGCAATCCCTTGTCAGGCGGTGGATTGCGGGGAATTGAACGTGCCCTTGTTACCGTCTGAATAGATTTCGTAACAAAATCAAGGTATTAGCTTAAAACGACCGATGTTAGACTGCGCGCATGATTAGTCTTCCCGTGTTCCGTCCGGGGTCCGTGCGCGAGACAGCGCCCGGGTCCAACCGCTTCCTGCGTCAGTGCGCGATCCTCGTATCGGCGCTGGTGTTGGCTGCGTGCGCGACGCCGCCGGGCGGCGACACGGACAGTGCATCCGATACCACGGGTGCAATCTCCACGAAGTCAGCAAAGTCGAAGACCAGGACTGACAAGTCCAATGCCAATACCGCGGCCAAGGCCGACGAGCGTGGCAACTGGAACCTGTTTGGCTGGCAGGACGAGAACGCGCCGGCGCAGCCGTCGATCGATGGTCTGCGCGCTGACATGGGTACGTTCGAGCAACGCGGCATGGCGTCGTGGTACGGCAAGGGCTTCCATGGCCGCAAGACCGCCAACGGCGAACGCTTCGACATGCGCGCCATGACGGCGGCTCACCCGTCCCTGCCGCTTGATAGCTGGGTGCTGGTGCGCAACCTGCGCAACAACAAGGTGGCGGTGGTCCGCATCAACGACCGTGGCCCGTACCACGGCAACCGGATCCTTGACCTGTCGTACGCCGCGGCCAAGCGGCTGAGCTTTGTCGACCACGGTGCCACCCAGGTGGAAATCCGCCGACTGTCACGTACCGAAGTTGCGGCGCTGGGCCCGAATATCGAGGCTGGCGGCATGGAAGCCGGTGACGGCAGCGGTGCCGACGAGGTACCTGATACCGCCAACACGCTGGTGCCGGCCAAGTCGAAGGCCAAGGGCGGCAAGTCCATCAAGTCCACCACCAGGCACAAGCGAAAGTAAGGCGATGCGGGCCGGTCAGCGCAAACCTCTCGACCCACGCCACGTTAGCCCCGTCAGCCCGCTGCTTCCCCTGCGGATAAGAATTTTCTCAAACGGCACGACCTTCCCGGTCGTGCCGTTTGTCTTTTCACGCGTCCCGGTCACCGTCCGCGCGCTGCGCGAGCGCGCGCTGGTACAGCACGTCGGTCTTGGCGCCGGTAATCGCCGAGGCCAGCTTCGCGGCCCGCTTGGCCGGCAGTTCCGCGAGCAGCAGCTTCAGCACGCGTTCGGCTTCAGGCGCAAGGGTATCGTCATCGGCGCCACCGCCACCGCCGCCACTGCCCGCACCTTCGATCACCAGTACGAACTCGCCTTTGCCGCGCGCAGCTTCGGCGGCCAGCCACGCCGGTGCCTCGGCCACGGTCAGCACCGGGGTTTCCTCGAACAGCTTGGTCAGCTCGCGCCCGATCAGCATCCGGCGTGTGCCGGGCAGCACGGCGGCCAACGCCGCCAGGGTATCGGCAATGCGATGGGGGGCCTCATACACGATCCACGCGTGGTCGAGTCCCGCCAGCGTGGCGATGGCGTCGTTGCGGGCCTTGGCCTTGCCGGGCAGGAATCCGACAAACGTGAAGCGGCCTTCGCCGGCTTCGAGCATGTCGCCAGCCACCGACAACGCGGTGACGGCCGCACTGGGGCCCGGCAGCGGCACCACGCGCAGGCCCGCCGCGCGCACCGCTTCCACCAGCCGCGCACCTGGATCGGAAATGCCCGGCGTACCCGCGTCGGACACATAGGCAATGCGTTCCCCGGCAGCCAGGCGTTCGACGATCCGTACCGCGGCCTCCCGCTCATTGTGTTCATGCACGGCAACCAGCGGCCGGTGCAGGCCCACGCGGGTCAGCAACTGCCCCGTATTGCGCGTGTCTTCGCAGGCCACGGCGTCGGCCAGTCCAAGCACGTGCAGCGCGCGCAGCGACAGGTCCGCCACGTTGCCGATCGGCGTAGCCACCACGTACAGCGTGCCGGGCGGGTAGGTCTGGCCGGCGGCCAGTTGGGTCCAGTCACTCATGCTTGAGAACTTCCGTTGAATCGCTCATTCAAAACCACCGAGCAGACCACCACGGTGAGTGGTGCGCTGGCCGAAGACCGTGCTCTGGCCTACCTGCAGCGGCAGGGCCTGGTGCCGGTCCTGCGCAATTATCGCTGCAAAGGCGGCGAGATCGACCTGATCATGCGTGGTGCGGACGATATGCTGGTGTTCGTGGAGGTCCGGCAGCGCAGCGGGCGCGGGTTTGGCGGCGCGGCGCAGAGCATCACGCCCGCCAAGCAACGGCGCGTGCTGCATGCCGCCACGCACTACCTGGCCACGCTCGAAAACATGCCACCGTGCCGCATCGATGTGGTGGCGCTGGAGCCGGGGCGGCTGGAATGGCTGCCCGGCGCGTTCGACCTGACATCGGCTGACGGGAACGACGGCGCGGCCACTGCGTCATAATGCGCGGGATTGTGCGGAAGTCACCAGACCATGAGTATTGAAAGCATCGAGCAACATTTCCTGGACAGTGCCGAAACCAAGCGGCAGGCCGCTGCGCTGATGGCGCCGCATATTGACGCGGCCGTCGAGCGGATGGTCACGGCGCTGACCAGTGGCAACAAGATCCTGGCATGCGGCAACGGCGGTTCGGCTGCCGATGCCCAGCATTTTGCCGCCGAGCTGATCGGGCGCTTCGAACGCGAGCGCCCGGGGCTGGCCGCGATTGCGCTGACCACCGACAGCTCGATCCTGACCGCGATCGGCAACGACTACGATTTCTCGGTGGTGTTTTCCAAGCAGGTCGAGGCGTTGGGCCAGCCCGGCGACATCCTGCTGGCCTTGTCGACGTCGGGCGATTCGGCCAACGTGGTGGCCGCAGTCCAGGCTGCCCATCAGCGCGACATGGGCGTGGTGGCATTGACCGGCAAGGGTGGCGGCAAGATTGCCTCGCTGCTGAATGAATTCGATATCCATCTGTGCGCGCCAAGCGATCGCACGGCACGGATCCAGGAAGTGCATCTGTTGACACTGCATTGCCTGTGCGACGGTATTGACGAGGCGTTGCTGGGCGAGCCATGAAGTCCGGGCCAAGGAGTTATCCCCGGTTATCCACAGCACTACCCACAAGCTATGCACAGGTTTTGCCGGGTCTTCCACAGCGATATCCACAGGCGCGGCAAAAAACCTTGATCTGCAATCTGTTTCACACACAATTTCGGCATCCATCCAGGCAAAAGAAAACCGCATGACGAACGTGACCCTTCAGAAAAAAATCTCTCCCGCCCGTGTGGCACGTACCGCGGTGACCGTGGCCGCATTGCTGGTATCCGCCACCCAGCTGGCCGGCTGCTTCCCGGTCCTGGCCGGCGCCGTTGGCACCGGCGTGGTCATGGCAACGGATCGCCGTCCGACCGGCACGCAGGCCATCGACAAGGGTTTGCAGGTGGAAATCGACAGCACGATGAGCTCGCGCTATGGCGACAGCCAGGCTCGTGTGGGCACCTCGGTGTTCAATCGCAAGGTGCTGCTGACTGGCGAGGCATCCAATGCCACCGTCAAGCAGCAGATCGAGCAGTATGTGCGCGGCCTGCCCAACACGCGTGAGGTGGTCAACGAGCTGGAACTGACGACGTCGCCGAGCTTCATGACCCGCAGCAACGATGCGTACCTGACCAGCAAGGTCAAGACGTTGCTGGTGACGGCCGAGGGTGTGCCGGCCAACTCGATCAAGGTCACCACCGAGAAGGGCGTGGTGTACCTGATGGGCGTGGTCACCACGACCGAAGGCGACAAGGCCACCGACGTGGCCCGCAATGCCAGCGGTGTGCAGAAAGTGGTAAAGGTGTTCGACTATGTCAGCGACGCCGAGCGCGCGCGCCTGGACCAGTTGGCCGGTTCGCAGAGCGGCAATACTGGCAGTGAGGCGGTGGGCACGCCGGCGCCGGTGCAGTCCGTGCCGGGTAGCCAGCCGAACGCGCCGGTGACGGCCGATGCGCCGGCATCGATGAGCAATGGATCGGGCGCCACTACCAGCCCGGTGACCGCGCCGGTGACATCCCCGGTAGCGCTGCCGCCGGGACGTAACCTGCCGTAAGACCTGAGGAAGGCGCCATGAAGATCCCCTTGCGATTCTTGTTGTCCCCCCGTTGGATGGCCGGCATCGCCCTGGGGGTGTGCGCGGCGCCGTTGCTGGCACAGCCCGCCGCATCGGGCCCGATGACCGCGGGCCCGGCGGATGCCGGCAAGTTGACGATCGAGGTCCAGCGCGCGCGTACTGAACAGGCGCGCAACCAGGCCGCCTCGTGTGCGGCCTGCCATGGCCCGGACGGCAAGCCGCCGGCGGACAGCCCGGTGCCGCGTCTGGCTGGCCGCTCGCAGGCCGAACTCGTCGAACTGATGTTGAACTACAAGAACGGCAAGCGCCCCGGCACCGTGATGCCGCAGATTGCCAAGGGCTACAGCGATACCGAGATCATCGCCATGGCCGCCTGGTTTGCCGATCAGAAATAGCACCGATGCATCGACGATCCGTGCTCAAGGCGGCGCTGGCCGCCAGCGCCATCGGCTGCCTGACGCAACGCCAGGCACGTGCGGCGGCGCCGGCCAGGGTGGTGGTCATCGGCGGCGGCTATGGCGGCGCCACGGTCGCGCGCTATCTGCGTAGCTGGAGCCGCGGCGCGGTCGACGTCACGCTGGTCGAGCCCGATACCTCGTTCGTCTCATGTCCGTTGTCGAACCTGGTGGTGGCCGGCTTCCGGCCCATGGCCGATATCACGCTGCCCTACGACACGCTGGTCAAATCCCATGGCGTCACGCATGTGCGCGATACCGCGGTAGCCATCGACGCCGCCAAACGCACGGTACGCCTGGCACGCGGTGCAACACTGCCCTATGACCGGCTTGTGCTGTCGCCCGGTGTGGAAATGCAGACCAGTGCGATTCCGGGCCTGGCCATGCCGGGCGGCGAGCAGATCGTCCATGCGTGGAAGGCGGGGCCGCAGACCGAGACCCTGCGCCGGCAACTGGCCGCGATGCGCGACGGCGGTACCTTCGCCATTACCATCCCGCTGGCGCCATACCGCTGCCCGCCCGGGCCGTATGAACGCGCCTGCCTGGTGGCGGACTACCTCAAGCAGCACAAGCCGCGCAGCAAGGTGCTGGTCCTCGATGCGAATCCCGACATTACGTCGAAAGGTGCGCTGTTCCGGCAGGTCTGGGAGACGCGCTACAAGGGAATGATCGAGTACCGCCCCCAACACGAGACCGTCGACATCGACCCGGCCACGCGCACGATCAAATTCGACGTGCAGGACGATGAGCGGGCCGATGTGGTGAACTTGCTGCCACCGCAGCGGGCCGGCGCCATCGCTGTCTCGGCTGGACTGGCCACCGCGAACGGACGCTGGTGCGAGGTCGATTTCCTGACCATGGCCTCGCAAGTGGCCCCCGAGATCCATGTGCTCGGCGATGCGGTGCAGATTGCGCCGCTGATGCCGAAGTCCGGCACCATGGCCAACCAGCACGGCAAGGTGGCGGCTGCCGCCATCCTGCAACTGCTGGCCGGCCGCGCGCCGGATCCGACCCCGGTTTATACCAACACGTGCTACAGCTTTACGTCGTCGACCGAGGCGATCCACATCGCCAGCGTGCATCGCTATGACGCCGCCGAGAAGACCATGCTGACCGTGCCGGGCTCGGGAGGGTTGTCCGCCGGACCAAGCGTGCTCGAAGGCCAATATGGTTTCGCCTGGGCACGGAGCATCTGGGCCGACATGCTTGGATAACCCCCGGGTTCCTGCCCACAAAACCGCAAGATCGTGCAATGCGCCAGCGGCCCTGGCTGCTACGCTAGCCGTGCCGAACGTCCCGCCCCCGGGGATGCGCTACTCTCCAACCGATCATGCAAGCCAAAGACCGTCTGCTTGCCCTCGCCATCATCGTGGTGTGGGGTGTCAATTTTGTTGTCATCAAGGTAGGGCTGGCGGGCATGCCCCCCATGCTGCTGGGCACGCTGCGCTTCTGCCTGGTGGCATTCCCGGCCATCTTCTTCATTCCGCGCCCGCGCATTCCACTGCGCTTGCTGGTGGCGTACGGCGCGTCGATCAGCCTCGGTCAGTTCGCCTTCCTGTTCTATGCCATGGCGGTGGGCATGCCGGCCGGGCTGGCATCGCTGGTGCTGCAATCGCAGGTGTTCTTCACCGTTGCCATTGCCGCGCTGTGGCTCGGCGAACCGCTGCGCTGGCATAACCTGGCCGGCATGGCCATCGCGGCATGCGGCCTGGCGCTGATTGGCAGTGGCGCCGCGCACGGCCCCGGCGGCATGACCGCGGCGGGCTTCGTGCTGACGCTTTGTGCGGCGCTGTGCTGGGCCACCGGCAATATCGTCAGCAAGAAGATTGGCCCGGTAGACCTGCTGGGCCTGGTGGTGTGGGGCGCGCTGATCCCGATCGTGCCGTTTGCGCTGCTGTCGCTGTGGTTCGAAGGTCCAGTGCGGATCGCGCAGGCACTGACCCATGTTTCCACCATGGGCGTTTTCGCGGTCTGCTACCTGGCTTTTGCCGCCACGCTGTTCGGCTACACGATGTGGGGACGCCTGCTGACGCGCTATGCCGCGAGCAAGGTCGCCCCGTTGACCCTGCTGGTGCCCGTGGTGGGGCTGGTGGCGGCACACGTACTGCTTGGCGAAGACCTGGCGATCGCGCAATGGGCCGGGGCTGCGGTGGTCATGGCCGGGCTGCTGCTCAACGTGTTCGGCAACCGCCTCTGGGCGGGCAGGGCATTGGCGCGCCGTTAGCCCACCGGTGGAACATAGAGGCAAGAGATCAAGGGTTAACCCTTGATTTTCGGGGATTTGCTTCGGTTTTGTGCATATCGATATCACTCCCGCGTCGGTATACGTATCGACGCTTTGAGGCAAAATAGCGGACTGGCCGCATACGCCCTGGAGCCCTCACCGATCACCGCCGAGGCACTCCTGAGAAGCCCGCCCCAACGGCGGCCAGCGCGCGCCGCGCCGCGGAGTAGTCCGAGCGCGGCCATTTGCCGTCCCCACGGCTCATTCAGTTTGGAGCACAACACATGAAGCAGTTTGTCATCGCCGCCGCGCTGCTGGCCGCCGCCGCGTCCACGCACGCCGCCGTCGACGCCGCCAAGGCACAGGAAATCGCCAACAAGAATGCCTGCATGGGCTGCCACCAGGTGGACAAGAAGCTGGTTGGCCCGGCCTACAAGGAAGTGGCCGCCAAGTACAAGGGCGACAAGGGCGCCCTGGCCAAGCTGTCGGCCAAGGTGAAGAGCGGCGGTTCGGGCGTCTGGGGTCCGGTGCCGATGCCGGCCAACGCGGCCGTCAGCGACGCCGACATCAAGACGGTGGTGGAGTGGATTCTGGCGGGCGCTCCCGCCAAGTAACACCTGCCGCATCGAAGCGGGGGCCGACCGGCCATGCCGGCGGCCCCCGCTGTTCGAGGCAAATGTACGAGGCAAGCATTGAAGCAAACATGCATGCGCCGGCGACGCACCGGCACAGCAGGGGTCGACAGGAAACCGGGTACGCAAGTACGGGAAACAAAGCAAGATGAATTCAAAACGACGTGATGTACTGCGGATGACCGCCGTGCTGTCGCTGATGGCCGCCACCGGCCTGATCAGCGAGGCACAAGCCGCCGAATGGAACAAGACCGCCTTCGACGGCAAGAGCGTGGCGGACGTGATCAAGGCGCTGGGCGGCAGCGGCACCGAGAAGAGCACCGCCATCAGCTTCAACGCCCCCGACATCGCCGAGAACGGCGCGGTGGTACCGGTTGCGGTGACCAGCAATATCCCCGACACCGAGCAGATCGCGATCCTGGTGGAAAAGAACCCGAACACGCTGGCGGCCGATTTCATCATCCCGGCCGGCACCGAGCCGTTCGTGTCCACGCGCGTGAAGATGGGCCAGACGTCCGTGGTGTATGCCGCGGTCAAGGCTGGCGGCAAGTGGTACGTGGCATCGAAGGAAATCAAGGTCACGCTGGGCGGCTGCGGCGGCTGATTGCTGTCCATCGTCCCCAACGTTTCGAGACCAGATTTCCAGATTACTGCTGACAGGAGAAGCACATGGCAGACCCGATGCGCGTTCGCGCCACCGAAAACGGCGGCGTCGTTGACGTCAAGATTCTGATGAAGCACGACATGGAAACCGGCCAGCGCAAAGACGCGTCCGGCAAGACGGTTCCGGCCTGGCATATCCAGACCGTGATCGCTTCGTGCAAGGGCAAGGAAGTGTTCCATGCCCAGTTCGGCCCGGCCGTATCGAAGGACCCGTTCCTGAACTTCAAGTTCAAGGGCGGCGCCAAGGGCGACAAGGTCACCGTGACCTGGGTCGACAACCGCGGCGACAAGCGTACCGACGAAGCCACCATCGCCTGAACGGGCGAAGCGAGGAAGCATCATGCGGCGAGCATTCATTCGCGCCACGGCGGCCCTGGCCGCCATTGGCCTGACCGCCAAGGCAGCGGCGGCCCAGCAGACCCCGGCTCCGGCTGCGTCCGGCAAGGGCCGCGTCAAGGTGGTCTACCAGTTGTCCGAGGGGATCGACCAGGCCGTGCGCGCCATGGCCAACCTGCGCAATCACCTGAACGGCGCGCCCGACACCAAGATCGTGGTGGTGGCGTTCGGTTTTGGCGTGGATTTCCTGGTGGAAGGCGCCAAGGATGCGCGCGGCAATACGTTCGAGGCGGCCGTCGCGGCACTGGGTTCGTCGGGCGTGGAGTTCCGTGCCTGCCGCAATACGCTGACCGCGCGCCGGATTTCCGAACAAAGCCTGCTGATGGACGCCAAGATCGTGCCCGCGGGCGTGGTGGAAATCGCGCGCCTGCAGTTCGACGAAGGCTACGCTTACATCAAGCCGTGATGGACTGGGCGATGCATATCGCCCATCCCGTGTGACACGCTATCCGGCAATGAGCCGCCGGACCTGACAAGAAAGGCCGTCCGCCCACCGACCATGCGGCGCGATGGCGAGGAGAAGCCCCCAATGGTTACCGTGCGCAACATCCGCCGTATGCGCCGCACCGTGGCACCCGCGCTCGTGGCGCTGGCCGCCACGGCTGCCGCCGTCACTGCCACCCTGTCTGGCCCCGCGTTGGCGCAGGACAAGGACAAGACCGCCGAGGAAATCGCCAAGTACCGCCAGATGCTGGCCGAAGGCAATCCCGCCGAGCTGTGGGAAGCCGCCGGCGAGGAGCTCTGGAAGAAGCCGGCTGGTCCGAAAAACGCCTCGCTCGAACAGTGCGACCTGGGCAAGGGCCCCGGCGTGACCAAGGGCGCCTACGCCGAGCTGCCGCGCTACTTCAAGGACGCAAACAAGGTCATGGACCTGGAACAGCGCCTGGCATATTGCCGCGTGACGCTGCAGGGCCTGACGCAGGAAGAAGCGACGAAGAACCCGTTCTCGTCGCCGGGCAAGTCATCGGACATCGAACGGCTCGCCGCGTTTGTCACCGGCGAATCGCGCGGCGTGAAGATGAACGTCCAGCTCGCGCATCCCGAGGAAAAGCGTGTCTACGCGCTTGGCCAGAAGATGTTCTTCTACCGTGGCGGCGCCTACGACTTTGCCTGCGCCACCTGCCATGCCGTGGACGGCCAGCGCATCCGCTTGCAGGACCTGCCCAACCTGATGACAGAGAAGGGCGCGCAGGCCGCGTACACCACGTGGCCGGCCTATCGCGTATCGCAGGGCGAGGTACGCACGATGCAGCACCGACTGTATGACTGCCTGCGCCAGCAGCGCTTTCCCGAACCGGCCTACGGCTCCGACGTAATCACCGCCCTGTCGATGTTCCTGGCGAAGAACGCCAACGGCGGCACGTACGACGGCCCGAACATGAAGCGCTGATCAGGAAGACCAGACCATGAAAAAACTCCACAAGATGGCGCTGGCTTCGCTGGTGCTGCTGGCCGGTGTTGCCACGCAAGCCCAGGCACAAACCGCCACCAAGGCCACTGCAAAAGCCGCCAAGGCATCGACGGTAAAGGTGACCGACGCCGAGGTGCGCCAGATGATCGAATCGTCGTTCACTTCGAAAGGCCCGGCCACTGTCGAAGGCGTGCTGAACCAGGACGCCACGCAGAAGGCATGCAGCCAGTACCCCGATCGCACCCATGTGCCGGCACCGGTGGCGAAGAAGGTGGAGGCGGCCGAGCTCAAGCAGGTCAAGTACCCGTCTGACAGCAACTTCATCGGCGACTGGAAGGAAGGCGAGAAGATCGCACAGAACGGCCGTGGCATGCAGTTCTCCGACCAGGTCGGTGCGCCAAACGGTGCCAACTGCTACGCCTGCCACCAGCTGACCAAGGCCGAGATCTCGTTCGGCAATATCGGCCCGTCGCTCTACAACTACGGCAAGCTGCGCGGCAACTCGCAGGACGTGATCCGCTACACGTGGGGCAAGATCTGGGATTCGAACGCCTACAGCGCCTGCTCGAACATGCCGCGCTTCGGGCACAAGGGTATCCTGACCGAACAGCAGATCCGCGACGTGATGGCGCTGCTGCTGGACCCGGCATCGCCGGTCAACCAGTAAGCGCAACGCAATGACAGTGCGGCGTGTTGTGATGGCATGGTTTCTGGTCCTGCTCGGCATGGCCAGTCATATCGCATACGCTGCGGAGGTGGGCGACACCATCCACTTGCCAGACGTGAAGCTGCTCGATGGCCGCACCGTACCCGCTTCCCAATGGGCGGGCAAACCGCTGGTCATCGAGTTCTGGGCATCATGGTGTCCGTTCTGCGCATTGCAGAACCCGCGCCTGCAGGCCCTTTACGAGCAGGCGCGCGGCACCCGGCTGCAGATGTTGACGGTCAGCATCGACAAGCATCCACAAGATGCGGTGGCGTACCTGAAACAGCGTGGCTACACGTTCCCGGTGACGATGGATTCCGACGCGCTGCGCCAGGCCTTTGGCGCGCGCAAGGGCCTGCCCGAACTGTATGTGCTCGACGGCCGCGGCCGCGTGGTGCAAAAGGAAGTGGGCGAAATGCTCGACGACGAGGTTGCCGCGCTGGTGCGCTACGGCAAGCCGTAAAGATCGTCCTCGAATCAAACGGATAACAGGCATGAACCGACGTGAGTTCCTGCAGGTGCTGGCCGTGGCTGGCGCAGGAGGCATGACTTTCCCAAGTGGCGACGCCCATGCTGCGCGCGCCGCGCAACAGCTCTACGACGTGCCGCGCTTTGGCAATGTCCACCTGCTGCACTTCACCGATTGCCATGCGCAACTGAAGCCGGTGCACTTCCGCGAACCAAGCGTGAACCTTGGCGTGGCCGAGTGGGCCGGCAAGCCGCCGCACCTGGTGGGTCAGGCGTTCCTGCGCGAATACGGCATCCAGCCCGGCAGCGCCACCGCGCATGCTTTCACGTATCTCGACTACACGGCAGCCGCGCAACGCTTTGGCAAGGTGGGCGGGTTTGCCCATCTGTCCACGCTGGTCCAGCGCATGAAGGCCAGCCGCCCCGGTGCGCTGCTGCTCGATGGTGGCGATACCTGGCAGGGCTCCGCTACTGCGCTGTGGACCAAGGGACAGGACATGGTCGACGCGGCGCTGCAGCTTGGCGTGGACGTCATGACCCCGCATTGGGAAATGACCCTTGGCGCGGACCGCGTGAAGCAGATCGTCGATAACGACTTCAAGGGCCGCGTGTCGTTCCTGGCGCAGAACGTGAAGACCAACGACTTTGGCGACCCGGTCTTCGACCCCTACGTAATGCGCGAAATGAACGGCGTGCCGGTGGCCATCATCGGCCAGGCATTTCCGTACACGCCGATCGCCAACCCCCGCTACCTGGTGCCCGACTGGACCTTCGGCATCCAGGAAGAGAACCTTCAGCAGGTGATCGACGAAGTGCGCGGCAAGGGCGCCAGGGTGGTGGTGCTGCTGTCGCACAACGGCATGGATGTCGACCTGAAGCTGGCCTCGCGCGTGCGCGGCCTCGATGCCATCCTGGGCGGCCATACCCACGACGGCGTGCCTGCGCCGGTGCCGGTGAAGAACGCAGGCGGCGTGACGCTGGTGACCAATGCCGGCTCGAACGGCAAATTCCTTGGCGTGCTCGATTTCGATGTACGCAACGGCAAGGTGACTGATTTCCGCTACAAGCTGCTGCCGGTCTTCGCCAACTACCTTCCCGGCGATCCGAAGATGGACGCGCTGATCGCCAAGGTACGTGCGCCGTACGAGGCGAAGCTCAATGAAGTACTCGCCGTGAACCGTGGCCTGCTGTACCGCCGCGGCAACTTCAACGGCACCTTCGACCAGTTGATCCTGGACGGACTGATGGCCGTGCAGGATGCCCAGATCGCTTTCTCTCCAGGCTTCCGCTGGGGCACCACGCTGCTGCCCGGGGAAAACATCACGATGGAAGCGCTGATGGACCAGACCGCCATCACGTATCCGTACACGACTGTCACCCCGATGACCGGCGAGACCATCAAGACCATCCTGGAAGACGTGGCCGACAACCTGTTCAACCCCGACCCGTACTACCAACAGGGCGGCGACATGGTTCGCGTAGGCGGCCTGCAGTACACGATCGACCCGCTCCAGCCCATCGGCAAGCGCATCAGCGACATGCGCCTGGCCGGCCAGCCCGTCGACGCCGGAAAAACCTACAAGGTGGCAGGCTGGGCTCCCGTTGCAGAAGAAGCCCGCCAGACCGGCGGCGCCCCGATCTGGGATGTGATGGCCCAGTGGCTGCGCTCCAGCAAGGAAGTCAGCGCCCGCCCACTGAACCTGCCAACGGTGCGCGGCATGGATGGAAACCCGGGGATGGCGCCCGCTTGAGATGGGTCTAAAGTGTTGGATCGAAGCGATTGAAAGGCCGCATGGGCTTGGCTACAATCGTTCGTCATGGGCCGATAGCTCAGCTGGGAGAGCGCTGCGTTCGCAATGCAGAGGTCGGGAGTTCGATCCTCCTTCGGTCCACCACTAATCCATCAAAGGGCTTGGCTGATTGCCAAGCCCTTTGCCTTTTCGGACAGGCGTCAAGCTACGCACATGTGGCGCAAGCACATCTTTTCACGAGGCTTACGCAGTCACTGAAATTCTGCAGATTGGCCCTTCCTGATGTGTGGGAGATTTGACCCAACTTAGTGGACTATCAATGGATGGCGGGCCACAATTGATTCATGGACACGAACCTGATCACGATTTCGCTGGAGGATGACTCCCCGGGCTACAAGATTAGCCCGGCCCGCGTACCGCTGGCGACGCTCGCTGCGTTTGCCGGCGAGGTTCGTGACTTCCTCAAAGGGACTGGCAAAGATGGCGATGCTGATGCTGCCGAGGTGGCGGTGGTAAGCGGATCGCTATCCGTAGAGGCGCGTTACTCCTCCCCAAGCCTCGCGCGAGACCTGCAGATACTCTCGGCAACGTTCAATACGGACGGGATCGACCCAAAGCGCCGAGCAATTTTGCAACGTTGGCAGTCCGCGGCGCAAAAGCGTGGGGCCCTGACCGTGAGCATCAAGACTCAGGAAGGAGTTCTTATCGCGATCTCGAGCCAAACGAACTTCCGTGCCGAAAGTGAGAGACGTCTGGTCAATGTCGAGCGCTATGTGCGAGGGGAGATGGTTGATCTCGGTGGGGCTACCCAGGCAAACGCGCATATCAAACTTCCCGACGGAAAAACCCTGGTGGTACGCACGGACCGCGATCTAATCCGTTCCGAGACCGAAAACCATGTGTACAAGCAAGTGCATTTGCGTATTCGCGCAAAGCTAGACCTGGAAACCGGCGAGCTGACTGATGCGCAGTTGGTTGAGTTCGTCCATTACTCGCCAAATTTTGACCAGCAGGCATTCGACAATCTGACGGTGCGCGGTGACGAGGCGTGGAAAGATGTGGACGATCCCGCCGAATGGGTCCGAAAGATACGTGGAGCGACCGATTGAACTCCGTATTGCTCGATACCAGTTTCCTGATTTGCCTGAGCAGTCCGAGCCGTCCCCATCACCGTATCGCAAAGCAATACTTCCAGCGATTCATTGCGGCGGAAGTGACCATGCACCTGTCCACCATTGTCGTCAGCGAGTATGAGGTCAGGCAACGGATTGGCGATCTGGGTTTGGGAAACTTTATCGTATTGCCATTCAACATTGATGACGCGGTTACCACCGCGAAGATCTTTTCGGTCATGCACGCGGCTCGGCAGACTACCGACGGACGAGACGCTGTGAAGGACGATGCAAAGTTGCTCGGGCAATGCGTTGTCGGGGGTGTCACGCACTTTGCGACGGACGACGGGCCGTGCGCGCGACGCATCGCCGAGGCTCGCGGTAACGGGACGATTGTTGGTCTGCCTCATGCGATTTGCCTGCACGATCCATTTTGGGAAGGATGGTTTTCCCAAGGGAACCAGGGCACGTTGCAGCTTTGAAACACTGGGCATAAAGCGAACTCCAATGCCCAGATCGATTCGTTCCACTTCAGCTTAGAGATGCGCGATACTCAGGTCGCCACGGAACATAACGCCCCCTCCCTCGGCACCGATACCACCGACGCCGAAGCGCGCCATCTTGCCGGCCGTCGCAGCACGCTGGTCAGCGTCTTCGTCAATATCGGACTGACCATAGCGCAGGGCACCATCGGCGTGGTGGCTGGCTCGCAGGCGCTGGTCGCCGACTCGCTCCATTCACTGTCCGATCTCGTTTCCGACTTCGTGGTGCTCTTTGCTGGCCACCACAGCCGCAAGGGTGCCGACCTCGATCATCCTTATGGCCACCAGCGTTTTGAAACCGCTGCATCGCTCGCGCTGGGCGCGTTGCTGCTGGCGGTAGGCGTGGGCATGTTGTGGGCAGCAGTCGGCAAGATCCAGCATCCCGCTGGTGCGCAGCCAGTCCAGACAGTGGCGCTGTGGGTTGCGCTTGGCGCGCTGGCGGCAAAGGAGCTGCTGTTCCGCTACATGCTGCGCGTAGCGGAACGCGTTAGGTCCAGCATGCTGGTGGCCAACGCGTGGCACGCGCGCTCCGATGCAGCGTCGTCACTGGTGGTGGCGTTGGGTATCGGCGGCAACCTGCTGGGGTATCACGTGCTCGATCCCGTGGCGGCGATCGTGGTCGGCCTGATGGTGTCGCGGATGGGCCTGCGCTTTGGCTGGGATGCCATGAGCGACCTGATGGACCGGGCTGCCGATGAGGATGTGGTCGAGGACCTGCGCATGACCATGCTCGAATCACCTGGGGTGCTGGGCCTGCATGACCTGAAGACGCGCAAGATGGGGGACATGATCCTGGTCGATGTCCATCTGGAGATCCAGGCGGACCTGACCGTCGAACAAGGTCATGCAATCGCAACCGAGGCGCGTCGCCGGGCGATGGAGCGCGACGACGTGCTCAATGTGATGACGCATGTGGACCCGATTCGGCTTGGTTGACACAGAGCCAATCGCGTAACTAGTGCAATCACAATCAGATTGTCAGTGAACCAATTTGTGTAGGCTTGCGGCTGACGTAATTGCTGTAAAGAGTAGTGAGGACATTCCAAGCTCAAGAATAAGTCCCAGTAGCGCCAACTCGAGGAAGAAGATGCGTTTGCGCCTCCACGTAAATAGCATAGCGAAATACGTATGTCTCCAGCCTGTGATTTTCCGTTTGCGGAGTCCCTGCTTGAATTTTTCGATCTGAGTCGTTGATCTGACGCAACGCTCAATAAACAGCGTAATGTTGGCATACGCTGCCAAAAGAAAAGCCAGAATTAGTGACAAGAAAATCGCGGTGTTAAAGCTATTGCCAACATCGATGGTACCGAGATCGAGCTTCGCACCCACAATCAGTCCCACGGATAATAACACTGCCTGCGGGCCGAGATTGCGTAAGAACTCAAGTAAAGGCCCTCTTCCGTCTCCCAAAAAATACATAATAATTATCTCGCAAGAGTTCATGTGATACGGACTTTAACTTATAGCGCCCCATGCCATTCCGCGAACTAACGACTTATTTACTGCTAACTATTTTAGATCGCTGCGGCGATACAAGCTCAGACCCACGGCCAGGAACGCGAGCATGCCGGCGCAGCCGCGATTGATCCATTGCACCGTGCGTGCCGATAGCGTGCGCATGGCATGCCGGCCACCGAATGCGTAGATCACCATCATCACGATATCCATCAGCGCCGCAATCACGGCCAGGATCACGTACTGGATGGCCACCGGCTTGTCCGCATGCACGAACTGCGGCACGAAGGCCGACGTGAACAGCAGCGTCTTGGGGTTGGACAGCGCCACAAACAGCGCACGCAGGAATGCCGCCCGGCCGCTGGCCGAGGTTGCATCCGAAGATGCCACCAATGCCTGAGTGGGCGCCCGCCACATCGACACCGCCAGATAGAGCAGGTACGCCGCACCAACCCACTTGATGGCGGTGAACAGGTGCTCGGAAGCCTGCAGCACCGCACCAAGCCCACAGCCTACCGCCCCAATCAGGATCAGGTCGGCCAGCGCGGCTCCCGCAATACCGCAAGCGGCCACGCGCATCGGGCGGGTAGCGCCGTTGCTCAGTGCCAGCAGCATGGTCGGGCCGGGGGTGACCATGACCGCGGTTACGGCGATCAGGTAAAGGAACAGGGTAGTGGAATCCATGGGCGGCTCCGCGCGAACAGCGAGGCGTCAGTGTGACCCGATTTGGCTTGGCATGCACGCGCAATCCTGTGGACAACTACGTGAACAAGCGGGTGAAAGGGCTGGGGGTGACGTGTGGGACGTATACGGACAACTAGCGAACAACTCAGGACGTATACGTCGACCGCCGGACAATGGGCACCAGTTACCCACGTCTGTGCACGTATACCCCGCCCGCTTTCCCAGATAGTTATCTGTTCTGCAAGTGATTGATCCGGCGAGAAAAAAAGCAGTTATCCACGTATACGACCCCGCGTTAACCATTACTACTACTATTTATGTATACGTAAACAGTAATGAAATACGTATACGCACTGTTGCCTGTGTCGCATCAACCGGCGTGACTGCGCTAACGTGGAACCTTGAACGCCTTGCGTTTGCGCAGTGCTTCGTCGCGCGCCCAGCATCCATCCATATGGTCGTTGACCAGGCCCATGGCCTGCATCAGCGCGTACATCGTGGTGGGACCAACGAACTTCCAGCCGCGCTTCTTCAGGTCTTTCGATAGCGCCGTGGATTCCGGGCTGGTCGCCATCGTGCGCAGTACCTCGGGGGTCAGCGTGCGTGGCCGGCTCTTCGGATCGGGTTCGAACTTCCAGAAATACGCAGCCAGCGATGGCTCGGTCTCCAGCAGTTCCTGGGCGCGCTTGGCGTTATTGATGGCGGCCTCGATCTTGCCGCGATGGCGGACGATGCCCGCATCGCCAAGCAGGCGCTCCACATCGCGTTCGGTGAAGCGGGCGACCTTGTCGATCTCGAAATTGGCAAACGCGCGCCGGAAGGCCTCGCGCTTGCGCAGGATAGTGAGCCAGCTCAGGCCGGACTGGAAGCCTTCGAGACACAGCTTCTCGAACAGTCGCCGGTCATCGTCGACCGGAAATCCCCATTCGTTGTCGTGATAGTGGCAGTAGTCTTCCAGCTCGCCGCACCAGCCGCAGCGTACCTTGGTCTGCGGCACGGACTTGGTTGTCATTCGCTCGGGCTCCTTGCTAAGGGGTAGGGCGGGCGTCGCAGCGATCATGCGCCCGCAAAGCCGTAGGGTAAAGGATCGCACCAGCCGGATCCGGACATCCAACTGACAGTGGCGGGCAAAAAAAAGCCAACCCGGAGGTTGGCCTTTGGTTTGACGGAAAGAAGCGGATCAATCCAGCTTCTTGCCGGTGCGGTCGTGCATGAAGAACAGCGCGACCAGGCTGATTGCCGCGGCGGCAATCACGTAGTAGGCCGGTGCGAGCTTGTTCTGCGTCGACTCGATCAGCCACGTCACGATCAGCGGGGCAAAACCGCCGAAGATCGTCACGGCGAAGTTGTAGGCCAGCGACAGGCCCGTCGAACGCACTTCGGTCGGGAACTGCTCGGCCAGCACGGCCGGTGCCGGGCCCGTGAACGCGGCCAGCAGGATGCCCAGTACGATCTGCACCTGCAGCAGCGTGGCGGTGGTCGGCGACACATTGAGCCAGTGGAACAGCGGATAGGCCAGCGCCAGGATGGCCAGGGCCACCACGCTCAGCATGCGCTTGCGGCCCACGCGGTCCGACAGCATGCCCATCAGCGGGCACAGCACCAGGATGATGGCGCCGCAGATCGCCGTCGACTGGAACGTGGCACCCAGCGGCAGGCCCAGTTGCTGCTTGGCGTACGACGGCATGTAGAACACCAGCACATAGGTACAGACCGTCCACAGGATGGTCACGCCGAGGCCGGCCACCACTTCGCGCGGATGGTCACGCAGCACCTGCGACAGCGGCGAAAACTTGACGTTGCTGGCGCGGCGCTCGGCCTGGCGTGCCTCGAACTCGGGCGGCTCTTCCAGGTGCGAGCGGATATACATGCCCACCGGGCCGATCAGCAGACCGAACAGGAACGGAATGCGCCAGCCCCAGGCGTCGATCTGGGCCTGGTCCAGGCCATTGGTCACCAGCGCACCCATGGCTGCGCCGAGCATGAACGAGATGCCCTGGCTGGCCTGCTGCCAGCTTGCATAGGCGCCGCGTTCTTCATCCGGGGCGTGTTCGATCAGGAACGCCGTGGCGCCACCGACCTCGCCACCAGCCGAGAAGCCCTGGATCAGGCGCGCCAGCACGATCAGCGCCGGGGCCCACAGTCCAATCGATTCGTAGGTCGGTGCCAGGCCAATGATGGCCGTGCCCAGTGCCATCATCAGGATGGTCAGGGTCAGCGCTGCCTTGCGGCCCACGCGGTCGGCGTAGACGCCTAGCACGATGGCGCCTACAGGGCGCATGAAAAAGCCCACGCCGAAGGTGGCGACGGTGAGCAGGAACGAGGTCAGGTCATTGCCGGTAGGAAAGAACAGCTTGGCGATGATGACGGCAAAGAAGCTGTAGACGGTGAAGTCGAACCATTCCAGGCCGTTGCCGATGGTGGCGGCGATGATCGCGCGTCGTCGGGTGGCTTTGGACAGGTCGTTGGCGGTTGCTGCGGTAACGGACATGAGGCTTGGTACAACGATGAAAGAACCGGTGGATGCCCCCGCCAGTTTGTGCCCTGGCGGTGACGCAAGCCGTCATCTTAAGCGATTCCTTACATCGACTACCGAATGGCACCACGCAGCCCGGGTTACGTTCGGGTCACGTGTTACCCATGTCCCCGGACGTTTCAGCCAGCGCCGTGCCCGTGGTGATTGGGGGTGGGCGGGGTTTGTGTCGGGGCACCCAGCTCCGGCGCCTGGTCGGCGTGGGGTCGTTTGCGCGTGAACCAGAGCCATGCGGCGCTGGCCAGCCAGCCCGCCACGAAGACGGTGTCGCCGGCATGGTTGAGCAGGGCGTACGCGTAGGGTGTGCCGAAGATCTCGGCTAATGAATCGGCGGGTAGCCGCGCGATGATCCAGAGCAGCACGGCCGGGCCGCTGCCGTAAACGCCGGGTTGCCACCACAGCGCGTGGGGCAGGGCATGCAGGGGATCGAAACGCTTGGACACGGGGGCTCTCCGGCTGGATGCTTCATGGCATCCGTGTGCCCATCATAGGCCGATTCGGCTTGCGCCTGTCGTGGCACAGCCCAAATCCGACGTGTGCTGTGTGCGCTATCCAACGCCGCGCACGCCAGGCGGCTTCGACGTTCAAGTTTTTTGCACGATGTGTCCGCAAATGCCGTGCGTCGCTGCCGCGTATCTTTGCCAGACTACAGTCATCGTACAAAACCGCTGAACGGTTGCTGCCATGACTACCTTGCTTCCCACCCTTTACGTATCACACGGATCCCCAATGCTGGCGATCGATCCCGGTCCTACCGGTGCCGTATTCGACGCGCTTGGCGCACGCCTGCGCGCATTGAAGCCCAAGGCAGTACTGGTGGTATCGGCGCACTGGATCTACAGCACGCTGGCGGTCGGCACGCGTACGCGGCAGGAAGCCTGGCACGACTTTGGTGGCTTCCCGCGCGAGCTCTACGCGCTGCGCTACGACGCGCCCGGCTCGCCGGAACTGGCCGCACGGGTCAAGTCCCTGGTCGAGGCCGCGGCGATACCGGGCGCCGGTTTCGTGGCCGAGGACGAAGATCGTCCGCTGGACCACGGCGCCTGGATGCCGCTGCGTCATTTCTTCCCCGATGCGGACATTCCCGTGGTGCAACTGGCCTTCAATCCGTACCTGAGCCCCGCCACGCAGATCGAACTCGGCCGCGCGCTGGCGCCGCTGCGTGAGGAGGGGGTACTCGTGATCGGATCGGGCAGCTTTACCCACAACCTGCAGGAAGTGTTTGGCGGCGGTGCCCGCAAGGCGCAGCACGGCCCGGAGACCGAGCCTTATGTCGACGCATTTCGCGGCTGGATGACCGAGGCGCTGGACGAGGCATTGGCCACAGGCGATGTGGGCAAGATTGCCGACTACCGCAACCAGGCGCCGTACGCACGCCGCGCGCATCCCACGGACGAACATCTGCTGCCGTTCTACGTGACGCTGGGCGCCGCGCTGGGACCGGATACGCTGGCAGGCACTTCAGCCAGCGTGGTGCGCGTGGCCGATGAGGTGACCTACGGCGTGCTGGCGATGGACACCTTCGTCTTCGAAGGCGTTGGCAGCGGCCACGCGTCGCTGCCGAAAGCGGCCTGACGCCACTCGGTACGGTCTAGGTGGTGAGATAGCGGCGTGCGGCCTTGGCGCCGAACAGCGCGATATAGCCCATCGTCAATGCCACCACGGCAAGACCGATGCGCAAATCGACCAGGTGCGCCACGCCGCCGATCAGCACCGGACCGATCAGCAAGCCGACATAGGCAAAGCGCGCCACGCGCGCAATGGCCTCGGCGGCGGCCACGCCTGGCAGTCGCGATGCCGCCACGAAGAAAATCGGCACCATGTTTGCGGCGCCCAGTCCCATCAACGTGAAGCCGAGCAGCGCCACCAGCGGGAACGGTATCGCGATGGCCAGCACGATGCCGGCAAAGCCAAGCCATGCGCTGCCAGTCAGCGTGCGGGCATCGCCGAAACGCGCGCGCAGGCGATCGCCACCAAACCGGCCGCAGGCCATGCCGCCCGAGAATGCCGCATAGCCGAAGCTGATCCAGCCCAGCGGCGCCATGGTGACCTCGCGCATATAGACCGTGGTCCAGTCGTACATCGCGCCTTCGCCGACCAACCCCAGGAATGCCAGCAGGCCCAGCAGCCACAGTCCACGCGAAGCATGTTCGCGGTGATGATCGGCAGTTGGCAGGACAGGATGATCGGCCAGCAGTCCCGGCGTCATGCCGATGGCCACCGCGGCCGTCAGGGCCGCGATCATCGCGGCATGGAC
Source organism: Cupriavidus sp. (assembly GCF_057315035.1). Lineage (NCBI taxonomy): Bacteria > Pseudomonadati > Pseudomonadota > Betaproteobacteria > Burkholderiales > Burkholderiaceae > Cupriavidus > Cupriavidus sp. The sequence continues at coordinate 45,361 of NZ_DBHKYV010000012.1, read as the reverse complement.
CAGCGGCGGCACGCCCAGTGACAGCATCAGGCCGCCGAAGCCCGCGCCAATCATGCCGCCCAGGCTGAACATGCCGTGCAGCGCCGACATCACGGGCCGCGTGCGGCTGGCTTCGACCGTGGCGGCTTGCGCGTTCATGCCGACGTCGAACATGGCGTTGGCCATGCCGAACACCAGCAGCGTGGGCAATAGCAGCGCAAAGCTCGGCATGGCCAGGATCGCCAGCGTGAGGATGGCAAATACCACGCCGCCAATCATCGATGCCCGCGCACTACCCAGCCGTGCCACCCAGCGGCCCACCAGCCCCATGGCAAGAATGGCGCCGGCGGCCACGGCCAGCATGGCGAGTGACAGGACGGCATCGGACAGTCCGAAGCGGGCCTTGATGGTGGGGATATGGACGCCCCAGGTAGCGAACGTGGCACCGTTGGCGAAGAACAGCGCCATCGTGCCGCGCGTGGCGCGCGATACCGCCGACGGCGAAGGGGCTGGAATGGAAGCCGAAGGCGAGGTGGTTTCTATCGAATAATCAGACATCAGGTACGGCCGGACAACAAAACTCAGGATTCACTCGCGATTCAATATGCAGGGGCAAGGCTCAGGCGGGCGCGGCGCCTTGCCGCAGCAGGCCGCGCTGGTGCAACGCAAAGGCAAATGCCGCGAGCGCACCTACGGCCAGCGCCACCATGACCCACAACATCAGCCAGTAGCCGCCGGCGGCGCGCCAGAGCAGCGCGCCAAACCATGGCGCCACGGCCTGCATCAACAATACCGGGGTCATCATTAACCCGTTCAGCGTTGCATAGTGATGACGCGAGATCAGCTCGGGCATCGCCATCGCGCGCAGCATGGTGTTGACGCCGTTGGCGCAGCCATAGCAGATTGCCGCAACCATCAGCCAGTAGCCGTCACCGAGCGTCAGGCACAGCAGGCCCACGCTCATCACGATATACACCGGCATCGACAGCCGCACCGGATGGCTGATCGGCAGGCGCGCCATGGCCAGCCGCCCGGCCACCTGCGCGGGACCGATCAGCGCGGCCACAATCAGTTGCTGTGCCACCGGCATGCCTTTCTCGGTCAGCATCGGGATCAGGTGCGCGCCGAGCAGCGAGGCAATGACCGCAGTGGCGGTGAATGCCAGCACCACGGCCCAGAACACGGGCTGGCGCAGCGTCGTGCGCGCAATGCCCTGCGACGCGCCAGCCAGTGGTGTGCTGGTATGGGAGTAGCTGGGGTGCACTGCATAGCGCAGCCGCGCATGCAGCGGCGCGCAGATGAACAGGTTCAGTGCCGCGAAGATAACCAGGGTCTCGCGCCAGCCCAGATGCAGCACAAGCCATTGCCCCAGCGGAATGAACACCGTGCTGGCAAAGCCCGCCAGCAACGTTACATGGACGATCGGCTTCTGGTAGCTGTCACCAAACGCTTGCCGCAATACCACGAAGGCCGGCTCATAGAGCGTGGAGGCCATTGCCAGGCCGAGCGGTATCCACATCAGCAGGAACATGGTCGGCGACGGGCACCACGCCCAAAGCAGCAGCCCGATGGCGGCCAGCACCGATCCCGCACCCATGACCTTGCGCGCCGGTACGCGATCGAGCAGCCGGCCCACCGCGAACGAGCACATCGCCCAGACCAGCAACCCCAGCGAGAATCCGCCCGCCAGGAACGGCTTGCCGAAGCCCAGCGCCGCATGCATCGGATCGATAAAGACCGTGAACGTGAAGTACAGCGTGCCCCAGCTGATGATCTCGGTGATGCCGAGCGTCCAGACGATATGGCGGGGCGACAGCATGGGAACTGCGGACGACGGGGAGGCGGCAGGAGCGTTCATGGCGCGCCCGACGCAGCGGGCGCCGGTGGCGATGCGATCAATGAAGCCCAAATTGTATCGGTGCCGATGCGCGCGCGTGAAGGCGTCGTTCAGGGGGTGTTGGGCGGGCCCTTCAGTTCCACGGTGTTGCCGTCGGGGTCTTTGACATAGATCGAGGGCCCCTGGCCTTCGGCACCAAAGCGCTGCTCCACCGGACTTCCATCGACGTGATGAATATTGAGGTATCGAAAAATGATGTCTACATCGAACGGATCGATGCGAAGGCAAAAATGATCGAGGTTGCGCCCCTCTGCGCCGGGGCCTGCACCGCCGGCAAGCCCAAGCGGGCCGTCAAGCGCAACCAGGTCAATCAAGCCGCTGCCCGCCCGCAGCTGGGTCAGGCCGATGGCGGCCTGTTCACGCTCGACCGTGCAGCCCAGCACATCCACGTAGAAACGCAGCATGCGGGCCACATCGGCGGTGCGCAATACCAGATGGTCGATGCCCCGGATCGTGAACATGGCCAGGTGTTACTTGTGCAGGCCGTCGTACTCGATGACCTTGAGACTGGCCAGGTCGACGCCATCCACACAACGTACATTCACTGCGGCCGTCGGATTGCCCTGCGGATCCGATGCTTCCGCGTAGGGTCCGCAACCGCAGACCGGGCAGAAGCGATGGGCGATCTTCATCGTGTTGAAGCGATAGGTGGTGGCGTCCGCGTCAGGCGTTTTCAGGCGGAACTGGGTCTTTGGCACGAACCAGAGCAGATGCCCGCGCCGGCGGCAGATCGTGCAGTTGCACTGCAGCACCTGGGTAATCTCGCCGTCCGCCTCGAAGGCGACGCGACCGCAGTGACAGCTTCCCTGGTAGGTTGCCATGGTGTCTCCTGTTATTGGTCGGGAATCAGACGTTTGCCGAGGCTGACCGCGGCATCGCGACCGTAGCCAAGCCTGTCGTAGAAAGCGAGCACGGCATCATTGCCCTCGCGCACCAGCAGGTTGATCTTCGGGCAGCCTCGTTCCAGTAGCAGCGCCTCGGCGCGTGCCATCAGCATACGCCCGTACCCGCGTCCCTGAAACTGTGGATCGACAGCGAGGTAGTAGATCCAGCCTCGATGTCCGTCGTAGCCGATCATCGCCGTGGCGATCAGGCGCCCATCGATCTCGCCGACCTGGAACAGTTCGGGCTGCGCCGTCATCTTGCGCGCAATGTCCTTATGCGGATCGTTCCAGGGCCGGGTCAGCCCGCAGGCGTTCCACAGTGCAACAACGGCCGACTCGTCGGCAGGGCGGTAGCTACGGAATTGCATGGATATACGGTGGGTTGCGCAGACCCCAGTGTAGCGCCGCCCAGTCACCTGCCCTCGGTGGTCTCCCCTCTCCCGCGCGCGGGAGAGGGGCCGTGGGAGAGGGCCAGCGCATCAAGATCCCACGCCGCCCAATCCATCACGCCCACATCGATCAAGCCGCCTGTTGCCCCGCCTGTGGATTGCGGAACAGCTCGAGCAGGCGGGCCCATTTGCCACGCGCAGCCTTGAGGTTGTTTTCCTTGACGTGACCGAAGCCGCGGATATCGTCGGGCAGGTTGGCCAGTTCCACCGCAGTACCGTGATTGGCGGCGCTCAGTCCTTGCGACAGCTCATCGAGCAGCGCGCGGTATTCGCCAATCAAAGCACGCTCCATGCGACGCTCCGCAGTCTTGCCGAAGATGTCGAGCGGACCGCCGCGCAATCCCTTGAGTTTCGCGAGAATGCGGAACAGCGTCATCGTCGATGGACCGTAGCGACGCTTGACCAGTTGGCCCTTGTCATCGTGTTTGGCCGTGGTCGGCGGTGCCAGCCAGAAGTTGAGCTGATAGTCGCGACCCGGTTCGCCTTCGAACTGCGCGCGAAGTTTGTCGAGGAAGATCGGATCGGTGTACAGGCGAGCCACTTCATACTCGTCCTTGTACGCCATCAGCTTGGCCAGATTGCGCGCGGCAGCTTCAGTCAGCGGCAGTGGCTTGCCGGCACCCACCAGCGCGCTCTCTGCTGCGCGCACGTGCTTGACCGCATCGTGATACTGCCCGGCATAGGCCGCGTCCTGGTACTTGGTCAGCAGCTCGACGCGATTCGCGATCAGCTTCTCCAGCAATGCCCCGGACGATGTCGGCAGCTTCACCACGTCGGCGCCTTCGGTCTGCGTCTTGAGCTTGCCGGTCAGCGACAGCACGTGATCGGGGTCGTGCGCCATATGGCGCCCCCAGTCGAAGGCGGCCTTGTTCTTGTCGACCGCGACCCCGTTCAGTTCGATCGCACGTTCCAGTGCTTCGAGCGTCAGCGGAATCCAGCCCTTCTGCCATGCGTAACCGAGCACCAGCGGGTTGGTGTAGATCGTGTCGCCCAGCAAGGCCACGGCCAGTGCGCTCGCATTGATGAAATCGCACTGCTCGCCCACGGCATTGCGGATATCCTGCTCCGCCGACATGCCCGGGAACTGCCACTTCGGATCCTTGATAAACGCGGCGGTCGGGGTTTGCGCGGTATTGACCACGGCGCGCGTGCGGCCCGACTGGGTCTTCGAGACGACCTCGTCGGTGGCCGAGACAATCGCGTCGCAACCGATTACCAGATCGGCTTCGCCCATGGCGATGCGCGTGGCATGCAGGTCTTCCGGCTTCGCGGCAATCTGCACATGCGACAAGACCGCGCCACCTTTCTGTGCCAGCCCGGCCATGTCGAGCACGGTCACGCCCTTGCTTTCCAGATGCGCGGCCATGCCGAGCAATCCGCCAATCGTCACCACGCCGGTACCACCGACACCGGTTACCAGGATGCCGTACGAGCGGCGCATCGCCGGCAGCACCGGTTCCGGTAGCGAAGGCAGCCCGCTCATCGAGATGCCATGCGCCTCAGGCTTGCGCACCTGTGCGCCTTCTGCCGTCACAAAGCTCGGGCAGAAGCCGTTCACGCACGAGAAGTCCTTGTTGCATGAAGACTGGTTGATCTGACGCTTGGTGCCGAGCTCGGTTTCCAGCGGCTCCACCGACAGGCAATTCGACTTGACCGAGCAATCGCCACAGCCTTCGCAGACCGCGTCGTTGATGAATGCGCGGCGAGCCGGATCGGGGAACGTGCCGCGCTTGCGGCGACGGCGCTTTTCGGTGGCACAGGTCTGGTCGTAGATCAGGATCGTGCAGCCCGGCACTTCGCGCAATTCGCGCTGGATGTCGTCAAGCTTCTCGCGCGCATGCACGGTCAGCCCTTCGGGCAATTTGATCGCCCCGTTGTACTTTTCGGGCTGGTCCGTGACGATGACGATCTTCTTCGCACCCTCGGCCGCTACCTGGTAGGCGATGTCTTGTACCGACAGCTGCCCGTCGACGGGCTGGCCGCCGGTCATGGCCACGGCATCGTTGTAGAGGATCTTGTAGGTAATGTTCACACCGGCCGCGATCGAGGCGCGGATGGCCAGCAGCCCCGAGTGGAAATACGTGCCGTCGCCAAGGTTGGCGAATACGTGCTGGTCACCGGCAAACGGCGCCTGGCCGATCCACGCTACGCCTTCGCCGCCCATCTGGCTGAACGTGCTTGTATTGCGGTCCATCCAGACCGTCATGTAGTGGCAACCAATGCCGGCCAGTGCGCGCGAACCTTCGGGCACGTTGGTCGACGTATTGTGCGGGCAACCCGAGCAGAACCACGGCTTGCGCTCGGCCGTCACGCGCGGCGTGGCCAGCGCCTTCTCCTTGGCCTGGATGATCGCCAGGCGCGAATCGATACGAGCACGCACATCGCCGGGCAGATCGAATTTTTCCAGCCGCGTGGCGATGGCCTTGGCGATGATCGCGGGCGACAACTCGTAATGCGCCGGCAGCAGCCAGTTGTTCTGCGGAATCGACCATTCGCCGCCCGCATTGTCCTTCTCGTCGAACTTGCCGTAGACCTTCGGGCGTACGTCGTCGCGCCAGTTGTACAGCTCTTCCTTGAGCGCGTACTCCATGATCTGGCGCTTCTCTTCGACGACCAGGATTTCCTGCAGCCCTTCGGCAAACGCGCGTGCGCCATGTGCCTCGAGCGGCCAGACACAGCCCACCTTATACAGGCGGATACCAAGCTGCGCGCAGGTGGCATCGTCGAGCCCCAGGTCGGACAGTGCCTGGCGCGTATCGAGGTAAGCCTTGCCGGCGGTCATGATCCCGAAGCGGGCGTGCGGCGAATCGATCTCGATGCGGTCGATCTTGTTGGCGCGCACATAGGCCAGGCCCGCATACCATTTGAAGTCGAGCAGACGGGCTTCCTGCTCCAGCGGCGGATCGGGCCAACGGATATTGAGGCCGCCCGGTGGCAGCATGAAATCGTCGGGAAGCACGATCTGCACGCGATGTGGATCGAGTTCGACCGAAGCCGACGACTCCACCACATCGGTCACGCATTTCATGGCCACCCAGAGCCCCGAATAACGGCTCATGGCCCAGCCGTGCAGGCCGTAGTCGAGATACTCCTGCACGTTGGATGGATAGAGCACCGGCAGTCCGCACGCCTTGAAGATGTGCTCTGACTGGTGTGCCAGCGTGGAGGACTTGGCCGAGTGATCGTCGCCGGCCAGCACCAGCACACCACCGTGCCTGCTTGAACCGGCCGAGTTGGCATGCTTGAACACATCGCCCGTGCGATCGACGCCGGGACCCTTGCCGTACCACATGCCGAACACGCCATCGAACTTTGCGTCCGGATACATGTTGACCTGTTGCGACCCCCAGACCGACGTGGCGGCCAGGTCCTCGTTCAGGCCGGCCTGGAACACGACGTTGTGCGCTGCCAGATGCTTCTTGGCTTTCCAGAGCGACTGGTCCAGTGCACCAAGCGGGGAGCCGCGATAGCCGGAAATGAAACCGGCGGTATTCAGGCCGGCGGCGCGGTCGCGTTCCTGTTGAAGCATCGGCAGGCGTACCAGGGCCTGCGTGCCGCTGATGTAGATGCGGCCACGCTCAAGCGTGTATTTGTCTTCGAGGGAAACGTTTTCGAGCGCGCGGCGGATCGCGTCGCTGACCGGAGGGGTCAGTGGGGCATTCATAGGTGCTCCTCTATGGGCATGCTGTCGGGATCACCGACACATCAGTTGTGGGCAACCGTTCCTGGCCTCTTGTGGAGGCGTCAAACGGCCGTGTCTCTGCGCGGCATGGTAGCACCGGCGTGCAGGCCGCGGTACCGTGCGATGCAGCATAAAACGCGCCAGATACCCCCGTGATTTCCCGTATACGTGGGCGCCGCGCGTGTACACTGCAGTGCATCCAAATGGCGCACGCGGTTCGCGAATGACGACCCGGCGCCACACCACCGGGACGCCGCCATGGTGCAACCCGGTACCTTCAAGAAAAACCGACCATGACCAATTCCCCCCGCCAGGGCGCCACCCTGGCCGTGCTGATCGACGCCGACAACGCGGCGCCCGCCATCGTCGAAGGCCTGCTGGCCGAAGTGGCCAAATACGGCGTGGCCGCCGTCAAGCGCATCTATGGCGACTGGACGCGCCCGAACCTGTCGGGCTGGAAAGATCGCCTGCTTGCGCACTCGATCCAGCCGATCCAGCAATTCCGCTACACCGTGGGCAAGAACGCCACCGATAGCGCGATGATCATCGACGCGATGGACCTGCTCTACACGGGCCGCTTCGATGGCTTCTGCATCGTGTCGAGCGACAGCGATTTCACGCGCCTGGCATCGCGTATCCGCGAACAGGGCCTGATGGTCTACGGCTTCGGCGAGCGCAAGACGCCCAAGCCCTTCGTTACCGCGTGCGACAAGTTCATCTATTCCGATGTGCTGCGCGCCGATGCGGACAACGACAACGAGGCCGAAGCGGCCCCGGCACGCCGCCGCAGCACGCAGGAACTGCGTCAGGATTCGCGGCTGGTACGGCTGCTGCAAAGCGCATCGCAGGCGGTGTCCGATGAAGACGGCTGGTCCACGCTGGGTGGTATCGGCAACTACATCGCCAAGCAGGCCCCTGAGTTCGATTCGCGCAACTACGGCTACGGCAAGCTTTCGGAACTGGTGACGGCGACGAACCTGTTCGAAGTGGAAACGCGCAACGGCGGCAACAACAAGACCCTCTGGGTGCGGCTGAAGAAGCGCAGCAAGGGCGAGGGCGGTCAGGCCCAGCAGGCTCAGCAACAGCCGCAACAACGCCCCGCGCCAGTGAAGCCGGCGTCGGCCCCGCTGCCCACGCAGACCGTGGCGCAACCGGTGCCCCCTGTCGAAACGCCGGCCCCGGTGGTCGAGGTGGAAGCGATTCCCGAACCCGCGCCTGCGTTGTCAGCCGAAGCCGAGGACGAGTATGAGTCGGCCGGTTCCGCTTCGACCCTGATTCCGGAATCCGTGGAGGTTGAGGAAGAACCGAAGGCCCGCGGCAAGCGCGCGAAGCGTCCTGATGTGAAGCTCAGCGAAACGCCGTGGCCGATCGATCAGTCGGTGTTCGCGGCGCCGGGTACGACGGTGTTGTCGGCGCAGGTTGCGGAGCCGATTGAAGCGCCGGTTGAAGCGCCGGTTGAGGAAACGAAGCCGGTGAAAAAGCCTGCTGCAAAAAAGGCGGCACCGCGCAAGAGAGCACCGGCCAAGAAGGCGGCCGCAGCCTAACGAAGCACCACCGGTTTTCTGCCCTCTCCCGCTGGCGGGAGAGGGGCCGGGGGAGAGGGCCAGCGATTCAATTGCCGCGGTCTTCTCCACTCCGCTGCCACTACACCAACGCCCGCTCCTGCAATCCCCTCACCGCATCGCGCGCTGCACGACCCAGTGCGGCCATGTCGAACCCGGCAATCTCATCCTGACGCACTACCACACGGCCGTTGACGATCAGCGCCTCCAGCGCGGGCCGGCCGCCGGAAGCCACCGGTGCAATGGCCGGATCGTGCAGCCCGAAGCAGCGCGGATCGTCAAGTCGATACAACGCCAGATCCGCGGCCATGCCGGGCGCCAATGTTCCGACCTTGCCAAGACCCAGCACCGCAGCCCCGCCAGCGGTGCCCCAACGCACCACGTCCTCGACGCTTGCCGCGTCCGCTCCGCCCTCGAAGTTGCCGCCATCGGCGCTGGACAAAGCCAGCTGGCCACGGCGTGCGCGCTGCAGCAGCCATGCTGCATGCGTTTCTGAGATCATGTCGGCGGCCTCATTCGACGCAGCGCCATCGACGCCGATCGATACCGGCACACCCGCGCGTTCCAGCGCCGGCAGATCGGCAATGCCACTGCCAAGTCGGCCATTGCTCTGCGGGCAATGCGCGATGCCGGTGCCGGTATCGCCAAGCAGGCGGATCTCGTCCGCGCCAAGCTTGACCAGGTGGGCGAACCAGACGTCGTGGCCAACCCATTCGTACTCGGCACAGAAGCCCACCGGCGTGGACGCGAACTTTGCCAGCGCGGCGTTCTGATACTCGACCGTTTCCGACAAATGGCTATGGAGCCGCAGGCCAAGCTTGCGCGCCGTGCGTGCGCAGGTGCGCAACTCTTCCGGCGACATCGAGTACAGCGGCGTGGTGGGCGCAATTACCACGCGGCGCAATGCGTCTGGCGCGGCGTCGTGATACTGCGCCGCGAGCCGCGTGCAATCGGCCAGGAAGTCATCGAGCGATTCCGGGCGTAGCGCCTGCGGCAGATCGCTTTCCAATTGGCGCGTGCGCGTGGCACCCCCGCGGCACAGGACGAAGCGCAAGCCCAAGGCTGCGGCCTCTTCGAACAGGATCGCCGAGCTGTCGAACGGCATGCCGGGGTAGTAAAGATAGTTGTGATCCGCGACCGTGCCGCACCCACTACGCAGCAGTTCCACCAGGCCAATCCTTGCGGCCAGCCGAAAGGTGTCTTCATCGAACGCAGCGCGGAAACGATACGGCGTGGCGGCGAGCCACGGTGTCAGCGTCAAATTGATGCCTACCGGGTCGCCCTTAAGCAGCGACTGGAACAGATGGTGATGCGTATTGACCCAGGCCGGGTAGATCACGCAGTCCGTGGCGTCGATCTGCGCTTCACCGGGCAGCGGCGCGAGCGCGCCAATGGCCTCGATGGTATTGCCACGGATACGGATGTCGGACCCCGCCGCGCGCGCAGCGTCGCCGGACAGCCCGGTCAGGATGGCTGTCGCATTGCGGATCAGCAGCGACGGTTCGGCGTTCGGTTCGGCAGATGAAGAGTGATATGTCATGCAAGCTCGCTTTCATGCCAATGGGACAATGCCAGACGCGATACGACGGCCATCAGTGCGAACAGGACGATGCCGGTAAGCGTGATCAATACCAGCGCCGCGAACAGGCGCGGAATGTTCAGCCCAAAGCCGGCCTGCAGGATCTGGTAGGCCAGTCCGGCGCCAGTACCACCGGTGCCGGCGACAAACTCGGCAACCACCGCACCGATCAGCGCGAGTCCGCACGAGATGCGCAGTCCGCCGAAGAAGCAGGGCAGCGCACTGGGAATGCGCAAACGCACCAGCGTGTCCCAGCGGCTCGCACGGTTCAGGCGGAACAGGTTCAGCAGGCCCGGGTTGACGCTGCGCAGGCCAAGCACCGTGTTCGACAGGATCGGAAACACCGCCACCATGGTCGCGCAGATCACCAGTGCAAGTGTCGGCTCCTTGACCCAGATGATGATCAGCGGCGCGATGGCTACCACTGGCGTAACCTGCAACAGGATCGCATACGGAAACAGGCTGGCCTCGATCACGCGGCTCTGCACGAACAGGAAGGCCGCCGTGGTACCGAGCACGATGGCCAGCAGGAAGGCCAGCACCGTGATCTTCAACGTGACCATCAGCGAGCCTGCCAGCAGGCTCCAGTCGGTGACCAGTGTGCTGGCGACAGCCAGCGGCGAGGGCACCAGGTATGCCGGCACCTCGAACGCGATGCAGGCTGCCTGCCAGGCCAGTAGCACGATCAGTCCGACGATCAGCGGTGCGGCTACGCGCTGGACCGCGGGGCGCGCCAGCAATGGTGTTCTCTGAGATTCAGTCATGATGCGACTCCAGTGGTTCCATGCATTGCGGGCGAACTCAGGTTCGCCTGCGTAAGCAGTTCGGACAACTGGCTGCAGTACTGCATGAACGCAGGCGATACGCGGAACGCATCGTCGCGCGGCCCCGGTGCTTCGATGGCGACGTCGGCGATCACGCGTCCCGGACGCGCCGCCATGACAACCACGCGGCTCGACAGGTACACCGCCTCGTAGATGCTGTGCGTGACAAACACCACGGTGAGGCCGCGTTCAGCCCACAGCGCGCGCAGGTCGGCGTCGAGCTTGTTGCGCGTGAATTCGTCCAGCGCGCCGAATGGCTCGTCCATCAGCAGCAGGTCGGGCTCGGTGGCCAGTGCACGCGCAATCGATACGCGCATCTGCATGCCACCGGACAGCTCGCGCGGATACGATTCGGCGAAGCGGTCGAGCCCCACCAGCGTCAAGGCTCGCCGTACACGTTCGTCGGCTTCATCGCGCGGCATGCGTGCGAGGTCCAGTGGCAGGCGCACATTGGCACCCACGCGCGCCCAGGGCATCAGCGTGGCCTCCTGGAACACCATTGCCATGCGGCCCGCGCCAGCGCCGATTCCGGGCACCCGAAGGTGCCCCGCCGACGGCGTCTCCAGTCCGGCGAACAGCTTGAGCAAGGTGCTCTTGCCGCAGCCGGACGGTCCCAGCAGCGATACGAATTCGCCGGGACGGATCGACAAACGTACACGCTCCAGCGCGACGGTCCCATTGGGGTAGATCTTTTCAACCTGGTTGGCCAGCAGCAGCGCGTCGTCGGGCGCAGCCGTGCCTGAACGGAACAGGGCAGTCATGTCGGTCTCCACGAATATCGTTGCGAAGGATCAGGTTCGTTCAAGGCAGTACCTTGAGGTCCTTCACGAATTGCGTGGTATAGGCCTGCTTCCAGTCCACATTGGCAGCCAGCAACCCGGCGCCGACCATGAAGTCGCGCGTCTTCTGCCAGCGCGCATCGGTCATCATGCCGATGCCCTGTGTCATGGCATCGCCGCCGCTGACCAGCTTGAGTTCGCGCAGTTTGGCTACACCCCATGCGAGCTGGTCTTCCTGCATATTGGGGTTGTCCTTGCGAATCAGTGCGTTGCCCGGCGACGGATCAGCCAGGTAGCTCTTCCAGCCTTCCATCGATGCCTTGACGAAGCGCGCCACCAGGTCAGGCTTCTCCTTTGCCGTCGTCTGCATGGTCACCACAGTGGTCCCATACGGCGGATAGCCGTCGTCGGCAAACAGATAGAACCGTGTTTTTGCGCCGGCCTTGTTGGCGGCGAAGACTTCCGACGTGGCATAGGCCTGTTGCGCGGTCTTCGGATCGGCCAGGAACGGCTGCAGGTTGAACGTGTAGACGCGCGACTGGCCTTCATCGAGCTGGTACTTGCTCTTGAGCCATGGCCACCATGTCGTGCGCCCCGATGTCGAGACCAGCACCGTGCGTGATTTCAGATCGGCCAGGCCTTTCACGTCATCGTGCGTCATCATGCCTTGCGGGTCCGACTGGAACGACGCGGCCACCGTGGTAACCGGAACGCCTTGCTCCAGGCTTTTGAGTACCTGCAGGTCATAGCCCATCAGGAACTCGGCCTGGCCGCTGGTGAGGATCTGCATGCCGTTGACCTGCGGTCCGCCCATGCGGATCGTGACATCGAGCCCGTACTTCTTGTAGATGCCGGTAGCCACGGCCTGGTAGAAGCCGCCATGCTCGGCCTGGGCGTACCACGAGGTCAGGAACGTGACCTTGTCTGCGGCGTGGGCTGTGGTCATGGCGGATAGCAGGCAAGCGCCCGCGACAAGCGCGCGGCGCAGCACGGTGATCGTCTTCATGCGGATTTCTCCCTTGGGGGCAGTGGGATGGGAAGCAATGGATTTCGATATCGCGCCAGCACCAATGCGTGTACGCACCGGCCAGAGGCAGACGGATTTGATACGACAAACAGGCTGGAATCTGTGGGACACATGCCGTGGTTCGCTCTCGTCGTCCGGCCCATGCAGGGCTGGCGTCAGACACAGCGCAATGGGCGCCCGGCCAGGCCAGGGCAGCATCGCGCAACGTGGCAGCAGGGCTGCCAGAGCAATGTCCCGCGCCGTCGCAGGGGATACGACGGCACTAACCGCTTCTACTCGAAAGCTGAATCAGCAAGCCGCGTGCCAACGATGCTCACGACGCAAGTGCCATGAGTGACACGCTGACCGATTGTGGATGACCCAGACTGGTGCGTGGCGCACCAGCATTTCGCGCGACGATGCGCTTAACGCACCAACTGGTTGATCTCGATGATTGGCATCAACACCGCCAGCACGATCAGCAACACCACCACACCCATGGTCAGGATCAGCAATGGCTCCAGCAGGCTGGTCAGGAATAGCGTGCGGCGCTCCAGTTCCTGCCCCTCGCCGGTTGCCGCGCGATCGAGCATCACGGGCAGGTTGCCGGTGGCTTCACCGGAGCGGATCAGATGCACCAGCACCGGTGGAAACTGGTTCTGCGCGGCCAGCGCGCGCGCCAGCGATGCACCTTCACGCACGCGCGTGGTGGCGTCATCGACGTTGGTCTTGAGCGCGACGTTGGTCAGCGTTTCCCCTGCGGCCTGGAGGCTGCGCAGGATCGGCACCCCGGCCGATACCAGGATGGCCAGCGTACTGGCAAAACGCGCGGTGTTGTAGCCACGGATCAGCTTGCCAACCAGCGGCGCGGTCAGCAGCCACCGGTGCCATGACAGGCGGACATCGGGCTGCTTGAGCAGGCTGCGCACGATTGCGGCAATCACCGCGATGACGCCGAGCCCGGCCCACCACCAGTTGCGCACGAAATCCGACAGCCACAGCATGATGATCGTCAGCGTGGGCAGCTTCTGCTTGGTGTTGGCAAACACGCTGACCACCTGCGGCACCACATAGGACAACAGGAAGATCACGATCGCAAACGCCACTACAGTCACGATCGCCGGGTACGTGAACGCCAGCATGATCTTCGAGCGTAGTGCGTTGCGGGTCTCGATATAGGTCGCCAGCCGTTCGAGCACCACGCCGAGGTGGCCCGAATGCTCGCCAGCGGAAACCAGCGCACGGTAGATATCCGGGAAATCCTTTGGATGCTGGGCCAGCGCCACTGACAGTGAGCTGCCGCCCATCACTTCGGCACGAATGCCGGCCAGCAGTTCGTGCACGTATTGCCGTTCGGCCTGGTCGGCCAGTGCGCCAAGCGCTTCATCTAGCGGCAGTCCCGATATGATCAGGCTGGCCAGCTGGCGCGTGAACAGCGCCTGTTCCTGCGTCGACAGGCGCCGCACGAACAGGCCGCCGCCACTGCGCTGGGCCAGTCCGGCGCCAGCCAGCGGGTCGACGGTAATCGGTGTCAGGCCCCGCGCGCGCAGTTGCGAACGGGCCTGCCGGGGGCTGTCGGCCTCGATCACGCCGCGGTCTGCGCGGCCAGCGGCGTCAGCGGCTTCGTAGCGATAGGCGGGCATGCTGTGGTCGGTCCGTTGCCTGGCTTATTCGCGCGTCACGCGCAGGACTTCTTCAAGCGACGTGGCACCGCTCTCGATCCAGCGTTGCGCATCGCCGCGCATCGTGTGCATGCCCTTGGTCAACGCGACCTGCTTGATCTCGGATTCGGGTTGCTGGCGATGGATCATGGTCTGGATCTCGTTGTCGACGGTCAGCAGCTCGTACACGCCCATGCGGCCTTGATAGCCCGAATGGCCGCATTTGTCGCAGCCAACCGCATGCCACACGCGCTGCAGCGGCTTGCCCTGGGCGTGCAAGGTGTCGGCTTCGCTGGCCGTGACCTCGATTACCTCTTCACGCTTGCAGTGCGGGCATAGCCGGCGTACCAGCCGCTGCGCCAGGACGCCAAGCAGCGACGACGACAGCAGGAACGGCTCGATGCCCATATCCACCAGGCGCGTGACGGCCGATGCCGAATCGTTGGTGTGCAGCGTGGCCAGCACCAGGTGACCCGTCAGCGAGGCCTGCACCGCAATCTGCGCGGTTTCCAGGTCGCGGATTTCACCAATCATCACCACGTCAGGATCCTGGCGCAGGATGGCGCGCAGCGCCTTGCCGAACGTCATCTCGATGCGCGGGTTGACCTGGGTCTGGCCAATGCCGTCGAGGTCGTACTCGATCGGGTCCTCGACCGTCATGATGTTGGTGGTCTGCGAATCGAGTCGCGACAGGGCCGCGTAGAGCGTGGTGGTCTTGCCCGAACCGGTCGGGCCCGTCACCAGCACGATGCCGTGCGGCTGACGCACCAGATGGTCGAACCCCGACAGCGTCCCGGGGGCCATGCCAAGCTTCGCCAGGTCGAGCCGGCCCGCTTCCTTGTCGAGCAGACGCAGCACCGCGCGTTCGCCATGGCCGGTAGGCAGCGTCGACACACGGACATCGACAGGGCGCCCGCCCACACGCAGCGTAATGCGGCCATCCTGTGGCAAACGCTTCTCGGCGATATCGAGCTGCGCCATGATCTTGATGCGCGAAATCAGCGCGCCGTGCAGCGCCTTCTTCGGTCGCACCACATCGCGCAAGGTGCCGTCGACGCGGAAGCGCACCACCGACGACGATTCGAACGGTTCGATATGGATATCGGAGGCCTGCTCGCGCGCGGCCTGCGTCAGCAGCGCATTGATCATGCGGATGATCGGCGCGTCGTCCTCGGACTCGAGCAGGTCTTCCACGGCGGGAATGTCCTGCATCAGACGCGACAGATCGACTTCGCCCTCCACCTCGCCCACCACCTGGGCCGCCGAACCGTCCTGGCGGTTGTAGGCATCCGACATCGCCGCTTCCAGCACTGCCGGCTCCAGCACGCGCAGGTGTAGCGCACCATGCACGCGCGCGACTTCCGCCAACGCCGCTGGAGACGTCTTGCGGCTGACCCAGACTTCGAGCCCGTCGGGTCGCTGGTGTGCGATCAGCAGCGGCGCTTCGCGCGAGAACGAATACGACACCAGTCGTGCCGCGATTGGCGAAGGCGGTTCAAGCGGCGCTTCGGTCCCGGCGGCGGGAGTGTCAAAGGTTTCGGTGGCCATGGCGATGATGCTCAGCTTTGCGGGGCCTTGTTCTTCAGGAACGACTCGTTGTCCAGCGATAGTGGTCGCGGAACCGATGGTGGCGCCGATTGCGGTGCCGGCTGCGGCGCCGGCGTGGCTGGCAGGGTTGGGTCGAGCGGCAGCGGCGACTGGATCGGGCCGTTGTAGCGCGGATCAACGAATGGCGTGCTCGGTGCGTCGGCCGGGGGCAACACAGGCGTGTCCTGGTCCCGTATGACCATGTTAGGCGACACAAAGCCCTGCTGCTGGCCGCGAATGTACTCGTAACGGTCCTGCGTCAGGCGATCCGTGGCGGCGGCCGTGCGCATCACGTACGGGCGCAGGAACACCAGCAGGTTGGTCTTCTTGCGATTCTTGTTTTCGTAGCGGAACAGCGAGCCAATAAACGGAATATCGCCCAGCAACGGCACCTTCTGCACGCCATCGCCGTAGCTGTCTTCGATCAGGCCGCCCAGTACGATGATCTGGCCGTCATCGACCATGACATTGGTTTCGATCGAGCGCACGTTGGTGGTGGGGCCTTGCGTCGCATTGACGGTGCTGGCTACTACCGACGACGATTCCTGGTAGATCTGCATCTTGACCAGGCCGCCTTCGGTGATCTGCGGGCGCACCCGCAGCGTGATACCCACGTCCTTGCGGTCGAAGGTCTGGAACGGCGACACGGTGGCCGTACTGCCGGTCTGCGCGTACGAACCGGTCGTGATCGGAATGTTCTGACCGATCAGGATCTTCGCTTCCTCATTTTCCAGCGTGATCAGGTTCGGCGTCGACAGCAGGTTCACGCTGTCGTTGCTGCCCAGCGCGCGCAGCAGCGCGCCCAGGCCGATAGCCTTGTTCAGCACGCCCAGGTTCAGGCCGCCGATATCGGGCACGATATTCTGGATCGCTGCCAGGCCGGCGGTCTTGTTTTCGCCGTAGAGCAGGCCGGCAGCGGTCAGGTTGATGATGTTCTTGCCCCCGGAACCATAGTTCGTGCCGGCGAAACCAACGGTATTGCCGCCCGAGTTGACCAGGCCCTGCCACTGGATGCCGAGCTCGCTGGCCTGCGAAGCCGTAACTTCGACGATCATCGATTCGATATAGACCTGCGCTCGGCGCGCATCCAGATCGTCGATCACACCGCGCAGGTTGCGGTAGACCGGTTCGCTGGCGGTAATGATCAGGGAATTGGTCGACGGGTCGGCCTGGATGATGCCGCCGGTCGTCGGTTGCTGGTTGACCGCGAACGATGCCGAGAAGGCATTGGACCCGCTACCACCGCCTAGCCCCGAGGAGCCGGACCCGCTGCTGCGGTTGTACCCGCTGCTGCTACCGCCGGTGTACTGGCCGCCCTGCGGCAGCGATGTGTTTTGCATGGCGCCACCTGCCGCGCCGCCGATGCCGCCAGCCTGCCCACCCGGCTGGGTCGAGCTCGAGAAGGTGCTGTCCGCCGCCACGATTGCACGCAGCGTGGCGGCGAGCTTTACCGCATCGGCATTCTTGAGCGGCACCACCCAGATATTGCCGGCGCGGGCGAACGGTTGGTCGATCTTCTCGATCAGTTGGCGCGCCTGTTGCACGCGCGCGCGGCTGGAAGCACGGATCATCAGCGAATTGCTGCGCGGCTCGGCCACCACGGTGGTACGTAGCGTGGCGTCGCCCGGCGATGCGCCGCCGCCGGCGCCACCCGCCGCGGACGGATCCAGCAGCTTCTGCAGGACCACGGCCGCATCGCTGGCTACTGCGTTCTTGAGCGGCACCAGTTCCACTTCTCCCGAGGCCGGTGCGTCGACCGCCGCGATGATGCGGGCCAGACGGCGCAGATTGTCCGCATAGTCGGTAATCACCAGCGTGTTGTTGGCCGGATACGCGGTGATGGTGTTGTTGGGCGCGATCATCGGCCGCAGCACCGGTACCAGGTTGTTCGCCGACTCATAGTTGAGGCGGAACACCTGCGTGACCACCTGGTCGCCGCGGCTGCTGCCGGCGCCGATTACTGTCGGCGATCCCTGCAGTTTGGCATCGGCTTCCGGCACCACCTTGGTAAAGCCGTTGGACTCGACCATCGCATAGCCCTGCATGCGCAGGACTGACCCCAGTGTTTCCAGTGCCTGCGCGCGCGATACCGGCTGCTCGGTCACCAGGTTCACGGTGCCCTTCACGCGCGGATCGATTACGAAGTTCTTGCCCGTGGCCTGGCCCACCGCCTTGACCACCGATTCCAAGTCGGCATTGACGAAATTGAGCACGACCTGGTCACGGTTGCTGCGCGGCGAAATGTCGTTCGGCTGCGGCACCGGTTGCTGTGGCTGGGCCCAGAGCGGCGCGGGCGCCAGCAGCGACAGGCCACACAGCAGCGCGGTGGCGCGTGCGCAGGCGGTACGGAAGAAGTGGTGGTGTGCTTGCGTTTTCATCATCGGTTCCAGGTATGCGGCTTCTGGGGTCAGAAGCGCAACCTCGTAACGTTGTTCTCTGTTCGTCCCAGCAGGCTTAACAGGCCTGCCAGCTGGGTGGCCGCTTCGGGGTCGGCATATGCCGTGCCGTCGAAGCGGGCCTGCCGGCCAAGTGTGCCGCTGCCCTCCAGGTGCAGCGGCCCGGCCGTGGTGCTCAGTCGCAGCTTGCCGTCCGCGCCGATCAGGTCGACCTGCGCGCGATAACTGCCTAGCGGGCGCAAGCGGCTGACGGCGGCGGACATCTGTTCAAGCTGCATGGTCAGGTGTCCGAATTTCTGATTGCCGGCAAACTTTCCTTGCAGTCCTGACCAGTCGATGCGCATCGTGCCATCCGGGCGCAGCGTGTTGAATGGCGCGCCAATGCCTTCGAGCAACGACGCCGGCAGCCGAATGCTGCCCGACTGCACAGTCCAGCCGGCTGGCGTGACGGCAACGGTAACCGGCGCGGCCATCGACGCGTCTTGTTCCAGCACAACCCGCAACGTGCCGGTCAATAAGGGCCAGAACGCAACGTCCCAGCGCAGCCGGCCCGGCAATACCGTGGCGGTCTGGCTGCCCGTGCCGGCCGATAGCGCGAGCGTGGCGCTGCCGTGCCATAGCGTACCCGCGGCATCGGCCAGCAGCACCCGCCGCTGGCTTTCCGTGGCGATACGATCCGCCATCCAGGTTGCCGGTAGCGATGCCACCACGGTCACGACGACCGTCGCGAGGCCCAGTATCGCCCAGCGCAACCGCTGCCAGCCGCGCGGCGCGCGGACCCTGCGGCGGGGCAGGCGCAATGCCTCCAGCCGCGCCATCAGTTGCGGCCACCGGCGCCAGGGCCTTGCAGCGTTGCCGTGACGTTGACCAGTGCCGTGGCACCGACGTAGCTGATGCGTGCGTCCGTTACCTTGAGCCGTTGCTGGGTCCTGACATCCTGCAGCCAGCTGGCAACCGAGCCGAAGGCGGCCTTGTCGAGCTGCAGCTGGATCGCGTTGTCGCCGGTGGCTTGCAAACGCGTGGCCTTCAGGCCGTGCTGGTCCAGGCTGTCTTGCAGTGCCTGCGTCAGGGCATCGCCGCGCAGCGACGGCGCGGGGCTGGCCTGCAAGCCCCGCGCTTCCTGGGCCAGCGTTTCCATTTCGGCGAGGTCGGCGCGTTGTGCCGGCAGATTGCGCATCAGCCGATCGCGGCCGGTAGCGGCGGGCTCCCACAGCAGCAGGTAGCCGAAGACCAGCACGAGCACCAGCGCACCGCCGCCGAGGATGGCCTGTTCGCGTGGATTGCGTGCATTCCAGAACGCGTCGAAGCGTTCGCGCCATGATTCGGGGATGCGCGGGCGCAGGCGACTGAAACGCGCGCCAGCTGGGCGTGTCGAGGCGGGGCGGTTAGCGTTCTTCATGCGCCGGCCCTGCCTTGTCCTTGCGCTTTGCCATCGGCGCGGGATTCGGTCTTGACGGTCCAGCGTGAGCCAGGCGGCGTCGGTGCGCCACCGGCACGAACGGCCGCGTCGGGCGGGTTTCGGTCTTCGTCCATCTGCAGGCCAACTTGCCGCACGGCATTACGCAAAGCATTGGTATTGGTGCCGGCCTTGAGCGTGATGTATAGCGTGCCGGCCCGGTAGTCGAGCTGCAGCAGCGCATCGGGCGGCAGGTCGTGCGCGGCCCGTGCGAAGCCATCCGCGAGCGGCAGGAAATCGCTCGGCACGCTGCGGCCGCTGGCGGTGCGCAGTTGCTCCATCTGGCGCCGCATCAGCAGCGGCGGCTCGGCTACCGGCGGGATATTCGGGAAGGCGGTGTGCAACACGTCGATCTGGGCCGCGTCGATGCGCCTGGACTCCTGGCGCAGCATCAGCCATTGCACGTTCATGCCGATGATCTGCGCGATCAGCAGCGCTACGGCCAGCGCGGCGGGCAGGCGCCACGCCAGCAGGTTCCAGCGGTCCATCCGACCCTGGGCGAATTCGAACTGCGCCAGGTCGAGCTGGGGCTCGAGCAGGCTTGCCTCGGCGCCAGCCAGCCAGATGCGCCAATCTTCGGAAATCCGCGAGGCACGTGCCACCGCACGCTGGGTTCGCAAAGCCGGCACCGGGGCGTTGGCCAGCGCGGCTTGGTCGCCATGCCATTCCCCGGCGGGCGCCAGCGCCTGCCAGGTGGCCAGGGCCTGGTCGTTGAGCAGCAGCCCGTAGCCATCGTAGGGGCCGGTTCGCACCGTCAGTTGCCAGAGCCGGGTCGTGTCGGCGGAGGCCGGCGGCGGCGCGGTGGCGTCCAGCAGCGATGCCGATTGCGCCAGGGCCGAGGCTGCCGCTTCCACGACCAGCGTGGCCGGTTGCGTAGCGGCATCGGTAGTGGCCGGGACTTCGGGAACGGAAGGTGCCGGCGCTGGCGTCGGCTCAGCCGTCGACATTGCCGTCGCTGTGGCGCCGTCCGCCAGCGCGGGCTCTGCCACCGGCACTTCGGTGGACACGGACTGCGGCGCGGTGGCTTCGGCCAGCGGCAGGCACAGTTGCGCGGCCAGTACGCTGCGGCGGCGGTGCTTGTGTTCGGCAAACTGGTCGAGGGCCGCGCGCAGCCAGGCACGGTCGGTCACCATCAGCAGGCGGCGGCGCGGGCCGCGCGGCGCGGCACCGGAATCGAGTGCCGGGCCCAGCGCGATGTGGCACGGCGCCGTGTCCGTGGCCAGCATGTCTTCGACCAGGTTTGGCAGCGCCAGACGCAGGCGGGCCGGCGGCAGCGGCGGGACCATGGCTGCCGTGAGCAGCACATCGCTGGCCGCGACAATCAGGACCAGGCGATCCGCGGCCGGCATTTCGGCGGCACGGGCGTGGCCTTCGCGCAACAGCTCAGGCGCCTGCGGAGAACCTGCCCGGGCGCTTTTCACTGCAACGGACGTACGTACCAGCGCAAACGGCATCGCGCCAAACTGCCAGGGTTGCGGCTGGTCATGCGGCCGGTGCGGCAGGCGGACGTAGAGCGTGGTACTCAAGATTTCCCTGTTATCTATGACGATGCCACGCTGGAGGCGCGTGGCGGGCTGTTCGTCCGCCGGATGGCTCCCCGGCGGGCGCAGTGCATGGCGCAGCTGCGGGCAGGCAGCTGCTGTCCCGGCCCGGCGCAGCAGCATACCTTGCCTGTGTGACTAACGTGCGTCAATAGTGGCTCGCCTGAATCTGCAAGAAGACAATTCCTACACCGGTCTGTGCGAAGACCGCTTGCGGACCGTGCCTGTTTCAGCGTTGCTCGGGCATGGCATCGGCATCGCGCACCCAGATGACGCGCGTGGTATTGCCGCTGCCCAGTACGTCGGCCCGGAACACCAGCGACACCTTGAGCCGGCGAGCCCGCTCATGCCTTACCAGGCCGTAGATCAGGAAATAGTGGGTGCGCACGTCGACGATGTCGCCGGCGTTGGTGGCCTGCGGCGCAATGCCCTGCAGTTGCGTGGTCACCTCGCCCGTATTGTTGAAGTAGGCCCGGTCGCGCTGGCGTACCAGTTCGCGCGCACGGTCGAGCGGCAGCTTGTCGATCACGGCGGACAACACCTCGGCCTCGGCCGTATTGGCATTGACCTTGGTGCGCTCCGGCAGGACGGTCACGAACGGATCGAGCGCGGCGATCATCTGCGGCGTGTAGCCCGGGATGGCCAGCAGATCCTCCACACTGTCAGGCGGCCTGGGTGGGGGCTGGCCATTGGTCGACACGCCCTTGGCCGCGCGCAGGAAGTATTGCGCCGTGGGTTCGGCCAGCGCGGCATTCATGCCGAGCGTTTGAAGCAGGCGCCTGAAGGCCAGCAGCGACGGTTGGTCGATGCTGGCGACGCGGCTCGTGCCATCGGCCTGCCAGATATAGAGGTTGGTCAGGTTGAAGCGTGCCTGCGCGTCGAGGATCCGCCCGGAAACGAACGAGGTCTCCCCACCCTCCGCAGTGCTTACGCCAGCGCCCAGGAAATCGGAAAGCCGGGTCTCGGCAACCGTCACCGACCACGGTTCGCCGATGTAGTCGACCTGCGAGCGCCGCTGGTCGTCGCGCAGGATCAGGCGCGACCAGTCCACCGCGGCGCGTTCGATCCAGGCTGCCTGCGCCACCAGGCGCTGGTTCTCGATCGAGCGGATCTGAACCTGCTGGCGCCACAGCAGGCCGGATACCACCACCACGGCCAGCGTAACCATCAGCAGCGCCGTCACCACCGCCGCACCTTGCTGGCGGCGCTGGCGGGGTATCCGGTGCGGGAGGGCAGGAGCATGGCGCATCATCACAAGCCCGTCATGCAGATCTTCTGGAACTGGCGCGTGGCATCGCCGTCGCCCATGCGTGCGAAGACGGTCAATTCGACCGCGCGGACAGCCACGCTGGTGGAAATGTTGCCCAGGCCCGCCTGTGCGTCGCTGGCACCCAATGCTTGGGCGGCGCTGGCAGCAGCGCTGCCCTGCATCAAGGCCGTACGCACGCGGCCAGTATCGATCAGCCAGCCCACGGGCTCGACCCAGGCGCGTGCCGACAACTGGTCTGCGTTGGCCAGCAACGGCCGCAACTGCTGGCCCGCGTTGCCGGGCTGACGCAATGTCACAAGCGCGTTCTGCACGTCACTACGCGACCCGGCAGCGCGGCTGGCTACGCGGACCACGGTGTTGCCGTCGAGCCGGTACGCCACGACCTGCCACGCGGGCGGCTGGCCTTCATCGCGGCGATCGCGCACCATCAGCAACTGGTTCGGGCCGAACTCGACCGGGCTGGCCTGCAGTTGCGCAGGCTGGGCCAGATGTTCGCAATCGGTCTGGAACTGGCCATAGAGGACCTTGAGCGCGTCGAGCCGGGCATCGTGATCGGTGAGCCGTTCACGGCTGCGCGTGAGCGAATCCAGCGCGCGCCACCCGATCACCGCCATGACCGCCAGCAGGGTAATGGCCACCAGCATTTCCAGCAGCGTGAAGCCGCGTGGGCCGCGCTGCCCGTGACGGCGGTCAGAGGACATTGCGCGTTTCATTGGGTATCAGGGTGACCAGCCAGGCCAGGCGGACGGATTTGTTGGTGGCTGACGGATAGACCGCGATTTCCACGCGGCGGAACGACGGGTTCGGGGTGCCGGAGACCGCCTCCTCGCACCACAGCGGCACGCCACCTTGGGGGCAGTCGTAGCCGCGCGAGCCGGGCTCGGGCCAGGTCCGCGACAGCCGTAGCGTGGCCAGGTGGTTTTCGGCACTGTATTCGGCCAGCATGCGCTGCTGCAGCGATACGCTGGATTCGGTCATCGATCCCATCGCGCGCATGGCCGCCGTCAGCGCCACGGCGAGGATGGTCAGTGCGACCAGTACCTCGATCAGCGTGAAGCCTGCGGCATGCCGTCGATGGAAGCGGGTCATTGGGTCACCGTGGCCACATAGCGTCCGGTGCCGTCGCCGGTCACGTCCACGCGAATATCGCCGCGCGTCAAGACCAGCCGTTGCGGCTCGTCAATCAGTTCGCGCCCAAAGACCAGCCGCAGCGGACCACTGCCAGGCTGGCGGCCTCCCTGCACGACCACCGCGCCATCCAGTTGCACGCGCCAGCGGCCCGGTGCAAACACGTCGGCGCGCATCGGTACCCAGCCCTGCGGCGTCGATTCCAGGAAGCGCCAGCCCGAGGCATCGCCTTCCCAGGCCAGCGGGCGGGCACCCAGCTGGGCGTCCTCCTGCGCCAGTTCGAACAGGCGGGCGATGCGCTGGCCGTCGTCGAGCACGCGGCCGCGGTCATTGGGCGTGGCGTTGACGGCCACCAGGGAAATGACGATGCCGGCGATCACCATGACCACCAGCAGTTCAAGCAGCGTAAAGCCGCGAGTCCGGCGATGCGGAAGTAGGGCGGGGGTGCCGCGCAGCGTCGCCGGAGTCATGAAGTGAGGAAGCGCTTATTCCCAGTTGCCGATGTCGGCATCATTGGCGCTGCCGCCGGCCTGGCCGTCGGCGCCGAAGCTGAACACGTCGATCTCGCCACGCACGCCCGGATTCAGATACTGGTAGGGGTGTCCCCACGGATCCTTGGGCAGCTTTTCCAGATAACCGCCGCCCTTCCAGTTGTTCGGCACCGGCTCGGTGGTCGGCTTGCTCACCAGCGCGGCAACGCCTTGCTCGGTGGTCGGATAGCGGCCATTGTCCAGGCGGTACAGCTTGAGCGCCTGCATGATCGACGAGATGTCCTGGCGCGCCGCAACGATCCGCGCTTCATCGGGACGGCTCATGATCTTGGGTACCACCAGCGCAGCCAGCACCCCCAGGATCACGATCACCACCATGATTTCGATCAGCGTGAAGCCGCGGGCGCGACGACGGGTTTCGGTCCTGGTGGCCGCAGCCTGGTTGAGGGTTCTGCGCATCGTGTCTGTATGTTGAGTCCGGGTATGGTCGGAGAGTATAACCCCCGCCGTATGACTGTTTGGCGTGAAGCGCCGGCGCCGGATTGTGATTTTATGTACCAATGTGCAACGCAACAAAAATCTTGCATTGCAGATGCACGTTATCTATGATTCGACTCACGATGCAACTGACCCGATTCTCCGACTACGCCCTGCGCCTGCTGATGTATGTATCACGCGGTGACGGGAGCCGTCCGATCACGATTGCCGAGGTTGGCCAGCAATTCGACATTTCCCACAACCATCTGGTGAAGGTGGCGGCGCGGCTGTCGAAGCTTGGCTGGATCACGGCTACGCGTGGGCGCCACGGCGGCCTGCAACTGGGCCCCGACGCGGCGCAACTGTCGGTCGGCACGATCCTGCGCGAGCTGGAAGGGCACAAGGCGATCATCGACTGTACCGATCCGCCCTGCGCGCTGCACGGCAATTGCCGGCTGAAGCGCGCGCTGGACGAGGCCGAGGAGGCATTCTACAAGTCACTCGACGGCATCACGCTCGGCGAAGTGTCTGGTAGCCGCACGGCCGAGTCGATTATCAGCCTGCATCTGGATTTCCTTAGCCGGCGCGTGGCTTGATGCCGCGGGGCAGGTGCCCCGGCAAAGCCTGTCGCCGGCTTTATTGTGTGCAAAAACATGCATTGAAGATGCATGAAAATAGGAGTTTCGCTGATGTTGTCCGCTGCTTCCCGCCCCTATATCGATGCCAGCGTTCCCGTGCTGCGCGAGCACGGTCTTGCCATTACCACGCACTTCTATCGCGAGATGTTCGCGGCCCGGCCCGAACTGAAGCGCCTGTTCAACATGGGCAACCAGGCCAATGGTTCGCAGCAGCAGTCGCTGGCCTCGGCGGTGTTTGCCTACGCCGCCAATATCGATCGTGCCGATGTTCTGGCACCGGTGGTCGAGCGCATCGTCCACAAGCATGTGGCCGTGGGCCTGACGCCGGCCCACTATCCGATCGTCGGCAAATACCTGATCGAGGCGATCGCCGCCGTGCTGGGCGACGCCGCCACGCCCCCGCTGCTGGCCGCCTGGGACGAAGCCTACTGGCTGCTGGCAGGCGAGCTGATCGCCGCCGAAGCCCGCCTTTACGAACGCCACAACGTTGCGCCGGGCCAATTGCTGCGTGTGCGCGTGGTCAATCGCGAACAGGAAGGCGATCACGTGGTGGCGCTGACCCTGGCGTCCGCCGACGGCACGCCGCTGCGCGATTTCGCACCGGGCCAGTACATCAGCGTGGAAGCCACGTTTGCCGATGGCCATCGCCAGCTGCGCCAGTACTCGCTGTCCGGCGAGCGCGGGCTGCCGACCTGGCGTATCTCGGTCAAGCGCGAGGAAGGCAATGCGCAGACGCCGGCGGGTGCCGTATCGAACTGGCTGCACGACAACGCCCACCTCGATACGACCTTGCATGTCAGCACGCCATGGGGTGACTTCGCGCCGCAACTCGACGACCGCCGTCCGATGGTGCTGATGTCCGCGGGCATCGGCGTGACGCCGATGGTATCGGTGCTGCGCTCGCTGGCGCGTGAGAATCCGCATCGTCCGGTGCTGTTCGCCCATGCCGCCCGCCACGGCCGTCACCATGCGCACCGTCGCGATGTCGTCTGGGCGCGCGAACAGATGCCGAACCTGCGTACCCACATCAGCTATGAGACCCCGCATGACGCCGATGTCGCGGGTCGTGATTTCGACCATGCCGGCACGATGCCGATCGATGCACTGCTCAAGGCTGAAGACACCGCCGCATTCAACGATGCGCGCTTCTACCTGTGCGGCCCGATCGGCTTCATGCAGGCCCAGCGCCACGCACTGATTGCCGCCGGGGTTCCGGTGTCGCATATTCATCGTGAAGTGTTCGGTCCCGACCTGCTCGACGATCTGCTTTGATCTGACCGCATCAAGGTTTGCAGGACTGACAGACAAGCGACGTATGCGTCTGGTACGCTAGGCGATCTCATGAACACTGCCGCCTGGCGTACCCGCTCGTGCCAACCCTGACCCGGCCCGCTTTCCGCTTCGACCTGTCCGCCGCCTGGCTGCCGCGCCTGGCCAGCCTGGTGCTGTTTGTGGCCTTGTGCGCGCTGGTGACGCACTGGGTGCTGACCTTCAGTGCAATGCGGACGATTCCGGTTCCCAAGTCGGCGCGGGTCGCCCAGACCGAGGCCGTGGAAACGGGTGCGGTCGCCACGCTGTTCGGCGGCAATGCACAGGCCGGTGTGCGCGACGTGCAATTGATTGGCGTGGTGGCGGACCTCGATGGCGTGGGTCCTGCCGCGGCGATTCTCTCGCTCGATGGTGGGCCGCCCAAGGCGGTCCGCGCGGGCGCCTCGCTGTCGCCGCAGATTCGGCTCGCGGAAGTTCACGGGCGCAATATCGTGATCGAACGCAATGGCGTGCGTCAGGAAATTGCACTGCCACTGCAGAATTCGGTGGCGGTCGGGCGTCCGGGCACTCTGCCTGCGATGCCGCCATCGGGTGCCGGCGCACCGCTGTCGACACCGATGCCACCGCCACCCCCGCCTGCTGTCAGTGCACCTGCACAGCAACAACCTCAGGCGGGCCAGCCACCACAGAATTTCCAGCAGCAGCCTCAGAACATCCGCCAGATACCGGGGCAACCGTTCCAGGCGGTACAACCCGATGGCGCGCCCGGCGAGAACCCCGCCGCGCAAGACTGATCGAAGCCGAAAGCAGGCACAGCACAAGCGCTTGAAAACGCGTCGGCAATACGGTTTCAATGTGTTGCGCAATATTTGCCTGTCTTGCGCATGTTTACGCCGCAAGTCGATTCTGTGACCCCCGTAACATCGTATTAAAAGTGCCAACTTTGACAGGATGTCTGCGTTCTAATCCGTACATGCCCAACGTGATGAAAAGGAGCACAGACATGCAACGCAATCACAAGACGCACATCCTGAAGAGCTTTATCGCGGCCTCGGCCATGTTCATGGCAGTGGGTGCCGCGTTCGCGCAAACCGCCGCGCCGGCACCTTCGGCAGCACCCGCACCCCAGGCAGCGCCGCAAGGCGGACCGGGGCACCAGCATCGCATGGGCGGTCCGGGCGAACACCACGGCGGCATGATGTGGATGAAGTCGGTGGACACCGACGGTGACGGCGCGATTTCGAAGGCCGAAGCCGACGCGCTGTTCAACAAGATCGATACCAATCATGACGGCAAGCTCGACAAATCCGAGCTCGCTGCGTACCACAAGGCGGCCTGGGAACAGCGCCGTGCGCAGATGAAGGCTGAGTTCGAGGCCAAGTTCAAGGCTGCGGACAAGAACAACGATGGCGCATTGACGCGCGACGAGTTCAAGGCCGCATTCCCGCGCATGGCCAACCGCTTCGACAAGCTCGATGCAAATCGCGACGGCAAGGTCACCATGGCCGAGATCCAGGCTGATATGCAGAAGATGCACAAGGAGCGCATGGACCGTCGCGGTCCGGGCGGCGCCTCGGCACCGGGCGTGCCTTCGCCGAGCGGCAACTAAGCGGTATTCACGCAGCAACTCCTGGCAACCCCAGAAGTAGAAAAACGCGGCCTTCGGGGCCGCGTTTTTCATGGAGCTGGCACCATCCTTGCCTCTGCCGCGTGACCCATGCGGCCGCCGAATCTGATTACCGCACTGGCGCTTACATGAAATAAATTGCGGACTTGTGCACGACTTGCTAAATTTGCGCAAAAAAATTGCCGACAAACATATTGCGGAGCAACAAAACGTGAGCAAGGTGGAGCTGGACAAAATCGACCGGAAGATTCTGGAGGTCCTGCAGACCAACGGGAGGCTGACCAACCTGGAAGTGGCTGAGCGTGTGAACTTGTCGCCCAGCCCTTGCCTGCGTCGCATCCGGCGGCTCGAGGAGATTGGCGTGATTCGCCAGTACGCAGCGCTGCTCGAACCCAACAAGATCGGGCTGGGGTTGCTCGCCTATATCAATGTGCGGCTGGAAAAACAGGGCGGTACGCCAAAGGGCAAAGCACCGCTCGACCTGTTCCGCGCGGCCATCCAGACCTGGCCAGAGGTAGCCGCATGCCACGCAATGACCGGCGAAATGGATCTGCTGCTCAAGGTCTATGTCGAAGACATGGAGCACTTTGCCCGCTTCATGCAGGAGCAATTGCTGGCGCATCCCTCGGTAATCGATGTGCGTTCCAGCTTTGCGCTGGAGTCGATCAAGGACACCACGGCGTTGCCGGTAGCCAGCTCGGCCTGATTTGACCTCGCATGAAACGCAAACGGCGCACCGTCAGGGTGCGCCGTTTGCGTTCATGGCAGTCCGATGTCGTCAGGCCGTGCCCTTCTGCGGCACCAGCGAGCGCCAGAAGCGCAGGCCGAAACGACGCGCATCGCGCAGATTGCGGCGCACCATGTAATCCAGATCCGCCACCTGCTCGTCGATGGCCTCGGTCAGGCGGCTCACCGTGTCGGCGGGTGTCAATTCGAGATAAGCATCGGCTTCGCCATAGGCATACTGGACCTTCATGCCGGCCTTCTTGGCAATGTGCATCATCGCCGCGTTGCGGGACAGGCAATGCATGTACAGCGTGCGGACATTGGTATTGCGGCCGTGCATGGCGGCGCGCTGGAACAGGGCGCTACCGATACCGCGGCCCCGCGCGCTCTTCGACACCGACACGCCAAACTCGGCAACGCGGCCTTGCGCGTTGTCGCGCAGGTTGGCGAAGTGGCCAACGCCCACCAGTTCCAGATGTTCGTCATAGACGCCGAACACGCTGTCATGGTCGAAATCGATGCTGTCCACGTATGCCTCGATCACATGGTTGCCAACTGACTGGCCAAAACGGAGCAGGCGATCTTCCTCGCCCAGGGCGAGAAAATGCTTGAGCAAGCGCGAGCGGTGATGGGCAGCCAGTTCCCGCACCAGGGTGGTGTGGCGCTGGGTGGCCTGTGCCTCGGCTGCACGGCGAAGATCTTCGTCGGTGACGGCTCCGACGGCCTTGCTCAGTTCGAGCGGGTTCACTTTGGTTTCCTTCTTCAGTGATCGGGATAAAAATAGCACCGGAGCGGTGGTTGCCGGTGCACTTTCTCGCTGCACACATATTTGTGATGCGGAATGCAGGATTCGGGCAAACACTAGGTTGCTGCGACGCGAAAAGTATTGTAGTGGAATTGTCAGTCTCGCGTAAGCTATCCAGCGGCGCTGCCGGCGTACCAAAGTGTGACAATTCGAAAAATCCCGCTAATTCAATAACTTAACCTGGCGGCTACAGCGTCACAGGCGTGCGCATTGTGGATTTGCTGCAACGCGGCACGTTTTTGGCGGTCTGTCGCTACGGACGCCCGTTTGGGCATGACCGTTAGAATTCGCCCCTATGAACGAGCCGCCCATTGTTGTGATTTATGCGCACCCCGCGCCTCGACGCTCTCGCGTCAACCATCCCCTGGCAGAGGCCTTGGCCGAACTGCCGCATGTAGAAGTACGCGAGCTTTACCGGCTCTACGTCGACTACGACATCGATGTCGTGGCGGAGCAGCGCTTGGTATCGACCGCCGAAACCGTGGTGCTGCTGTTTCCGGTCCGTTGGTACAGCGTGCCGGCGCTGATGAAACTGTGGCTCGATGATGTTCTCGAGATCGGTTGGGCGTTCGGTCCTGGAGGCACGGCCCTGCGCGGCAAGTCGATGCTGGCCGTGGCCAGTACCGGCGGACATGCCGATGCCTATGGCCCGGATGGCATCCACGGCCACCCGATCGAAGATTTCCTGTTGCCACTGGAGCAGACCGCGACGTTGTGCGGCATGACCTGGTTGCCGCCTATCGTGCTGCACGATGCCGACCGCGCCAATACCGATGCGGTTGCGCTGCACATCGAGCATGTGGCGCGCCACCTCGCGCCTCCGCCATTGCCGCCGGAAACGCAGGAATGGCCTGAATCCGAAGTATCCGGGGAGGACGCATAGTGAACCAGCATGACTTCCTGATTGCCCTGCTGGTGTTCCTGCTGGCTGCCGTGGTGGCCGTGCCGGTAGCACGGCGCTTCCAGCTTGGTGCCGTACTTGGCTACCTGATCGCGGGCGCCGCGATTGGCCCGTTCGCGTTGCGGCTGGTCACCAATGTCGAGTCGATCCTCCATTTCTCCGAGTTCGGCGTCGTGCTGATGATGTTCGTGATCGGCCTGGAACTGGAACCGCGCAAGCTCAAGACGCTGCGCAAGTCGATCTTCGGCTATGGCTCCGCGCAAATGGCAGCCTGCGCGCTGGCCATCGGGGTGGTTGCCGCCCTGTTCGGCGCGCCATGGCAGGTGGCCGTGGTGGCCGGGCTTGGCCTGGCGTTGTCATCGACGGCCATTGCATTCGCCACGCTGGCCGAACGTAACCTGATGAGTACCGGAGCCGGCGCGGCCAGTTTTGGCATTCTGCTGTTCCAGGATATCGCTGCGATCCCGATGATCGCGCTGCTGCCACTGCTGGCGGCAGATGGTGCTGGTGCTGGCGCCACCGCGCATGGTCCCGAGAACTGGGTGATTGCCGGCAAGGCGGTGGCCGTGATCGGCGCGGTGGTGGTGGGTGGCCGTTACCTGGTGCGCCCAGCCCTGCGGATCATCGCCCGCACCGGCATGCGCGAGATGTTCACCGCATTTTCGCTGCTGCTGGTGGTGGGTATCGCGTTGATGATGGACGCGGTGGGTTTGTCGATGGCGCTTGGCACCTTCGTGGCCGGCGTGCTGCTGGCCGACTCCGAGTATCGCCATGCGCTGGAGGCCGACATCGAGCCGTTCAAGGGGCTCCTGCTCGGGCTCTTCTTCATGGCGGTGGGCATGTCGATCGATTTCGGCATCCTGGCACAGTCGCCGGGCAAGGTGCTGGGCTTTGTGGCGGCCTTCGTCATCGTCAAGACGCTGGTACTGGCCGTGCTGGCTCGCCGTTTCGGGGTGTCACGCGGACAATGGCTGCTGTTCGGCCTGCTGATCTCGCAGGGCGGCGAATTTGCGTTCGTGGTGTTTTCCGAGGCACGCACGGTAGGCTTGCTGCCGCATGACACCGAGGCCTTGCTGGTGCTGGTGGTGGCGTTGTCGATGGTGGCCACGCCGCTGCTGTTGCTGCTGTTCGACCGCCTGCTGGCGCCGCGGCTCAATGCAATGTCGCAGCGCCCGGACGACGAAATCACCAATCATCACAACCCCGTGATCATTGCGGGATTCGGTCGCTTCGGGCAGATCATCGGACGGTTGCTGTACGCCCAGGGCATCGGGGTGACCGTGCTCGACCATGACCCCGACCAGATCGAATTCCTGCGTCAATATGGCTTCAAGATCTTCTATGGCGATGCCACGCGCATGGACTTGCTCGAGGCCGCCGGCGCGGGCGAAGCGCGGATCATGATCGTGTGCATCGAGGACATGAACGACAACCTCGCGCTGATCGACAAGGTGCGCCATCGCTGGCCGGAGCTGAAGATCTATACCCGCGCGCGGCACGTATCGCATGTCTACCAGCTCAAGGACCGGGGCGTGGAAACGTACGAGCGCGAGATGTTCGAAGGCTCGCTGATGCTCGGCCGACGGGTGCTGGAAGGGCTCGGTTTCGATCGGGTCGAGGCGCGCAGCGTGGCGTTGCGCTTCCGTCGCCACAATATCGAGGGCATCGACCGCTTCTATCCGTACTACAAGGACCAGAAGAAGCTGGTATCGCTGGCCAAGCAGGCACGCGACGAACTCGAGGAAATGTTCCGCCAGGACCGCGAGCAGCGCCAGAAGCGCGAAGAAGCCGAGTGGTCCTAGCCGGGTGATCCTGGCCCGTTGGTCCTAGCGCGCCGCGGCGCCCGCCATGCCGGGCGCCAGGCCGTTTTCCAGCAGGCTGACCACCATCTCGGCAAACTCCGCGTAGGACAGCTTGCCGCCCGGCTTGAGCCAGGTGAAGGTCCAGTTGATCATGCCGAACACGGTCATGGTCAGCGCCGTCTGGTTTTCGCCGGTCACGCGATCGGGGTAGGCCAGCCGCAACAGGCGTGAAAACGCCGCAACCACCTCGCGCTCGCGCATGAGAATCTCGTCGCGCTGCTCCTCGGCCAGGAATTTCACATCGTTGATCAGTGCGATATGGCGCGTCTGCGACGTCTCGTACTCGGCCAGGAACGCGCGCAGCAGGTGCCCGAACGTATCGCGGGCGCTGCGCGCCTGCCGTTCGCCTTCCGCCTCGACCTGGGCAATGATCCGCATCAACTGACGCGTATAGCGATCGAGCAGGTCGAACAGGATCGCTTCCTTGCTTTCGTAATAGTGATAGAGGCGTGCCTTCGATGTGCCACAGGCCGATGCCAGATCGGCCATCGAGGTGCTGGGATAGCTGGTGGCGGCAAACGCGGCCGCTGCCAAATCGAGAATCTGTTCGCGTTGCGCCTCGAAGTCGGGCGCTTTGGTTCTGGCCATATGGGTCGGATCGATCCGCCGGTTGTTCTGTTATCGCTACGGCGTCACTCGGCGCCGGAAGCCATGTGATTGCGGCGGATTTCGCACGATTCGAGGCTTTCCGGATTGCCGCGCAACTGCAACTGGCCGCTGCTGACAAGCTCGCGGCAGCGCCAGAAGACGAACCAGTCGCTGGCCAGCAGGCCCTCGATGGCGCCCATCACACTGCCCACCACCTGCGCGGCCGAAGTCCAGTCCACCGGAGCGCGTTCCAGGATCACGTCGTCGACATTGTGATAGGCGGCGGGCACCAGCGTGTTGCCTTTCCAGAGCCGCACATCGGCGTTTTCCTTGACGTTCTGTTGCCACTCGTAGCCAAGCCGGCCCAGGCGCAGCACCGACACCGGCGCGATGGTCGAGAAACGCCGCGCAAGCCGGGCGGCCGGATACATGCCGATGGCGGTCAGGCTGCCGTGCGCCGGCGTTTCCAGTTCGCGCAGGTCCATCGCCACCTCGTTGATGCGCTGGGGCGCCTGGTAGAGATGGAAGACCACGCGGCGCAGCATCAACTGGTCCGAGGCGCTCTGGCCATGCCAGATTGCCACTTCCAGGTCGTCCCGGCGCAGTTGCTGGAGCTGGTCCAGCGCCTGGCGCATTTCGGCGCCGAAGTCGATATCGGAATGCGGGGCCACCCGCTGCCAGAAGCCCGAGCGGATCAGGCCCGTGCTGTCGATATCGGCGATCGGGCCCACGGCGAGGTCGTCGCGCAGGACGACCACCGGATCGGGCCGGGCCGACTGGGCCAGTGCCTGGCGCAGCGTATTGCCCGCGACATCGCCGTTGACGACATGGATATATTGCATGACCGTGATTGTATAGGGTGCGACGGGTCCCGGACCTCCGGTCGCAACTGCCCAGGCCGCCGGCAGGCGGTTGCAGGACGGGCGGTGCGACGCATGAAGCGTGTTCCGCCATTGTAATCACGGCCTGTGGTTCGCCGGGCATCGGCGGCTGTCCGACATGTGGGATTCCCACCATACGCGTGCGGCGCTTGACACCTGTCAGCCTTACCGCTCGTCGTAGCTGACCACCACGCGCGGCGTAAGGGCGCGCGCCTGGCAGGTCAGTACGAAGCCCTTTTCCATTTCCCACGGCTCCAGCGTGTAGTTCTTCTCCATTTCCACTTCGCCCTCGAGCACCTTGGCACGGCACGTGCAGCAGACCCCGCCCTTGCACGCATAGGGCAAGTCCAGGCCGGCGGCCAGCGCGGTGTCCAGCACATTGGCATCGGCCAGCGGCAGGCGCATCTTGTGCTGCTTGCCATCCAGCACCACTACCAGTTCGGCCGTGCCGGCATGGTCGCCATGGTCGACATGTGCGGTCGGGGTGCGCCTGGGTTGCGCCAGCGGTACGCCAAAACGTTCCGCGTGGATCCGGTGCGGATCGAGTCCGGCAGCCTTGAGCGCATCCTCGACCTCATCGATCATCGACGCCGGTCCGCAGACGAACGCGGCGTCGATGTCGTCCACCGGTACCAGCGTCTCCAGGAATGCGGCCACGCGCGCGTGGTCGAGCCGGCCGTGCAACAAGTCCACTTCCTGCGGCTGGCGCGACAACACGTGGTAGAGCGTGAAGCGCGCCAGATACTGGTTCTTGAGGTCTTCGAGCGCTTCGGAAAAGATGATCGTATCCACGCTGCGGTTGCCGTAAATCAGCGTAAAGCGGCTGTTCGGCTCCACGGCCAGCGTGGTGCGGATCAGGGACAGCACGGGCGTGATGCCGCTGCCCGCCGCAAACGCTACATAGTGGCGCGCCGCACCGGCATCGAGCGGTACATGAAAGCGCCCGTCCGGTGTCATCACGTCGAGCGTCTGGCCGGCGGCCACGTTGTCATGCACCCAGTTGGAGAACAGGCCATCGTCGACCAGCTTGACCGCCACGCGCAATTCACCGTTTTCGTCGTAGTCCTGCACGCCACAGCAGATCGAGTACGAGCGGCGCACGTCCGTGCCGTCGACCGGCGCCTTGAGCGTCAGGAACTGGCCCTGCGTGAAGCGGTACACCTCGCGCAGACTGGCGGGTACTTCGAAAGCGATCGAGACCGTATCGGACGTTTCCGGGCGAACCTGCGCCACGCGTAGCGGATGGAACTGGGGTGTCATGGCCGGGCGGGTGCTCAATAGGGTTTGAAGTAATCGAATGGTTCGCGGCAGTCCAGGCAGCGATGGAGCGCCTTGCAGGCCGTGGACGCAAAGCGCGACAGTTCCTGGGTGTGGACGCTGCCGCAATGCGGGCAGGCGATGGCCGCCGTCTGGGACGCGCCGGGCATGAAGCGCAGCGGCTTGACGTTGGCGCCGGGTTGCAGCGTCGTCGCGCATTGCCCCGGCGGCGCAATGCCGAAGGCGCGCAGGTTGGCGCGCCCGGCGTCGGTGATCCAGTCGGTGGTCCAGGCCGGGGCCAGCACGGTACGTACCCGCCATGGCGCCAGCCCCGCCGCATCCAGTGCGCGGCCCACGTCCTCTTCGATCTGCGACATGGCCGGGCAACCGGAGTAGGTCGGCGTGATGATCGCTTCGATGGTCGTGCCATCGGCATCGAGCACTACATCGCGCAGGATGCCGAGATCGCGGATCGACACCACCGGAATCTCGGGATCGGGCACCGCGTCGAGCGCCTCCCAGGCACGTGCCAGCCGCTCGGCAGGCGTGCCCGCGACCGCGCTCGATGGCGCAAACACCGGCGCGAATGGCGATAGCGGCGACGGCGGCGACGCAAGCGGCGATGTCATCGAAGCGATGTCGTTACGCATGGGGTGTCGGTTCCCGCTACCACTGGGCGCCCGGATGGGCGCGCGCCAGCCCCTGCAGTTCGCCCAGCAGGTAGCTCATGTGTTCGGAATGCACGCCGTGCTTGCCAGTCGAGATGAATGCCGACGGTGCCGGACGACGCAGCGTGGCATCGTCCAGAACGGCCTGCACCGTGGCATCCCAGGCATCGCGCAGACCGGCGGTCAGTACCCCCACGCCTTGCGCGGCGGCTTCCTGTTCCACGGCATCGGGCGTGAAGCACTCGTTCATGTACGGCAGCAGATGATCCAGCGCGCGTTGCATGCGCAGGTGCGATGCATCGGTACCGTCGCCAAGGCGCACCACCCAGTCGGCGGCGTGATGCAGGTGATAGCGCGTTTCCTTGGCCGATTTGGCCGCGATGGCGGCAAGCTCGGGATCAAGGCTGCCTTCGAGTGCCGGCCACAGTTCGGCCATCAGTGCGCTGTACAGGAAATTGCGCATGATCGTGACCGCATAGTCGCGCTCGGCGCGTGCCGTGCCAGCCAGCGGGCCGTGGTGCGGCAGTTCCTGCAGCGTCCAGTTGCGGAAGTCGTGTTCGTGGCGCCAGTAGGCGTAGTCATCCTCGTGCCGGGCGCGGCCGGTCAATTGGCCTTCGAGCACGCCGGCATGGCTATAGAGCAGGCGCGCCTGCCCGATCAGGTCCAGGCTGATATTGGCCAGGGCGATGTCTTCCTCGAGCACCGGGCCATGTCCGCACCATTCGGCATTGCGCTGGCCAAGCACCAGCGCGTTGTCCGCGAGGCGCAGCAGGTAATGCAGCGGCGCGGTCTGCGCCAGCGGCAGGCGGGCCAGTGCGTCGGCGAGCTTGCCGTCGTCGGCAATGATCGGTTGCGTCATGGTGCCGGCCTTACATGTGATTGACTTCGTCGGGCAACTGGTAAAACGTGGGGTGCCGGTAGATCTTGTCGGCGGCCGGGTCGAACAGTTCGGCTTTCTCGGCCGGCGCGCTCGCGGTGATGGCCGACGATGGCACTACCCAGATCGATACGCCTTCCTGCCGGCGCGTATAGACGTCGCGCGCCATATGCAGCGCCTGCGAGGCGTCAGCCGCATGCAGGCTGCCGCAATGCTTGTGTTCCAGCCCCTGCTTGCTGCGGACGAATACTTCCCACAGCGGCCATTCCTTCTGTTGTGTCATGGTGGTCTCCTGTGCGGTCCGGGATTCAGGCGGCCTTGGCGGGTTCCGCACGGCCTGCGCGTTTTTCGGCATGGGCCAGCGCGGCTTCGCGTACCCAGGCGCCATCCTCATGCGCTTTCACGCGGGTGGCCAGGCGCTCGCGGTTGCACGGGCCGTCGCCGTTGATCACGCGCCAGAACTCTTCCCAGTCCAGCGGGCTGTAGTCGTAGTGGCCGCGTTCGGCATTCCATACCAGGCCGTCATCGGGGAGCGTCACACCGAGCACCTTGGCCTGCTCGACCGTTGCGTCGACAAATTTCTGGCGCAGGTCATCGTTGGAAATGCGCTTGATGCCCCAGGCCATGGTTTGCGCGCTATTGGTGGATGAGGCATCGGGCGGACCGAACATCATCAGCACCGGAAACCACCAGCGGTTGACGGCGTCCTGCACCATGTTGCGCTGGCCCTCGGTGCCACGCATCATGGCCAGCAACGCATCGAAGCCCTGGCGCTGGTGAAAGGACTCTTCCTTGCAGATACGGATCATGGCCCGCGCATAGGGGCCATACGAACAGCGGCACAGCGGAATCTGGTTCATGATCGCCGCGCCATCTACCAGCCAGCCGATCACGCCAACATCGGCCCACGTCAGCGTGGGGTAATTGAAGATCGACGAGTATTTGGCGCGGCCGGTGTGCAGCGCCTCGACAAGGTCGTCGCGCGAGGCATTCAGCGTTTCAGCCGCGCTATATAGATACAGTCCATGGCCGCCTTCGTCCTGCACCTTGGCAAGCAGGATGGCCTTGCGCTTGAGCGACGGGGCGCGGCTGATCCAGTTGCCTTCGGGCAGCATGCCAACGATCTCGGAATGCGCATGCTGCGAGATTTGCCGCACCAGCGTCTTGCGATAAGCATCGGGCATCCAGTCCATCGGCTCGATCTTGGCGTCTTCGGCCATGCGCGCATCGAACGCGGCCTGCCGCTCGGCCAGGCTGGCATCGGCGGAGACCAGGGGCGCCGATTGCGGCTGGCCGGGCAGGTCGAGGCTCTGTGTGTACATCACGTCTCCTTGACGGTCACTGCTATGACGGTCGCCCCGGTTGTTCTGGTTCTGTTGGCGCGAGGGGCCGGCGGTTCGCACACTATAAATATAATCCGACCGGTCGGTCAATTTAAGCGTAAGCCGATTGACATCCGATTTTCAGATTTGGCTCACAACGTGAGTCCGGCGCCACGTGTAGTATCGAAGTTCACCATTTCTCTACCCGGAGGGCAGGCGATGTCGAGCAAGGCTTACAGCAAGATCGTGGTGGCGGTGGACGGCAGCAGTACATCGGACCTGGCGCTGCAGGAGGCGATTCGCGTCGCGGGCAACGGCGGTTCCGTGCTGGCGCTCTATGTGGTCGACAACGGCGTGATGCTGTTCGACGCGGGTTTCTACGATCCCACGCAGATCGAGCGCGCGTATGTGGATAGCGGCAAGAAGGCGCTGGAAGCCGCCGGCCGCGTGCTGGGTGCCGCAGGGGTGCAGTTCGAAACCAGGCTCGTGACCGATCCGGCCGTCATTGGCGATATCGCAGGCTCGATCAATGCCGCCGCAAGCGAATGGGGTGGCGACCTGCTTGTCATTGGTACCCACGGCCGCCGTGGCGTGCGCCGCCTGGTGCTAGGCAGCGTCGCCGAAGCCGTGATTCGTCAATCGACCATGCCAGTCCTGCTGGTGCGCGGCAAGGAAGCCGACGCGTAAGACGCAAATCGTCACCGACCGCGGCCGACCGCCGCGGACTGCGCAGGGTCAGCCAGCAAACCGGAAGTGGCCACCCCGCAGCACAATCTCGCGCGCCTCGGTAAGCTCGAACAGGCTTTCCGCAAGCTGCTCGATGCGCGTGCGATTGGTCGTGAACGCGTGCACCAGATCTTCCTCACGTGCGGAACGTGCGCCGCAATAGGCTTCGAGTGCTTCCGCGGTGACCGAATACTGTGATTCGGCGCCATTGACGGTCGCGGGACAGGACAGCGTCAGGCTGGCACCACAGTAGGTGGGAACGCTGCTGGGAAAAGTGATTGCGGTCATGGCGCACCTCGTCTTGCCGGGAACGGGGAAACGGCGAATATCCCCTCACTATAGGCAATCACCAACTTCCGGCAAGCCGGGGCCGACCCGCATGGACCTGCACGGGCAGGTATGGCTGGATCCGCCCGGCATGCGCGCCGCCACTACTAGCCGGCGCGCATGCCGGGCAAGCGGGTGCGATTGGCCATGGCCTGCTCGGCGGCAAGGGCGCGCAAGTCCGTCACCGTGCGATGGGCGCTGTCAATATGGGCATCCGCATACACCGTCTGCTCGGCCAGGAATCGCTCGAACGGTGCATCGGCTGGTGTTACCGGCGTCAGGCGTGCGGGTGCGATGGCGGCGGTGATTCCGGTCCGGCCGGGACGGACGGCTACTTCTGCAAGACGGGTTTCAAGATCGCTCAGCAAGGTCTGAATTGCCACTCCGGGGCGCGCGTGAGTCTCGCCAGATTCCGCCCCCGCGCGAATCAGCCCGGCGAGCGAAGCCATGCGCCGCGCCGTGACATGCAAGGCCGCATGGGTTGCGGCGAGCCTTGAGTCCAGATCCCCCGCGCACTGACCCAATGTGTCTTCTGCGCGCGTCGACGCACGCCCCGCCGATACGCGCAATGCTTCAAGGCGCATCTGGGCCGGGGAGAGCGCGCGCGCGCTGCCAATGGCCGCGCGAAGATACACGGCATTGACGGCAAGGGCGTCGAGGCTATGCCGGAATACCCGCGAAAGCTCGGCGCGCGGCGCCAGCACGTAGTAGCTGGCCAGCGCAATCAGGCACCCAATGGCAGTGTCGAGGCCGCGCAAGGCCGCCACGTGGCTGCTGCTCGAAGCCGGTTCGCCCAGCCACGAGAACAGGATGACGGCGGGAGTCAGGCAAAAGGCGAAGCCTCCGGCGCTGCCGGTCAGCCGCAGGGAATAGGCGGCGGCCAGGAACCCGGCGCTGAGTCCGAGCGCGAGTACCGGCGTCGGGTGGGCAAGACCGATTACACAGGCCAGCAGGGCGCCAGCGAGCGACCCGGCGAATCGCTCGAACGAAATTTGCCGGGTCGTCTGCAGGCGCGGGCTGAGCACCATGATCACAGTGACGGCAACCCAGTATCCGTGGTCCACCTGAAGCAGTTGCGATGGCAGCAGGCTTAGACCACCGGCAAACGCCAGTCGCACAGCATGGCGCGACACTCGGGCATCGCGTGCCGCAATGTCCGCAATGGCGTGACCGAGCCGGTCGACCATGCCGGCCATGCCGGCGTTGGGCCAGGTAAAGGTCTCGCGCCAGCGTTCAAACGACGGATGCTGCGCCAGGGCTGCCAATGCGGACTGGTATGCGGGCGGTGCGCCGGCATTGGCACGCTGGCCGATCAGTCGGCGCATGTCCTGGCCCAGCATGGCGCTCAGGGCGGGAAGGTCGGGGGCATGGCGCGTCAGCGCCTGGCGTACCTGCTCCTGCGTATCGGCCAGACATCGCGCGGCGTATGCCAGGGGCAGTCCGTGCTGGCCAGTTGCCCGCTCGCGCAGTTCGCCGGCGACGATCAACAGCGCGAATATCGCATCGGCAACCGTCACGGCATAGGCATAGTGCAGCAACCCGACCGGGTCGAGCATGCCGCGGCGCCCGATGACCGCTGCCCGTGCGGTTTCAATCCTTTGACGAATTTCCTGCTTGTGAACCGCGGTGTCCAGCACGATCGGCTCAGCCAGGCACGCCGCAAATCGTTGCAGTGCATCGTAGGTGGCAATGATCTCCGGCCTGGGACGCGCATCGCGTTGCGATGGAATCAGTACAAGGCAGACCAGGCACGCGAACACGCCACCGCGCAGGAAGTCGACCCCGGCCATCCATGCATGGGCCAGCACCGGCGTGCCAACCACCGGTTGCAGGCATGCGGCGATCAAAACCACGTAGAGCAGCTTGAAGCAGAGCGCCGCAGCCGGCCCGCGTACTTCGGCCAGTCCGGCGATCAGGCCACCGCACAGTACAACGGCCAGCGCAGCAAGCGGAGAAGTGGTGAGGCTGGCGCCGACTACGCTGACCAGTGCGCCACCAATGCCTACGGCCCCAAGCCCGCGCATGCGCGATGCGGCCGTACCTTGCCGATCGGCCAGGCAAGTCCATATCGATGCCGTTGCCGACCAGAGGTAGCCACTGTCGCCCGTTAGCCAGGCAGTTCCTGCCAGCGCGAGAAAGGAAAGTGCGTAGACGATCCCACGCTGCAAAAAGGCAGCATTGGGCCAATAACGAAAGAGGCGCGGGGCGCGGCGCATGGTCGGACGAGTGAAACAGGATGTCTCAGGGTGAGTACCGATACCACTCTACGGGGAAGATTGTTGCGTTGCAACAATACGTGCATTTCCGGAAGTTTTGCCTGCGAAGGGTGCGATTTGCACCAGCGGCGGGAAATGTGATGCGGGACGGTGCAGTTGCCACATTCGCCGTACCAAGTAGCCTAAAAAACTAAGCCAAGCCTCCGATTCCCCAAATTTTGGGTAAAAAAAACCCGCGCAGGTTGTGCGCGGGTTGGAATCCACCGAGGTGGTGGAGGAGACAGACTTCACTATACACGACTTGTTGCGACGCACCAAGCGCGACATTAGAAAATGACTTCAAATAAGCACAATGTCCGTTGTTGTCGTACAACGCGATCATCGAAAGAGGTAGGCGATGCACACGGCGGCAACCAATCCGACCATATCGGCAAAGAGCGCGCATCCGAGCGCGTGCCGGGTATTACGCACATTGACGCTGCCAAAATAGACAGCCAACACATAGAAGGTCGTTTCCGTCGACCCCTGGATGATGGCGGCCAGACGTCCCTGGAAGGAATCCACGCCGTAGGCGGTCATGACATCGACCATCAGGCCACGTGCGCCGGCACCGGAGAGGATTTTCATCAATCCCACGGGCAAGGCGGGCACGAAGTCCGTATTGACGCCGAGCCAGGTGAACCCTGCGGTGAGGCCGCGCATCAGCACGTCCATGCAGCCGCTTGCTCGGAATAGTCCGATAGCTACCAGAATCGCGACCAGATACGGAATGATCTGGACCGCAACGCCGAAGCCTTCCTTCGCACCGTCGACGAAAGCGTCATAGACATTGATCCGTCGGATGGCCCCGCACACCAGGAACAGCGTGATCAGGGACAAGATAAAGCCGCTGCCGGCCAGCGCCGTCAGCTGGCTGACCTGATCGGGGGGCGCATGGCGAAGCCAGGCAAACATTCCGGCCACGCCCGCGCCTGCGATGGCAAACATCGCCAGCACCGCGGGTTTGAACAGGTTCAGCCGCTGCACCCACGCCACGGCCAGCAACCCGGCCAGGCAAGACGCACCGGTGGCGAGCAGCGTGGGCAGGAAAATGTCCGCCGCATTGAAGTTGACCAACCCTTGCTTGACAGCAAGCGCCTGGCGGATGGCGATCACGGATGTCGGGATCAACGTCAGACCGGCTGTATTCAGCACGATGAACATGATCTGCGCGTTGGTGGCCGTATCTGGCTGTCGATTGAGTGATTGCAGCTCGCGCATCGCAGTCAGGCCCAGCGGCGTTGCCGCATTGTCGAGTCCCAGCATGTTGGCCGAGACATTCATCATCATCGCGCCCTGTGCAGGGTGGCCCTGAGGAATGCCTGGAAAGAAATGGCGCAGCAACGGGTTCACAAGACGCGCGAACAAGTCGATCACGCCGGCCCTTTCGCCAATGCGCATGATGCCGATCCACAGGCTCATCACGCCCACCAGGCCAAGAGAAATCTCAAACGCCGTACGAGAACTGTC
Source organism: Cupriavidus sp. (assembly GCF_057315035.1). Taxonomy (NCBI): domain Bacteria; kingdom Pseudomonadati; phylum Pseudomonadota; class Betaproteobacteria; order Burkholderiales; family Burkholderiaceae; genus Cupriavidus; species Cupriavidus sp. Next base: position 2,514 of record NZ_DBHKYV010000012.1, on the reverse strand, counting down.
GAACAGGCTGTTGAGCAAGGCGGGGAAGACGGTAAGGTCGCCACCCGCGAGCCGCACACACGCAGCCAGGAAAGAGGATAGGAAAAATCCGAGCCAGACGAGGTTCAGTGCCATCGACGTAAGAAAGGCATGTGGAATTCGCCACCCAGCAGATGGCGAAGCTTCGCATCATAGCCTGTTGACCTCACGCAAGGTCCGCGCCGCGCTCCGCCAGCAACGCGCGCAGGATCGAGCGGTGGCAATGCGCCTCATCCTCGCAATAGCAACCCAGTGAGAAGTTCGTCTGATGCGAGAAAGCCGCCAGCAGGTCGAGCGTGCGGCTGGCACCGGGTTGCGCCATCTCGGCACGAAAATGTTTCTCGAAGGCGCGCCAGGCCTTGTCGTCGTTCGCCGCTTGCGCCTGCGCCACCAGTTCGGCCGACGGGGACAAGACTGGATACCAGACGTCGTAAAAATCGCGGCTGGCAAATTCGGCCTTGGGCACGCCGCGCGGCGGACGCCGCACGGTACCCATGCGCAAGCCCTCATCCTTTGCGCGGGCCTCGCCCAGTCTGACGATGCGAATGGTCATCTGATGCTCTCCGGATTACGCCGTGGTTGCTCGTTCCAAGCCCAGGTCGTGGATCATGGTGTCACGCATCACGAACTTCTGCACCTTGCCCGTTACCGTCATCGGCATCTCATCGACAAACCGGATGTAGCGTGGAATCTTGTAGTGAGCGATCTGATCGCGGCAGAACTCACGAATATCTTCCTCGGTGGCCGACTGGCCTGGCTTGAGCACGATCCAGGCGCATACTTCCTCGCCATACTTCGCATCGGGCACGCCGAAGACCTGCACCGCTTGCACCTTCGGGTGGCGGAACAGGAACTCCTCGATCTCGCGTGGATAGATGTTCTCGCCGCCGCGGATCAGCATGTCTTTTACCCGGCCGACGATATTGCAGTAGCCATCGGCATCGATGGTCGCCAGGTCACCAGTGTGCATCCAGCCGTCCCGAATCGCTTCGCGGGTACGTTCGTCGTCGTCCCAATAGCCTTGCATGACCGAGTAACCGCGCGTGCACAGTTCGCCGGTCTCGCCGCGCGGCACAATCTCGCCGGTCGCATCGACGACTTTGCATGTCAGATGCGGTTGTACGCGGCCAACGGTGGCGACACGCTTGGCAAGTGGATCATCGGTGGCGCTCTGGAATGAGACCGGGCTGGTTTCGGTCATGCCGTAGGCAATGGTCACCTCCGCCATATGCATATCTGTCACCACGCGCTTCATGACCTCGATCGGGCACGGGGCGCCGGCCATGATGCCGGTGCGCAGTGTGGAAAAGTCGAATTGCCGGAAGTCAGCATGATCGAGCTGGGCGATGAACATGGTTGGCACCCCATGCAAGGCCGTGCACCGTTCGTCAGATACAGCGCGCATGGTCGCCAGTGGGTCAAAGGCTTCGCCAGGGAAAACCATGCAGGCGCCCACCGAGACACATGCCAGCACCGATAGGACCATTCCGAAGCAGTGATAAAGCGGAACAGGGATGCACAGGCGGTCATTCGCGTCGAGTCGCATTGCCATCGCGACATAGCGACCGTTGTTGACGACATTGTGATGCGTCAGCGTCGCACCCTTGGGGTTGCCCGTGGTTCCACTGGTGAACTGGATATTGATGGGGTCATGAGGGCCAAGCTGCCCGGTGATGGCATCGAGGGCTTCTTTTTGTGGAATGAGCAGATCCGAGAAATTGAGCATCCCGGGCGTAGCTTCGTCCTCCATGCGGACTACGGACCGGAGGGCGGGGAGGCGGACTGCGCACAATTGCCCCGGCGGCGCCGTTGCCAACTCGGGAGCCAGCGCCTGCAGCATTCCCAGATAGTTACTGGACTTGAAGCGCGTGGCGGTCACCAACATCCGAACGCCCGCCTTGTTTAACGCGTACTCGAGCTCCGCCTGCCGATATGCGGGGTTGATATTGACCAGCACGGCACCGATGCGAGCGGTAGCAAACTGCGTGACCAGCCATTCGACCCGGTTGGGCGACCAGATCCCGACACGATCTCCGCGTGCGATGCCGCCAGCTGCAAGTCCTGCCGCCATCCGGTCAACCTGCATGGCGAACTCCCGCCAGGTCCAACGGATGCGCTGTTCTCGGAAAACGACTGCGTCTCCATCCGGGTTTGCGGCCACTGCTCGGGCAAGCAACTGGGGAATCGTGTCCCCGGACAGCGGGATGTCGGTCGAGCCGACCACCAGCGAACGGTCGACAGGCACGGGTTGCGTCATGAGTGTCTCCTTCAACTGCGTCTTCTAATAGTGGCTGAGCCGGGAACGCCAGCGTCAGGATGGCAGCTTAGGGCAGTTCGAACTCCAAGGCTGTCTCCGCCGCGACAGTTGTACCGAGTCGTGCACGTGAGCTGCCCGGAACAGCGCATTCATCTTTTTTAAGAAAGGGCTTGCGTAGCCCGGGAAGCTCATCTAATATTCGCCCCCTCGCAACACGAACCGCTCTGCAAACGCAGTCG